>NZ_VIFM01000034.1 GCF_006636215.1 Myxococcus llanfairpwllgwyngyllgogerychwyrndrobwllllantysiliogogogochensis | reverse complement strand
CCGCCCACCCGGGCGCCCCCGCGCTGGAGGCCGCCACCGCCATCCTGGAGGCCGGCGCCCCGTACGCGGCCACGCAGAAGATCCACCTGGAAGACGCCACCAGCATCTCCCCCGCGGAGGCGCCCCGCCGCGTGTTGGAGCTGCGCGAGCGCGTCGCCCGGGGTGAGCGCGTCGTGGCCGTCATCGACTCCGTCCTCACCCGTCCCGCAAGCCTCCCCCTGGCGCTCGCCGCCGACGGCGTCCTCCTGTGCGTCACCCTGGGGGAGACCGACTTCGGCTCGGCTCGCAAGACGATGGACTTCATCGGCGCGGAGCGCTTCGTGGGCAGCGTCACCTTCCCCCGGCCGAAGAAGAAGGGCCGGGCCTCGTCGTCCAGGAAGAAGAAGCCATGACGTCTCCTGACGCCCCGTCGCTCCGCCTCAGCGTCGTCGTCGCCACCTACAACCGGCTCCCCCTCATCTCCCGACTGCTGGAGCAGTTCGCCACCCAGACGCTCGCGCCCGAGCGGTTCGAGGTCGTGGTCGTGGATGACGGCTCCAAGGAGCCGGTGAAGGAGCCGCTGCTCGCCCTCACCGCGAAGCTGCCCTATGCCCTGCGCGTGGAGGTGCAAGCCAACGCGGGCGCCGCGGCCGCGCGACACCGGGGCGTGCTGGCCGCTCGGGGTGAAGTCGTGCTCGTCACCGACGACGACATGCAGGTGGCGAACGACTTCCTGGAACGGCACCTGGACCACCACCCCGCGGGCTCGCGGCACGTGGTGCTCGGCCGCATCCGGCCAGACCCGTCCATTGGCGACATGCCGCTGTTCGAGCGCTGGTACGCGTACCTCAACCACCGCATGGCGGAGGAGCTCTCCGTCCCCGGTGCCCGCGCGCACGGCAACCACCTGTACACCGGCAACGTGTCCTTCCATCGCGAGGACTACGTGGGCGTGGGCGGCTTCGACAAGTCGCTGGGCCAGTCCGAGGACGTGGAGCTGGGCGTGCGGCTGGAGAAGGCCGGCTGCTCCTTCGTCTTCGCCAGCGACGCGTATGTGTTGCACGGCAGTGACCACGTGTCCTTCGAGCGCTGGCTCAAGCGCGCGCACCGCTACGGCATGTTCGACACGCAGGTGGCGCGCAAGCACCCGGACGTGCGCGGCGTGAATCCGTGGCGGCTCCTGTTCGAGACGAACCCGCTGGCGCGCCCGCTGCTCGCGGCGACCGTGGTGGCCCCGGAGGCCACGCGCCTGTTGACGGGCGCGGTGATGCGCGCGGCGAAGGCGGCGGACAAGCTGGGGCTGGAGAAGGCGGCGTTCGCGGGCACCTCCGTGGTGTACGGCATGGAGTACCTGCGGGGCGCTCGCAACGAGGCGGGTGGATGGACTGGCATTGCCCGCGAGGTCGCGCGTTACCTCCAGGGCGGGGGGAGACGATGAACATCATGAAGTCGAAGCGCTCGATGCTCGGCGCGCTGGTCTCCGATGCACTGGAGCTGGCGAAGGCGGCCAACGGCGACACCGGCGCGAAGTCCATCGCGAAGATGGTGCTCACCAGTGACTCGTACCGCATCACCGCGCTGAACCGCGCCCGCGAGGCGGCGCTCGACTACCACATCCCCCTGGTCAACCACGTGCTGCGCGTGGCGCAGACGGCGGTGATGGGGATTGAGATTGGCAAGGACGTCACGCTGGGCAAGGGCGTGTACTTCGTGCACAGCCTGGGCATCGTGATTGGCGGCGACGCGCGCATCGGCGACCGGGTGCGCTTCTACGGCAACAACACCGTGGGCACCGCCAAGGACAACGGCTACCCGACCATCGAGGACGATGTGTGGATTGGGGCCGGGGCGCGCATCCTCGGGCCGGTGCGCATTGGCGCGCGCTCGCGGATTGGCGCGAATGCCGTGGTGCTCCAGGACGTTCCGCCGGACAGCGTGGCCGTGGGCATTCCCGCCCGCGTCTTCCCACGCAAGGACACCGACGACGTGGTGCTGTGAGGCCCGCCTCACGGCGAGCCCGGGGGAGATGAGTTCATGGAGGACGGCGTGAAGGGTTCGCGGAGGAAGGCCGGCGCGGCCGTGTTGACGTGCGCGCTCGTCGTCGGCGGCACGGTGGCGGTGGCCCAGGGACTCCAGGCCCAGGACGGCACCGGCGCCGAGCCCGTGGCCAGCGCGTCGCCCAAGGCGGCGGGCAAGGCGAAGAAGGCGTCTGGTACCACGGCGGCTTCCGGCGAGGCGAAGAGCACAGCCGGGGCTTCGGCGGAGAAGGCGTCCGGCGAGGCAAAGAACGCGTCCGGCACCACGGAGACCTCCGGAGAGGTGAAGAACGCATCCGGCACCACGGCGGCTTCCGGTGCGACCGCGTCCTCCGCCACGCTGGAGGCGCTCTACGACGGGGGCCTGGGCACCGGATGGAAGGACATTGGCTGGGCGCCGCGTGAGCTGCCTCGGGGCGCTCCGGCGCGCATGCGCCTGTTCAACTACGGCGGCTGGATTCTGTACCGCCCGAAGCTGGAGGGCTCATTCGGCGCGCTGTCCCTGCGCCTGAGCGCGCCCGAGTCCTACGGCGAGTTCCTCGAAGTGCGGCTGGACGCGCAGGGCTCCACCTCCTTCCCGCGCATCCCGATTACCTCCGAGCTCCAGGTCCGCAAGGACGGCGAGTGGTCTGAAATCCTCATCCCCATGGAGCTGCTCAACCCGCGCGGCGAGGCGTTCGACCGCGTGGTGCTGCGCGCGTCCAAGGACGTGGGGCGCGACTGGGTGCTCTTCGACAAGGTGTCGCTGGTGCCGCTGCCTCCCGAGGTCGCCGCCGCGCTCGCCGCGGGCGGGGGGCGCACCGGCAAGGGCAGCGGGCGCGAGACGAAGCTGACCATCGACTGCACCTCGCCCGGCCATCGCATCAGCCCGCTCATCTACGGCATCGCCATGGATGGCCTGCGCGAGAAGAAGGACCAGCACCAGTACCGCATGGGCGCGACGACGCGCCGCTGGGGCGGAAACCCCACGTCCCGCTACAACTGGAAGCTGGGCGGCGCGTGGAACACGGCCAACGACTGGTTCTTCCAGAACGTGGACATCGGCCTGAGCTACGAGGACTTCATCGCCTCCAACCGGAAGCACGGCATGATGTCCGCCGTCACGGTGCCGCTGATTGGCTGGGTGGCGAAGGACACGACGTCGGTGGGCTTCCCGGTGTCGAAGTTCGGTCCGCAGCGCGGCGAGGACAACGGCTCCGGCAACGGCGTCACGCGCGATGGCACACCGCTGAAGCCGGGCGCGCCGTCCCAGACGAGCACCGAGGCCTCGCCCGAGTTCGTCGCCGAGTGGGTCCGCACCATCCGCGAGCGGGACATCGCGCGCGGAGGGGAGCGCAACGTCCGGATGTACATCCTGGACAACGAGCCCATGCTCTGGAACTCGACGCATCGGGATGTCTTCCCGGAGCCGCTCACGTACGACGGGCTGTTGTCCCGGACGATTGCGTACGGCACCGCGGTGCGGAAGGCGGACCCGGAGGCGCTCATCGCGGGCCCGGCCGAGTGGGGTTGGACGAACTACCTCTGGTCGGCGGCGGACTTCGCGCCGGGCAAGGCGCCGCACTCGGACCGCCGCGCGCACGGGGATGTGCCGCTGTTGCCGTGGTACCTGCGGCAGCTGCGCGAGCACGAGAAGAAGACGGGCGTGCGCATCCTCGACGTGGTGGACGTTCACTTCTACCCGCAGACGAACGTCGGCGTGGGGTTGGAAGGCAACACGGACCCGGAGACGAACGCGCGCCGCATCCGCTCGACACGGGGCCTGTGGGACCCGACGTACAAGGACGAGTCCTGGATTGCCGAGCCCGTGCGCCTGTTGCCACGCCTCAAGGAGTGGATTGCGCAGAACTACCCGGGCCGGAGCATCTCCATCGGCGAGTACAACTTCGGCGCGTTCGGCCACATGAGCGGCGGACTGGCGCAGGCCGAGGCGCTGGGTCGCTTCGCGCAGGAGAACATCTACTCCGCGTACTTCTGGCAGTACCCCACGAATGGCAGCCCGGTGTTCTGGGCGTTTCGAGCGTTCAGGGACTTCGACGGGCGCGGTGGGCACTTCCAGGACTACTGGGTGCCGGCGAAGGCGGAGGAGGGCACCAGCGTGTTCGCCTCGCGAGACGAGTCGGGGACGAAGCTGGTGGCGGTGGTGTTGAATTTTGATCCGGACCAGGCCGCGCAGGCTCGGGTCGAGCTGAAGGGTTGTGGGACGCTCGAGGGTGCGCGCGTGCTGGGGTATTCGGGCGCGCCGGGTGGGTTCCTGGAACAGACGGCTGGAAGCAAGACGGCGGGGACGCTGACGCAGCGGCTGCCGCCCTACTCGATGACAGTGCTTGATTTGACGGTGAAGAAGCCATGAGTGCCGCGACCCCCGAGACTCCGAAGCCGACGCCGTTCACCACGGGCCGCCCGCGCCTGCACATTGGGCAGTTGGCCATCGACCAGCTGACGTTCGAGGACGCCGTGCAGCAGATTGGGCGCCTGGTCGATTTGCACCAGGGCGGCTACGTCTTCACGGCCAACGTGGACCACGTGGTGCTGGCGGAGGACAACGTGCAGTTCCGCGAGGCGTACTCGCGCGCCACGATTTCGGTGGTGGATGGGATGCCGATTGTCTGGGCATCGAAGGCGATGGACGTGACGTTGCCCGAGCGCATCGCCGGCTCGGACCTGATTCTCCCGCTGATGAAGCTGGGGGCGGAGCGCAAGTGGCGGGTGTTCCTGCTCGGCGCGGGCCCTGGCGTGGCGGCGAAGGTGGCGAAGCAGGTGAAGGATACGTACGGCGTGGAGGTGGTGGGGTGGGACTCGCCGATGGTGAAGACGGATGGAGGGGATGCGCAGAACGACCCGATTGTGGCGAAGATTCGGGAGGCGGATCCGCACCTGCTCTTCGTGGCGTTGGGGAGTCCGAAGCAGGAGGTGTGGATTTCGCAGGTGGCCGGGAAGCTGGGGCCCACCGTGGCGATTGGCATCGGGGCGGGGTTCGACTTCATCGCGGGTACGGCCAAGCGCGCGCCGCAGTGGATTTCCAAGGCGGGCTTCGAGTGGCTCTACCGTCTGGTCAATGAACCCAAGCGCCTGTGGCGCCGGTACATCCTGAATGACTCGCGCTTCGCGACGATTCTGGTGCGTGAGTTCTGGCAGCGGACGGGTGGGAAGTCGGAGTAGCCACCCCACGTCTGCCCAGGTGGCGACGAGCGCGGCCTCGCACATCCCCCGAAGGTCAACGAGGCCGTGAAGCCGCTGCAGCACTGACTCACCACCAAGAGCCTCCAGGCGAAGCAAGTGGTGCGTGCGAATCGACTTCCCCTCAAAGCTCGCTCGGCTGCCCATGGGTTCTCCGAGGAGAACCTTCAAACGAGGGGATAGCTCAGGGTTGGGCCCGACCCGACCTTCAGTCTGCCTGACGCCATTCTTTACGGCGTTCCCTACCGAGCCCCGTCGCGCCGGAGCAGCCGCGCTGGCACGGCCCAGGCGTCTTCACCGCACATCGTCGTGGCATACTCCGGAGCAGGCCGACTCTGACCCGCGGCTCGCTGGCTCGACTGAAAGGACGCGCCCATGCGACTCCGCGCCTGCGCCACACTTCTGCTCTTCCTCTCGGCGTGCGCTACGTCGGCACCGAGCCCAAGGGAGCAAGTGCCCTTGAACCCAAGGGTCGCCAACCTCCAGCGAGCGGCGACGCTGCCGTGGGCGGATGGCGGGCGCTGCGTGGTGCGGGAGGCATCCAACGAATGGGCCGTGCTTGTGGAGAGGTGCTATCAGGCGCTCGACCATCAGCGGGTCCAGTTTCGCGATGTCACGGGAAGATGCTCTGTCGCCTCCGCGGGGGCCGCGACCTTGGGTTTAGGGGTCTGCATCCTGATAGCACCCGAGATAGTCGTTGGAGCCGTGATTGTCGCTGGAGCAGTCGTGGTGGCCGTCGCCATCAAAGAAGAGTTGGATGCATATCGGAGGGCATCTCGTGAGGGTGCGCAGCCTGAGACCCAAACGCGGCCCCCCGATGAGCAGGAGCGTTTGACGCACCGAAAGCCCGAGCCAGCAGGGCAGGACTGGTTCCCCCCGGCGCCGACCGATCCACTGGACCGAGAACGCCATCCGGAGTGCAGGCCCGTCCCGGTGCCGCACGCGGGCGAGGATGCTCCGCATAACGAGTGCGCCGACACGTTTCCGCCCAACCGCTATCCCGGCAATGACGTGCTCGTTGGCGGCAAGCGGTTTGATGCGCTTCAAGTCGGCGCGCGTGTGCTGTGGGAGATCAAGACCCATCAGTTTGACACGTACAGTGACTTCCTCCGGGATCGGGTCGTCGAAGATCAGTTGGAAGAGCTCCAGGAGGACCGCGACATCGCAGCGGCCTGTGGATATAGCTTCGTCGTTGGGGTGAGTAGTGCCGCGCACAAAGATGCGCTGCTGCGACAGGACTCCAGCCTCAGAATCGCCGTCACGGGATGCAAACGATGACCACGCGAAAGCGCCTTGATATGACCGTCTACGCGCCTACACTCGCGGGGCACGACGGCCGCACACTCGCTGTCGTCCGTGGCATGGAACGGGCGCTGCCCGGTTTGCGCCTGGAGTGGGAAGTGAGCAAAGGAGGGCGCCCCATCGAGCTACCACAACGCGAGGCGTGGCTCGCTGAGGCGGCAACACGCGGAAAGTTCCCACTGCTATGCAACGGTGACGAGAGCTACCCAGTAACCATTTCTGGGATGCGACGCTCCGCGAGCGCAAGCCCTGGCGGCCAGCAACAGCTCCAAGTCCATGCGAAGTTGCCGCTGGACGCGGCCAGCATCACGGCAGCGGTGGAGATGCTGGAGGGCATGGCGGAAGGCGCACGCGCGTTCTGGGGGCATGCGACGCCGGACGGAGCCGCGCTGGACATTGCGTATCAGACAGCACCCACGCTGGAAGGGCCGCCGTCCCCACGCAGGGGGCTGCCCGCCCTGAAGCTCTTCGAGCACATCCGCTCGCCTGAGATTCCCTATTACCTCGGCTGGCTGAACTACTGGTCGGATGCTGCCGCGGAAGCCATCGGGTTCCCCGACCCTGCCCGCGACACGGACCTGCTCTCACGGGCGCGGCGCACGGCAACGGGTGGATGGATTGTGCCGCTCACCGAAGCGCCGCTCGATCTCGACAACCCCGCCCACCTGGACGCGCTCTTACGGGCCTACGAGCGCTTCCCGAAGCTCGGCGGTCGCTCACCGCCTTGACGCCTCAGCGCGGGGCGCAGCTGTCACCTCTCCCCTCAGATGGCCAACATCTGACATTGTCAGGGCCAACACCTCGCACCTCGTTTTGAGTGGCCTCACACGCCGGCACTAGGCTCCGTGGCAAGACCGATGACCGTGAGAGAGACAACGAGGGGGGAACGAAGTCCACGAGTCAAAGACTCGCTGATTTCGACCCAGGTCAATGACTTCATCATCGAGGAGCGCATCGGCGAGGGAGGCATGGGCGTCGTCTATCGCGCCGTCCACCCCTTGATTGGCAAACAAGTCGCCATCAAGGTCCTCCGCGCCGAGCACGTCACCCAGCAACAGGTGGAACGTCTGCTCATCGAGGCACGCGCCGTCAATTCCATCCGCCACCCGGGCATCATCGACATCTTCGGGTTCGGACGCCTGCCCGACTCGCGGCCCTACATCATCATGGAGCTGCTGCGCGGCCAGTCCCTCTCCGAATCCCTCAAGCAACTCGGACGCCTGGACCCCAACACCACCGCCTGGATTCTCGACCAGATTCTCTCGGCGCTCGGAGCCGCTCACAAGGCGGGCGTGGTGCACCGGGACATGAAGCCCGGCAACGTGTTCCTCGCGGAGATGCTCGACGGCTCGCGCGCCGTCAGGCTCGTCGACTTCGGCATCGCCAAGCTGGTGCGCAGCCACGACGGCCCCACCACCGTGGACGGCACCATCCTCGGAACCCCCGAGTACATGGCCCCCGAGCAGATTCGCGGAACCACCGTCACTTCCGCGACCGACCTCTATGCCGTCGGCATCATGGCCTTCCAGATGCTGACCGGCGAACGCCCCTTCAAGGGCGAACAGCTCCAGGTCCTCTTCGCTCACGTCGAGCAACCACCCCCGCTCCCCTCCTCACTCGTCCCCGGCATCGCGCCCGAGTTCGACACCCTCGTCCTTCATCTGCTCGCCAAGGACCCGGCCCTGCGCCCTGAGTCCGCCGAGGCCGTGCAACAGGCGTTGAAGCGGATTCCGCCCACCGTCGTCCCTCCGTTCGGCCCCGGAACGACCGCGACCGTTCAACCCATCGGCCGTGAAGGTGGGACGAAATCCACCTGGTCCCAGGTGAAGCTCGCCCACCCCAAGACCCGGCGCGGACGTGTCTGGCTGGCCGCCGGCGCCGCGCTCCTCTCCAGCGTCGCGACGGCAACGTTCCTGCTCTCACCCTGGGGGCCCGGACGCGCGGGGACAACACCCGTCCCGACCACCGTCACCACGGCGGAGGCGCCCCGTCAGAATCCTCCGGAGCGCGCGCCCGTTCCTGCTCCGCCGCCTCCCACGCAAGAAGCCTCCGCGCAACCTCTCGCGGTCAACGACCCGGCGCTCCCCTCGAAAGGCGCGACTCCAAACCTCCCCGAGCCCGGCTCCGAGGGAAGCACACAGCCCTCCAACTCGGCGGCGCTCCAGGCGCCCTCCACGCCCGCTGTCTCCGACGCGGACGCCTCCACGGCCACCCCGGCCGTCCACAAGACCGCGACCGACCCCAAGCAGCAGCCATCGCGGCCCACGCCGAGGCACCCAGCGGCCTTCCTGCCACGCGGCGAGAAGGCGCCCCCGGACCCCAAGCTGGTCCAGCGCGTCTACAACCTCGAGGAGCGCTACTTGAAGCAGACCTCGGGCCGCGCCCCTTCGGAGGAGTTCGAGAAGGAGCTCAAGCACCTCCACGCACGCGCACTCAAGGCGACGACCCGGGCCGAGAGCACACAGGTCAGTGCGTCAATCTCCACGCTGACGCAGCACCTGCGCACGCTCCAGGCCCCCAAGGTCGCCACCGCGCCGCCCTCGTCAGCGGACACGCATCCCGAGCCCACGCCACCGCCTCCTTCCGTGGTGCCCCTGCGCGCGCCGGGCCCTCACGTGCTGGCGATGCTTTCGACTCCAGCCCTGACGCCCAGCGATGACCGGCTGGCGCGGCGCTTCGTCCAGTTCAAGGCGATGTACCTGGAGCGCGCGTCCAAGCATGAGTACCCCCGGGTCATCGAGGAGTCGCTCGTCCGCATCCATGACCTCGCGATGAAGGAGACGACCGCCACCGAGCGCATGGACATCCACCGCGCGCTCGATGCCTGGAAGGAAGTCCTGGACCACGCCACGCCGAAGTGAGCGGAGCCGCGCTCAGACGCTCATCGACTGCATCATCTCCGAGGGCTTCATCATCGGCATGTTCGAGGAGAACGCCGGCTCCATGCTGTTCGCGGACTGCGTCCGGCCCATCATCTTCTCCATGTCCGGCTGGCGCTGCCCGTCCTCGAAGGTCGACTGCGACTTCTCGTTGGCCTTGGGCTGCTCCTTGCCAAATGGCCGAGGCTGCCCCGCCCGCTCCGCCGCGTCGTTCGCCTTCTTCTTCGCCTCATCCGCGCGACGCGCGGACTCGGACGCCTTCGCGGAAGCGGACTCGAGCTTCTTCTGCGCGTTGGCCAGCTTCACCAGGGCGGTCTGCTCGTCCGCCTGCGCCTCCGCGAGCGCCTTCGCCGAGGACTCCTGCTGCTTCGGCGTCTGCCCCGGCGCATTCGCCTTCATCTCCGCCTCCACCCGCCTCTTCGAAGCCTCGTCGAGCGCCTTCTCCGCGGCCTCGGCCTGCTTGCGCGCGTTCTTCTCCGCCTCCTTCGCCGCCTTCGCCGCCCGAACCTCCGCCTCCGCCTTCTTGCGCGCATCATCCGCGCGCTGCGCGTCATCCGCCTTCGGGCCCTGCTGGCGCATCGTCGAACGGCCATCCACCTTGGTCAGCGAATTCACGGGTCACTTCCTTCCAAGTGCGATGAGGGACAGACACCCCTTCTTCGCCAGAAGCGCCCACACGGTTACATCGGGAATTACTTTTCCGGGGCCCGACACACATCCGGGTCCCCGTCCCCCGCGTCACGGCAGGCTCAGCTTGAGCCCGTAGGGGATGGTCCTGTCCTTCACGCCACCAGGGTCCACCTTCACCTGGTCATCCCGAACCAGCGTGGCCGAGTCCGAGCCGTCGAACGACACCGCGTCATCCACCCCCAGCTTCACCAGCGAGTCGCGAATCTCCGCGAGCGTCTTGCCCGGCTTCGACCCGTCGTCCTGCGCGACGACATACGTGGTGCCCGTGTCCCGGTCGTAACCGACGACGACCTTTCCACTGTTCGCACCCCGCTCGTTCTGGTCCTTGAAGCCCTCGTTGTTCCGCTGCGTCAGGTCGGACGCATAAGCCCCCGGGTCTCCCGTGAGCGGCGCCGCCGAGGACGTCCCGGGCTTGTACTGATTCCCGTCCCCATACGGCGTGTTGTTGATGATGAGCGGCACCGCCCCACCAAACGCCACCTTCGAATCCGCCGGCGGATCTCCCTGCCCGAACTTCAGGCCACTCGACGTCCACGCCGCATAGAACCGGTCCGGTGACGACTCACCCCCCAGCACCTTCCCGTTCTCAATCACCTTCCCCACCGGACTGCTCCCGGAGAAAGGGACGCCATAGAAGCTGGTGTTGATGATGGTGTCGCTGCCTGGCTGACGCCCCTCCTCCTGCGCCAGCTTGGAGAAGGGCTTCGCCGCCTCCGGCCTCGCCCAGCTCCCCAACACGTTGTCGACGATGCTGCCCCCATGCTCGACAACGGATGGCGTGGCGTTCTTCATCGCCACCACGTGGAGGCCATCGGCCTCGAACTCCACCGGCTGTCTCGGGTTCGCGTTGATGCGCTCCGTCACCGCCGCGGACAGCCGCTTCCCGTCCGCCTCCGTCGTCGGAAGCCTCAGCTCCTGCGTCCGCGCCGAGTTCTGGGCCTCGCGCAGCAACACGTCCGACGTGGCCGCCGAGCGGCGCAACGTGATGTCCCCGTTGCCCGGCAACGCGTAGCCGTCCGTCTTCTCTCCCGGCAGCTCCGGATAGGACGCGTCGTCCACCACGTTCACCTGGACACCGCGCGCATCCAGGTCCGCGAGCGCCTTCTGGCCCTCCGGCGTGGCGCTCAACTCCTGCCGCAGTCGGTCGACAGACGACTTGTTCGCCTCGTCCTTCAGCCGCTGCGTCGTCGCGGTGTGTTCGGCGCGAAGCTCCTGGCGCAGGCCCCCTGGGACGTCCCTCAAGTCCAGGCCCTTCTTCACGTGCGCGTCGTAGCGGTCCCACGCCTCCTTCTCCGGCGTGCTCACGTCCGCGACCATCATCGACTGGAGTTCGGGAGACAGCTTCGCCTTGTCCAACTCCGCGGCGCGCTCGGGTGAGCCGGGCGGCGTGTCGAAGATGCGCTTCGCATCCGTCGCCGACACCGTCCCCGCCTCCGTGTATTGCGACTGCGCCTTCTTGTACGCGTCCAGCGACTCGTACGACTGGTTCGTCGTCGGGTCCAACACCTGCTCGCCCTGGCGCACCACCACGTGCCCCGTCTGGCCCTCCGTCCCCGGCCGCTGGTCCTTCAGGAAGACCATCTCCGAGCGCGCGAGCAACTCCGGCGACGCCTTGTCCACCCAGTCCGCCGCCGTATCCAGGCAGTTGACCTTGCCGTCCTTCGCATCCTCCGTGAGCAGCGACGACGCCTCCGAGTTCCCCGGAGGCGCCGGCACATGGCCCAGCAGCTTGTCGCGCAGCACGTTGCGCGAGGCGTCCTCGAAGCTCGACACACTGCTCCGCACCGGATTGGACGTGGCGCCCGAGAGGCGCTGCGCGTCATACGGAGGCGGCAGGCCCTGGACACTGGCCTGCGTGTTCGCCTCACGCATCGCGCCCTGCGCACGCTGGGCGGAGCGCGCGGCATGCTCCTCCGCGGCCCGCTGCGACTCCTCGGCCCGAGCCGTCCGCTGCGCGGCGAGCTTCTCCGCCCGCTGCGCCTCCACGGCCTCCTTCCTGGAGTCCTTCGCCTCTGTCGGAGTCTGCCCCGGCGCCTCGGCCTGGGACTTCGCCTTCGCCGCCTCCGCTCGCGACTTCTCCTGCGCGCGACGCGCGGCCTCCGCGGCACGACGTGACTCCTCGGCGGCACGACGCGCGGCCTCCGCCGCCTTCCTCGCCGCCTCCGCGCGACGCCGAGCCTCTTCCGCACGCCGGGCCGCATCCGCCTCGGCGGTCCCCGTCGACGACGTCGTCGGTGAGCCACCTCGAATCGCCGCCGTGCCCCCCATGCGTCACTTCCTTTCGGAAAGTCGAAGCCCGTCTCCTCATTTTCGATTCGGTGATTTCGGGGTTTCCCAGCGCACGCTGAACCCAGCGCGTCTGTTCCCCGCTCGACACCTCCAGGGGTTGCCGCAGGACATTGGTGGGTGGCCGCTCGGGGGTTTCCAGCGGGTCGTGAAACGCCTCATGAGCAGGCGAGCGCAAGCGACCCGGGGGAACCGCGTAGGGTTCGTGTGACGCGGCATTTCACGCGAGTCCCTCCAGGAACCCCTTCCATGAACCCAAGACCTTCATCCCGTCTCCTCACCGTGGCCCTCTCGGGCCTCACGGCCCTGGGCCTCCTCACCGCCGCGGACACCCGCAAGCCCGCGACGCAGTGGCTGGCCCGCCCCACCGAGGCCGCCCGCATCGCTCGCGTGGAGCAGGGCCTGCCCGCGGTAACCCTCCCCGGCGAGGCGCCACGTCAGCTCTCGCTGCCTCAGTGGATGGAGCTGTATGGCATCCCTGGCGTGAGCATCGCCGTGTTCGACCAGGGCTCGCTCATCTGGGCCAAGGGGTACGGAGTGAAGCAGGTGGGCGGCACCGACGCCGTCACCGTCGACACGCTCTTCCAGGCCGCGTCCATCAGCAAGCCCGTGGCGGCGCTCGCCGCGATGCACCACGCAGAGAAGCGCAAGTGGTCGCTCGACGCGGACATCAACGACACGCTCATCTCCTGGAAGCTGCCCGACAACGAGTTCACCAAGGAGCAGAAGGTGACGCTGCGCCGGCTGCTCTCGCACAGCGCGGGGACGACGGTGAGCGGCTTCCCCGGCTACTCCGTCACCGGGCCCGTGCCCACGACCCAGCAGGTGCTCGATGGCGAGAAGCCCGCGAACACGTCCGCCGTGCGCGTGGACACCGTGCCCGGCACGCTGACGCGCTACAGCGGCGGCGGTACCACCATCGTCCAGCAGATGCTGGTGGATCAGCTCAAGAAGCCCTTCCCCCAAATCATGAAGGAGACCGTGCTCGCGCCGCTCGGCATGAAGCACAGCACCTACGAGCAGCCGCTGCCCAAGCACCTGGCGTCCATGGCGGCCAGCGGCACGTACTCCGGGGGCAAGAGCGTCGAGGGCCGTTGGCATGTCTACCCGGAGATGGCCCCCGCCGGATTGTGGACGACGCCGTCGGACCTCGCCCGCGTCGCGCTGGAGATGTCCAAGGCGACGAAGGGGCAGTCCCGCCGCGTGGTGTCCCAGGCGATGGCGAAGCAGATGCTCACCCGCCAGTCAGAGAGGTTCGGCATCGGCTTCGAGCGTCCTTCGGACCAGGACTGGTTCGGCCATGGCGGCTCGAACGAGGGCTACCGCTGCTTCCTCATGGCCTTCGAGTCGGGCAGCGGCGTGGCCATCATGACCAACTCGGATGCGGGCTCACGCCTCTTCGAGCCCATCATCGCGAGCGTCATGGCCGAGTACGGCTGGAAGGGCTACACGCTCGCTCCCGACAATGCCTTCACCACGGTGGACCTGCTGACGCGATTGAAGGGCGCCGATGCCGCCATCACCTGGTTCAAGGCCCGCAAGAGCGCCGCCACACCCGAGGACAAGCAACTGTCCCCCGCCGTCCTCAACGACATCGCCTACTCGCTCCTGCGCTCGGGCAAGGTCCCCGACGCCGTGAAGATGTTCGAGGCCAACGTCGAGCTCTACCCGCAGGACTCCAACGCCCACGACAGCCTGGGTGAGGGCTACGCCGAGGCCGGGCGGAAGGACGAGGCCATCTTCCGCTACAAGAAGTCGCTGGAGTTGGACCCCAAGAACAACAACGCCGTGATGATGCTGGAGAAGCTCGGCGCGGCCTCGAAGTAGCGGGTCTCCCCTGGGGAGGATTGTTTCCCGCGTGGAAACAGTCCTCTGCCCGGCGCCCCATTTTTCGCGGACGCCCAGGTCTCTACTGTTCCTCTTGTCAGCAACGCACACCGCGGCAGACGCGGTGAAACCAAGAGGGAGTACGCCATGAGCGCCACCGTCCAGAAGACCCAGACCCAGCCCGACACCATCGTCCTCGTCCACGGCATGTGGATGACGCCCAGGAGCTGGCAGGGCTGGATTGACCGCTTCACGAAGGCCGGCTACCGCGTCATCGCCCCGTCGTGGCCCGGCCTGGAGGTCGGCGTGGAGGCGCTCCAGAAGGACCCGACGCCGCTGGAGAACCTGCGCGTGAAGCAGATTGTCGACCACTACGAGCGCATCATCCGCGCGCTGCCCACCCCGCCCATCCTCATGGGCCACTCGTACGGCGGCGCCTTCGTACAGATGCTGCTGGACAGGGGCGTGGGCGCCGCGGGCGTCGCCATCCACTCCGCGCCGGTGAAGGGCGTCTACACGCTGCCGTTCACCACCATCAAGTCGACCGCGTCCACGCTGCTCAACCCGGCCAATGTGAATCGTCCCGCGCCGATGACGCCCGAGCAGTTCCACTACGCCTTCACCAACACGCTGACGCAGGAGGAGTCGGACGAGGTGTACCGCACACAGTACGTGCCGGGCTCGGGCCGCGCGCTGTTCCAGGGCGCCCTCGCCAACCTGACGCCGCACTCCGAAGTCACCGTGAATCTGAAGAACGACGAGCGCGCGCCGCTGCTGTTCCTCTCGGGTGACTCGGACATCATCCTCCCGGCGAAAATCCAGCGGGAGAACGTGAAGCGCTACGCGAAGTCGAAGGCGGTGACGGAGTACGTGGAGCTCAAGGGCCGCTCGCACTACACCGTGGCGCAGCCGGGCTGGGAGGCCGTCGCGGACCTCGCCCTCAACTGGGCCACCGAGCACGCCACCGTCCGGAGCTGAGTCGTTGTTTCGATATCGCGGAACTGGGGAGGCTCAGGACGACGCGAAGAGCGTGTCCCAGTCCGGGCCACCCAGTCGGGACACGAGCGCCTCCATGTTCGCGCGAGTCGTCTCGGCCAGCACGTAGTCGAACCTGAAGCCACAGGCTCCGAAGTCACAGGGCTCCAGGTCCTGGATTCGAGTCGAGCATCCTCGAGACCCGGTGCAGGTCGACTGGCGCGCGGGACAGAGCGCTCGCTTCGACAGCACCGCCATCCGGAGGAAGGTCTTGAAGTCCTCGGGTGAGCGGAACACCTGACGGGACTCGACGCCCGACCCTCCGACTCCGGGTGGATGGAAGCCCGCGCCGCTCGTCGTGCCGAGCGTGACGAGTACGGACTCCGCCGTCAGCCGCAGTGTCCTTGGCGGAGACGACGGGGGTGTCTTGAAGACGCACCACAGGCCCGACTTCATCGGAGCCGTCTCGTCCTCCACGACCTCCAGATGAGCCAGCGCGTTGCCTTGTGCCGTGAAGTCCTGCGTCTCCGTCCCGTTTGCATCTTCCAAACGGAGACACCGTTCCTGTGCTTCGAGCCTCGCCTTGAACGCCTCGAAGACTGACACCGCCTGGCCCTTCCGGTGCTCGGCCACTCGCGCGGCATCGGTCCGTGCCTGGGGCTCCGTCACCGACACGTCCGCATCGTTCAGCACGGGCCCCGCCTGAGACTTCCTCGTCGCGGTGTCCTTCTCGAGGAAGCCCGCCCGAATCACCTCGTCCGTTTCCCGGTCGTGTGCCGCCTGCGCGGACTTCAACAACTCAGCGATGAGGTGACGCCTTCTCACGGGTATCGCGTCCTCGGAGAGCCGCAGCACGGGCGACGCCGCATCTTCCTCATGCAGCGCGACCCGGTTGGACTGGCTCTTCTTCTCGGGAGGCGCGTCGTCAGAGCGTCCCGGTGCGGGAGAGGACTCCGCTCGCTCCTCGTGCTGTGCGACTCGGAAGTGCGCGTTGTAGAGCCCCGGCGCTATCGCGCTCAGGTGAAGGGACTTCGTTCCCCGCGCGGCCTCCTCCGGTGAGTGGCCCGTCTCCGTGGTGAGGGGGAACATCGCCACGCGCCAGTGCTTGCACTTCGGACAGGACACATTCACGCCCGGAAATGGCCAGTCCCTCGGTGGCGCGTGCACGCGGTCCTCCAGCACCGCGTCCACATACGCCTGCGTGTCCTCCAGGTTCGCCTCGCGCAAGCCCTCCGCATCGAGCAGGGGCCGCTCCGCCTCCACGAGCAGCGCCGGGTCATAGAGCACGAGCAGCAGGTCCTCGAACCCCGGGGCCACGCCGCGCTCCCGACGCAGTCCCACGAGCTGAAGCGCGAGGGGCGTCGTCCGCGAGAACTCCAGCGCCTCGTCACCCTTCAAGTGGAACCGTCGGTTCCCCGGGTCCGCCTTCCCCTGCCTGCGCAGGCTCGCACTCACGTACTGCCGCAGCAGTCCCACCGCGCAGTCCGTACACTGCGCTTCTCTCAGCGTCGCGTGGTGCGCCTCTCGCTCCGGCGCCGTCGCCACCGCGACCTTCTTCGGAGATTCCGCTTCCGCCCCGCCCCGCCTCTTCGCCGCCTTCGCCGTCATGCCTCAGCTCCCGTGCAACGCTTCGAGCCTTGTCGACGTCTCCGCGTCCAACCGACCCGTGACGGCCAGGCCATTGCGGTGCTGGAAGGCTCGAAGCGCGCTGCGCAGCTCCAGCGTCATCCGCCCCGTCGGCGCCAGCGCGTACCCCAGGTTGATGAGCCGGGCCTCCGCCCCCGCGACACCGTCATCCGGCACGTCGTGCATGGGACGCAGCGTGCCCAGCTCCAGCTCCCACCACTGGTCCTCACACTCCAGCTCGGCACGACTCGCGCTGAGCGGAACGCGCTGCACCAGGAGGCCGTTTCCGTCCGTCTCCCCCTCCACCACCCGGGGACCGAACAACAACAGATAGGGTCTGCTCGCGAGCGGTGCGCCCACGTCGTCTCGCAACTCGAGCCGCAGATAGCGGGCACTCGCATTGACAGTGAGAGAGCGCGGCAACCCTTCACAGAGCGGCATCAACGAGGGGCGCGGCTCCGGGATGAACACCGTGTCCCCGGGATAGAGCACACTCGGATTGGGCCGCTTGCGACGCAGCTCCGCATTGGCCGGATGCTCGTAGACCTGCCGGTAGTCCAGGATTCCGTAGCGCCGTGCGACCAGCAACATGCACTCGCCACGTCGAATGACATGGGTGGTGGACATGGTCTTCCCCCTCGTCGATGAAAGAGCCCCAACTCCCTCACCGTCCAGGAACGCTAGTCGAGGCTCCGCATTTCGCGGCATGCACCTCAGGGCATAGCGGCTTCCCCTTCCTTCCACTCGGCAGCCACGGGTTCGCCGCGCCGCGCCAGAGTGTCCGTCGCGCGCTACTTCCTCGCGTCGCTCAGCCTCGCCGCCTGTGTCAGCAGATAGTTCCGCTCCGGCAGACTCGTGGTGCGCGCCGCGGCCTTCCGGTAGTGCTCCACCGCCGCCTCGTGCTTCCCCGCTCGCTCCAGCAGGTGCGCGCGGACCGCATCGAGCCGATGGCTCCCCTCCAGCCGCCCTTCCTCATCCAGCCCCTTCACCAGCACCAACCCCGCCTCCGGCCCCAGCACCATCGCCGTCGCGATGGCGTGGTTGAGCGCCACCACCGGGTTGTCGGACAGGCACATCAACACGCCGTAGAGCGCCAGCACTTGCGGCCAGTCCGTGTCCTCCGCGCGCGCCGCCTCGTCATGCACGGCCGCGATGGCCGCCTGCACCTGGTACATCCCCAGCGAGCCCTTCGACAGCGTCGCGGAGATGAGCGCGATTCCCTCCGTAATCATCCTCGCGTCCCACAGCGTCCGGTCCTGCACGTCGAGCGGAATCAGCTCCCCCGCCGCCCCCGTCCTCGCCTTCCGGCGCGCGTCCGTGAGCAGCATCAACGCCAGGAGCCCCGCCACCTCGCCGTCCTCGGGCAGCAGCGTGTGCAACAACCGCGTCAGGCGAATCGCCTCGCCCGACAGGTCCGTGCGGTGCAATTCCGGACCGGACGTCGCCGTGTAGCCCTCGTTGAAGATGAGGTAGAGCACGTGCAGCACCGTGCCCAATCGCTGCGCGGTCTCTTCCGGCGTGGGCTTCTGGAATGGCACCCCTGAGCTCTTGATGGCCTGCTTGGCGCGGCTGATTCGCTGCGCCATCGTCGATTCAGGGACGAGGAACGCCTTGGCGATTTCGGCCGTCGTCAAGCCGCCCACCGCGCGCAACGTCAGCGCAATCGCGGACGTCGTCGACAGCGCCGGGTGACAGCACATGAACAGCAACACGAGCGCATCGTCCCGCCCCAGCGCCTCGTCGCTGTCCAGCGACAACACGAGTTGCAGCTCCGGCGGCACCAGGCTGACGACCAGCTCCTCGCGGTGGCGACGGGCCGCCTCCGCGCGCACATGGTCTGTGATGCGCCGCGAGGCGACCTGAATCAGCCACGCGCGCGGGTCGTCCGGCACGCCCTCGCGCGGCCACTGCAGGGCCGCCGCGAGCAGCGCTTCCTGGACCGCGTCCTCCGAGGCTCCGAAATCTCGAAACCGCCGGATGACCGCGCCCAACACCCGCGGTGCATGCTCGCGCAGCAGGTGCTCGATGTGGACGAGTTCCGCGACCACCATCACTCCATGTCGGGAGGGGGACCGCTCATCACCTGCCGCACTTCAATCGACAGGTTGAGCGGCTTGCCACCAGGTCCGGGCGCGGCGGAGGCCTCGGCGGCGATGGCATAGGCGCGCTCGGGGTTCTCCACCTCGACAATCCAGTAGCCCGCGAGGAACTCCTTCGACTCCGGGAACACGCCATCGGTGATGGGCTTGCCGTCCGCCCCGGCCCGCACGCTCTTCGCCTGGTCGGGTCCAGCGAGGCCCTCGGCGCCTAGAAGCTCGCCCGAGGCGCCGAGCTTCTTCGCGAAGCCCTTCATGAACGCGATGTGCGCCTGGAGGTCCTTCTGCGGCCAGCTGGCGACCTGGTACGCCCCACCGGTCGGGGTGTTCATCATGAGCATGTACTTCATGGGTGGCTCCCTCTTTCTCTTGGCACCGCGCCCCTCCATTGGGGCGCGTTCATCGAGATGTCGGAGCCAGGAGCGAGGTCTCGACATCGTCGATGACGATATTCGACCGACCTCCCAGGTCGGCGAACAACCGCGCGCGATTCCACGGGAAATGCGCGGCGCGTCGAAGGCCCACGCGCCGCGCGAGGCGTGGGATTCAGAGCACCTTGCCGGGGTTGAGGATGCCCAGTGGATCCATCGCCCCCTTGATGCGGCGGTGCAGCCTCAGCCCCTCTTCCCCCAACTGCCGGCCCAGGAAGGGCTGCTTCAGCGCGCCCACTCCGTGCTCGCCGGTGATGGTGCCGCCCAAATCGAGCGCCGCGCCGAGGATGTCGTCGAACGCCCCGCGCGCCCGCTCCAGCGCCGCCGCGTCCTGGCGGTCGAAGACGACGGTGGGGTGCATGTTCCCATCCCCCGCGTGACCGAAGGTGCCGACGAGGACACCCCGGTCGGCGGCGATGCGCTCGACGGCGGCGAACAGCTCTGGGATTCGCGACAGCGGCACGCCCACGTCATCCAGCAGCGTGGCGCCCTGCCGCTCCAGCGCCGGGTACGCGAGGCGGCGCGCGGTGAGGAGCAGCTCCCCCTCGGCTTCATCCGAGGTGTGCATGACGAAGGTCGCCCCGGTGGCCTCGCAGCAGCTCGCCATGGCCTCGATTTCCGCCACGCCCTGCTCGCCGCCCGCGTCCGAGCGCGCGAGGAGGAACGCCGCCGCGTCCACGTCCAGGCCCAGGGGTTTGTAGGCCTCCACGGCGCGGCACGTGGCCTGGTCCATCAGCTCCAGCATCGACGGACGCGTGCGCGCCATGATGTCCGTGACGGCCGCACCCGCGCCCGCGAGCGTGGGGAAGGTGGCCACCAGCGTCGTCGCCTTGGGCGGCTTGGGGCGCAGCTTGAGCGTCGCCTCGGTGATGACGCCCAGCGTGCCTTCCGAGCCGACGAACAGGCGCGTCAGGTCATAGCCCGCGACGTTCTTCACCGTGCGCCCGCCCGTGCGCACCACGGAGCCATCCGCGAGGACGACCTCGAGTCCGAGCACCGCGTCCCCCGTCACGCCGTACTTCACGCAGCACAGTCCGCCCGCGTTGGTGGCGAGGTTGCCGCCCAGACTGGAGAACTCCCAGCTCGCCGGGTCCGGTGAGTACCAGAGCCCGTGCGCGGCGGCGGCGGCCTTCACCTCCGCGTTCAGCACGCCGGGCTGCACGACGGCGAGCATCCCCTTCGCGTCGACCTCCAGCACGCGGTTCATCCGCATCAACGACAGGACGATGCACCCGTCGAGCGCGTTCGCTCCGCCAGACAGCCCCGAGCCCGCGCCCCGAGGCACCACGGGGACTCGACGTGCCGAGGCGATGCGCAGCACCGCGCGCACGTCCTCCGTGCACGTCGCGCGCACGAGGACCTGGGGCAGGCCCGCGGGGGCCCACTCGGCCTGGTCCCTCCGGTGCGCGTCGAGTACGTCCGCGTCCGTGACGAGCGCCTCCGCGGGAAGCACCGCCGCCAGCTCTCGCAGCAACGCTCCGTTCCCATCGGTCGTCATGGAGCAACCTCCTGCCGCGGCGACGTGAGCGCGCGTCCTCGCGAGGCAATCCCGGCACTCATGAGGCTGCCCTCACGGCGATGAGTTGACTGACGCAGCGAGGTTGCCTTCCCTCTGGTCCTCATGGGGCAACCTCCTTGCGCGTGGGCGTGAAGTCACACGCGCCCTGGCCGCTCATCGCGCGGCCTCCGCCGGCACCGAGACGGACGCTCGGTAGAACCCCACGATGTGCTCGCGCAGCAGCGCCGCCGCGCCCGCCGCGTCACCTCGCTCCACCGCGTCGAGCATCGTCGCGTGCTCATCCGCGAGCCGCTGGAGCACTCCCGGTCCCTCCGTCCCCAACGCGTCGAGCAGGTGCCTCGCCATCGCGTCGCGCAGCGCGAGCATCACCAGGTGCATGGCCCGATTGCCCGACGCCGCCACCAGCTCCACGTGGAAGCGCACGTCGGCCTCATGAAAGGACTCCGCGGTGACACCCGGCCGCCGCATCTCCTCCAGCGCCGCTCTCGCGGCCTCCAGGTGCGTCCGGTCCGCCCGCCGCGCCGCCCGCTCCAGCGCCGCCGCCTCCAGCACACACCGCAGGTCGACCAGGTCCTCCAGTGACGCCAGCCGCAGCCGCACCACATGCGTCAGCGCCTCGCTCAGCAGGCCGCTCGCCGCCCGCGCCACCAGCGCCTTCCCCCGCCCCACCACCAACCCCTGCGCCTGGAGCGCCCGGAGCGCCTCGCGCACCGAGGCCCGGCTCACCCCGAACTGCTCCGCCAGCTCCCGCTCCGGGGGCAGCGCGTCCCCAGGCGGCATCCCTCCACTGAGGATGGCCTCCCGAATCCGCTCCGCCACCTGGAGATACAAGGGGTTACGAACCACCGCCTGGAACGTCCGTCCGGAAACCATGACGGACAGACTACCTGATTGACTGATGGTCAGACCAGCGGAGACGATGGAGCGGTCGTTCGTTGAGACCCCAATGGAGGTGACACCCATGGCCAAGGTCCTGATGCTCGCAGGCGACGCGGCGGAGTCCCTGGAGGTGATGTACCCGTACCAGCGACTGCTGGAGGAGGGTTACGAGGTCCACCTCGCGGCCCCGTCGAAGAAGAAGCTCCAGTTCGTGGTGCACGACTTCGTGGACGGCTTCGACACGTACACGGAGAAGCCCGGCTACACGTGGCAGGCGGACCTGGCCTTCTCCGAGGTGAAGCCGGCCGACTATGTCGCGCTCGTCATCCCCGGCGGCCGAGCCCCCGAGTACATCCGCAACGACGCCGATTGTCAGCGCATCGTCCGGCACTTCTTCGACAAGAACCAACCCGTTGCCCACATCTGCCACGGCCCGCTGCTGCTCACCGCGGCCGGCGTCCTCAAGGGCCGCAAGAGCGCCGCGTACCCCGCACTGAAGCTCGACGTGCGGGACGCCGGCGCGGAGTTCATCGACTCCGCCGCCGTCGTCGACGGGAACATGGTCTCCGCCCGCGCCTGGCCGGACCATCCGGCCTGGATGCGCGAGTTCATGAAGATTCTGCGCGCCAAGGCGCCCGCGGCCTGAGCCGCCGTCGCTGAAGGGAAGCAGCCAGTCCGCTGGCACTTGGAGGCCTCCCACGTGGGGGCCTTCTTCGTTTGCGGGGCAGGGAGCCAAGCAGGGGCCTTTCAGCCCGGCGGCTCTCCCATCGGCCTCACTTTTGTAATGATTTTTGGGGCGAGGGGGCGTTTTCTAACGATTTCCGCAATCTTCTAACAAGTTCATAGGGGACAGTGCCCGGTCTATCGATTCTTCAGAGCACGGTGCGCCCGCAGTTCACTGCAAAGGCAGGTCCTAGTCCTACACGTGCTTGTCCTACCCGTACTTGAAGGGGGACCCCATGTACCTGAGCAGAGGCATCCCCATCGGATACGCGAAAGCCATCGAGGATCATGGCCTCGGCGTCGTGCCTCCCCATCAGCTCTCGGCCTGCGTGGGCTCGGTCAAGCATGTGCGGAGCAGCGACGGGCGCGAGTTCGTCACCTACCCGAGTTCGTACGACCCGGGTCCGGCGCTTTGTGATCATCTGGAGTTCGCGCTCAAGCACGAAGGCATCTCCCTGGAGGTGCTCGCCGCGTTGTTCCGCGCGGTGAAACAGGGACCCTTCGAGGACGAGCTGTCCCGCCACATCCAGGCACGCCCCACCGGTCAGAACACCCGTCGGCTCTGGTTTCTCTATGAGTTCCTCACGGGACGTCGGCTTCCACTCGAGGACGTGACCACAGGCAACTATGTCGAGTTGCTCGACCCGAAGCGCTACTACACAGCGACGCCCATCAACAGCCAGCGCCATCGCGTGCGCGACAACCTTCTGGGCAATGTGGATTTTTGTCCCATGGTGCGCCGTACGCCCTCCCTCCAGGAGTTCGAGGCGAAGCAGCTCGCGAACGAGGCGGCTCGAATCGTGGAGTCCTACGACGAAGATGCCCTCCGCCGCGCCGTCGACTACCTCTACGCCAAGGAAACCCGCTCCTCTTTCAACATCGAACGGGAGACTCCCAGCCAGCAGCGTGCCGCGCGGTTCGTCTCCCTCTTGCGTGAACTTCCCGCCCTGGACTCCCTGAACGAGGCCGCTCTGGTCCACATGCAGAATGTCATCGTGGAAGACCGCTTCAAGGAGAAGGGTTACCGCGAAGCACAAAACTATGTGGGCGAGTCCGTTGGCGTGGGACTCCGTCAACGTGTCCATTTCATTTCGCCACAGCGCAAGATGCTCCCTCGCTTGATGGCGGGATTGCTGTCCTCATTGGACCGCATGATGGCTTCCAGCGTGGACCCCATCGTTCATGCGGCCGCCATCTCCTTTGGCTTCGTCTTCATCCATCCCTTCGAGGATGGCAACGGACGGCTCCACAGGCTGCTCATCCACTACATCCTCTCCAGGGCCGGGTTCACCCCCCAGGGGCTCATCTTCCCCATCTCCGCGGTCATGTTGCAGCGGAAGGACCAGTACGACGCTTGCCTCGAGTCCTTCTCCAAGCCGCTGATGAAGCTCATCGACTATGAGGTGGACGAGAAGGGACTCCTGACGGTGAAGGGCAAGACGAGCGGCTTCTATCGCTACGTCGACTTCACGCGCATGGCGGAGGACCTCTACCGCTGGACGGAAGAAACCATCCGCACGGAGTTCCGCGACGAGCTGGACTTCGTCGTCCGCTACCGAGAGGCCCGCCCGAAACTCGACGGCGTCGTCGAGCTGCCAGACACGCTGCGCAACCGCTTCGTCCAGTTCTGCCTCCAGAATGGAGGTCGCTTGTCCAAACAGAAACGCACCAAGTACTTCATCAACCTGACCGACAAAGAAATCCACGCGCTGGAAAAGGTCGTCCAGAAGTACCTGGTGCCTCGCCCCAAGGCCCCCGCGACCTGATCCGCCGTCCACACGGCACGACGCCGTGGCCCCTCTTCCGAGAGACCACGGCGTTCACCCCACCATCTCTGTTTCTCCGTCGGAACTCAGAGCGCCTGCGCCACTTCACTCCGCCCGCTCGGCACGCCTAACGCGACTGTCCGTCATGCTTCTGGCGGTGGATGCGGCGGTTGAGCTGGTTCTGCTCGCGCCGGATGCCCGCGCGCTCACGCGCATCGAGGCGTCCGTCATCCGCTCGCGCCTGATGGATGTCCCGCCGGAGCTCGCGGTGCTGAGACTGGAGCCGCACCGCCTCGCGGCCCGTGAGCTCTCCACTCTTCACGCCCTGGACGATGCGCGCCTGCTGACGCACCTGCCGACGGTCCGCCTTCGCCGCGCTCGCGGGCAGCGCCAACAACAACCCCAGCACCAGCGTCCCCACGGTCCACACGTTCCGCTTCATGGCTCATCTCCAGCGTCAGGCCGGGCAGGCCGGCTCATCGGGTCTGGAGGTACGAACCCGGGTCCCCGCGAAAAGTCGCGGGGCACCTCGGCACAGCCTTGCTCTCACGAGTGCTACCCTCGCCCGCCCCAGCCATGGCCGAGGACTCACCCAGCCCGCCCGCGCGGCGAGATTCGTCATCCGACGACGACCTCCACATCTCCCTCCCCCGACTCCTCGTCATCCGCGTCTGGAGCCTGGGCCTGGAAGGGGTGAACCGGCTGGGGGATTTTCTCGTGCTCGCGTGGCGCCCCCGGCTCCTGCTCGCCTGGCTGCGACTGTGGCTGCGCGAGGTGCTCGTCTCGCCCTACCGCCCGCGTCGTTCCTTCGAGTTGATCCGCGTCCTGCGCGCGAGCCACCAGGACTTCCACGAGCTGATGTACGGCGAGACGCCCGTGCACACCGCGCTGTCGCTCTTCCGGAAGGCCGGGCTGACGAAGGGCTCCCGGCTGGTGGACCTGGGCGCGGGACGCGGGCGGGCCCTGCTCGCCGCGCGCTGGCTGGGCGCGGAGGCCCTGGGGCTCGAACTGCTCGAACAACACGTCGCGCTCGCCTCGGGGCCCCTGGCCAGAACCGGCGCGGTGCTGCGGCAGGCGGACGCCACCCAGACAGACCTTTCGCTCGGCGACGCCACCCACGTCTTCATCAACTGGACGGCCTTCGCTCCAGACACCCGGGCCCGGCTCGTCACCCGCCTGCTCGCCTGCCGCCCCGGCACCCGCATCCTCACCGTCACCCGCCCCGTGGAGGCCAAGGGCTTCACCGTCCTCTCCCACCACCGCGCCCTCTTCACCTGGGGCCTCGAGTCCGTGTGGATTCACGAAGTCCAAGGAGCTGGCACTGCGGGGCCCGGCGCCGCGCTTTGAGATGCAAACACTCCCTCCCCTGGCGCGAGCGCATCCGACGCAACGGTGGCTTCCGCTCGTGACGGCTCCATGCCTAGGCTCGCCGGCTCGATGCCGGTGGGACGGGTGGGCTCCTCCGGCCCCTTCCCCTCACCGAATGAATCAAGTCCCCAGGCCCTCGGGCCCGGGGCACAGAGGAGCAGACTCACATGAAGGCATGGATGGCCGTGGCGATGCTGGCGGTGGTTCCCCTCGTCGGATGCGGTGGTTCGCGCGAGCTGAACCGCGCGAAAGTCGAAGTGAACGTGCTGCGCAAGGACAAGGAGACGCTGAGCGCGGAGAACGAGGCGCTCAAGACAAAGGTCGGCGAGCTGGAGGGTGAGCTGGCCAACGTGTCGAAGGAGCGCGACGAGCTGAAGGTCGCCGCCGAGCAGGCCGCGGCCGCCGCCCCCGCCGCCGTCCCCGCGTCCGGCAAGAAGCGCAAGAAGTAGCCCTGAAGGTGATGCCGATGACCGGGGCGCGCACCACGGCGGTCCATGTGCACGAAGGCTGTGACGTGTACGTGGGCCGGGCCTTCCGCGCGTGGGCGAAGCCGAGCCCCACCAACCCCGTGCCCGGTCGTTTCGGCAACCCGTTCAAACCCGGAGGCGTCGGCACTCCGGGCGCCATGCTGAAGAAGTACTTCGTCCCCTGGCTCGGCGCGCTGCCGGAGACCGAGCAGCAGCAGGTCCGCGAAGAGGCCCTGCGTCGCATGGGCCCGGACGTGGACGCCTTCGAGTCCTTCCGCTGGTACCTGGACTTGCGCACCCGTCACGACGCCGCCTGGCGCGAGGACGTGCTCGCGCTGCGGGGCCAACGGCTGGGTTGCTGGTGCAAGCCCGGCCCCTGTCACGCCGACGTGCTGGTGTCCTGGCTGGACTCGCGGCGCTGACCGCCAGCGGCACTCAGAACAAAGAGCGCAGCCACGCGCGCCAGCCCACCACCGCGCGCAACCGGGCCACCGCGTCGCGATGCGCCCTGCGCGCCAACGGATGCGAGTGGAAGCCCTCCATGCCCTGCTCCGCCGCGGCCAACGCAGCGCGCGCGGCGCGGGCCCCCGACTTCCGCGCGGCTTGCACCGTCCTGGCCAGCCCGAGGGCGAGCTTGAGCAGGCCATCCGTGGGCACATGCGTCACATCCAGCAGCGCCGTGTCCAACAAGGCTTCGGGGTCATCCCGCAGCGACGTGAAGAAGGCATGCCACACCTTCATGTGCCCGCTCGTGGGCTCCTCCGGCAGCGCCAATCCCAAAGCCAGTGCCGCCTCGGCGTCCTCGCGGCGTCCATGCTCGTAGCAGGCCACCAGCACGTTCATCATCATCCAGGGACGCAGCTCGTCGGCGGGCTGCTCGCGCCAGTCGCGCAACCAACGCCACGCCCGCCCCCTGCGCTGCTGCTTCATCAGCGCATAACCCACGGCGCCCCAGGTGCGCGAATGCGAGCGCAGCGGGGTCGCGTACAGGAAGACGAACAGCGCCAGCAGGACGGTGCGCCCCAGCTCACCCAGTCGCTCCACGTACACCGCCAGGGCCTCGACGCCCACGGCGCTCTCCGAGGCCAGTGCGTGCAGTCTTCCCCACGCCCTCCAGGTCCACGTCCGCTCGGCGTGCTGGAGACTCCAGGCTCGCGCGAGCACCTCCGAGGTCTCGCCTCCACTCGCCGCCATCGCCGCGTCCACCGCGCGCTCCATCACCGAGTCCCAGCCTCGTGAGCGCATGGCCTCCGTGCAGCGCTCCATCGCCCAGGTGCTGTCCCCCACCACCGCCAACGTCTGCTCCACATGGCGCGCGGCCGCCTTCGCGTCGCCCCGGGCACAGGCCAGCCGCACCTCACGCGCGGCCACCAACACTTCCGGGGCATGTCCCCGCGCCGCCTCCAGCGCCCGCGCCGCCTCGTCCAGCTGGCCCTGCTCCAGTCGCGCGTCGAAGAGGTGCGTCGCGGCATAGGCGTAGTCCGGCGCCAGCTCCAGCGCGCGCTCCCACCCGGCGATGGCGCTCTTCAAATCGCCCGCCTTCGCGCGCACGTCGGCCAGCCGCGCGTGCGCCACCGGGTCCTCGGGGCCCAGCTCCACCAGGGCCTCCCGCGCCTTCGTGAGGAGGGCGTCGTCCTCGAGCGACTGAGCCCACTCGCCCAGCGTCTGCCAGCCCCAGCCGTAGCGAGGCGCCTCCGCGAGCACGGCCTCCATCGCCGTCACCGCGTCACGCTGCGCGCCCTTCTCGAAGAGCACCCACGCGGCCCGGCCACGCAGCGCCAAGGGAGGCTCTCCGCCGTAGGCCGCCGGAGCGCAGGCCGCCAGCGCATCGTCCAGTCGCCCCGCCTCGACGAGCATCCGTGCTCGCGCGTCGTGCGCGTCATCCATGCGAGGGAAGGACTCCAGCGCTCCGTCCAGCAGCGCCAATCGCTCCTCGCGCGTGGCCTCCCCTGCTTCCTCCAGCAGCTCCGCGAGCGCCAGCCGCGCCATGGGGTCCGGCAGGGGGCCCTCGCAGAGCTCCCGCGCGAAGGCCACCGCGTCCGCCTGCCGCTCCAGTTCCTCCGACCACTCCTGCAGCCGCGCCCAGCCCCACCCGTACGTCGGGTCCAACCGCAGCGATTCGAAGAGGCGCTCCAGCGCCAGGTCATGCTCCTCCGAGCGCCACAGCAGGTCCGCCAGGAACCCCCGCGTCATGCCATCACGCGGATTCTCGCGGCCCACGCGTTCCAGCACCTCGCGCGCCTGGGCCACCTCGCCCACGCGCTCCAGCAGCTCCGACAGCTCACACGCCGGACGTGTCCAGCCCGGCGAGTGCCGACATGCCGCCTCCAGCGCCTCACGCTCGCCCGCGTCGTCCTCGCGTGCCCGGTGGACCAACGCGCGCTCCAGCCACACCGGCGCCAGCATCGCGAAGCGCGTGGTGGCCTGATCCGCCACGCGCGCCGCCTCGTCCAGCTCCCGCGCGCGCAGCAACTGACGCAGTCGCGCCACCCACGCCTCCCAGCAGTCGGGGTGGCGCTGGAGCAGGCCCTCCAGACAGGCCCCCAGCTCCTCCATCGACAGCACGTCGCCCGCCACCTTCTCGAAGGCCAGCACCGAGTCATCGAGCTGCGCCATGCCCTCCAGCGACTCGCGCACGAAGGTCAGCGAGGCTCGCCGCGCCTCGGGCGTCGTCGCCAGTGCCATCAGCGCGTGCATCCCGGGCCGGGAGGGTTGAATCCTCAGGGACTCGCGGTAGGCGACCTCCGCCTCGGCGTTGCGTCCACACGCCTCCAGAATCTGTCCTCGGCAGTAGTGCAGCGACGGGTGGCGCGGCTCCAGCGCCTCCGCGCGCACCAGCTCCTCCAGCGCCTCCTCGCGGCGTCCCTGGTCCGACAACATCGACGCGCGCTCGCGCCGGGCCCACGCGTCCTCCGGGTGCGCGGACAGGAAGGCCTCCAGTGCATCGAAGGCCGCCGACGGCGCGTGCTCCCGAGTCCACGCGACGCGCAGTTGCAGCAGGCCCGCGTGAAGAGGGAAGCGCGCGCACACCGCATCCAGGTGCGCCTTCGCCTCCGGAGCACGGCCCAGGTCGGTGAGCAACCGCACCCGCTCCCGGTGCGCATCCGAGGGCAGCGGCTCGCGTGCGAGCACCTGCTCCCAATGCCCCAGCGACACCGCGAGCTCTCCGCGCGCGGACGACAGGATGGCGGCGGCACGGTGCCACGCCACGTCCCGCACCCGGCCCTCCGCCGAGCGCAGGTGACGCGACGCCGCCTCCTCGTTGCCCAGGCGCGAGTGCATCTCCGCGGCGAAGAGGGCCAGCTCTCCATCCTCGGGCCGCAGCGAGCACGCCTGCTCCAGCAACTCGAGCGCCTCCAGCGGCCGGCTCAGCTCCTCCAGCGCGCGGCACAACGTGCGCGCGGGCGCGGCGTTGCGCGCACCGAAGCGCTGGAAGCGGTCCGTCACGAAGTCCAGCGCGCGCGCCGTCTCTCCTCGCGCCTGGGCCGCCACGAAATAGCTCCAGGCATACCCTTCACTCAGCTTCTCCAGGCACGCCGCCGCGCGGTACAGCCGCAGCGCCTGGTCCCGACGGAGCTGGGAGTCACGCAACTGCGCCAGCGAGCGATACGTGGGCGCGAAGGTGGGGTGCATGCGCAGGGTGCGAGCCAGCAGTCGCTCCGCCTCGGCCTCCTCGCGCGCGTCCGTCATCAGCTCGGCCGCCAGCGCGTGCCACAGGATGGGGTGCGCCTTCTTCTCCCGAGCGCGCTCGCGCAGCACGCCAAGCAGCTCCTCGCGGCGGCCCAGTTCGTTCAGACAGCCCAGCCACGACATCAGGTAGTTGAGGTTGTCGGGGTACGCCTCGCGCAGCCCGCTCAGCGCCGCCAGCGCGTCCAGCGTGCTGTCGTCGTAGCCGGCCAGCGCGCGCTTCGCCTGCCACGTCAGCCGGTGCCCGGGCGCGTCGCGCTCCATCGACTCCAGCACGCCCGTCGCCGCCGTCCGGTCATTCGCCACCAGCGCCGCGTCCATCTGGTGGAGCGCGTCGTACAGCGAGGCCTCCGGCAGCTCCACCGCGTCCAGCCGCGCGGTCTGCGCCACGGGCACCAGCGCCATGCCGCGCGGACCGCAGGAGGCGTAGTGCGCCAGCGCCTTCTCCGTGTCGAACTCGACGAGGTGGCGCGTGGACGGGTCTCTCACCAGCAGCGTGCCCCGGCGCTCGTCGTAGCCCACCACGGCCTGCAGGTGGCTGTTGCCCGGCTCCTGCGTGGTGAGCGTGAAGGCGATGCCCTGGTCCAGGAGCGCGCGGGCGCTGTCCCAGGTGACGCGGAACTCGCGCACGTGCCAGCCCGTGGTCGCCGCCCAGTGGCGCTCCTGGTACGCGGGCGTCCCGTCGTAGCAGATGGACTCCGCCACCTGCAGGTGCTCCACCGGCACGTCCCACAGCGCCGCCACCGAGGCCAGCGTCGCGGGCGCACACGTCTTGTGGTGCTGCCGCACGAAGCGCACGGGCAACAGCCGCCGACGGCCCTCCGTGCTCGCCGCCATCCGCTCCGCCACCTGGGCGTGGAAGGGAGAGCCACTCAGTTGGGCCAGGTCGATGGCCCGCTGCACATCCCCGCGCAGGTAGGCCGTGTCCGAGCACATGGACATCAGCATCGAGAAGTTCTTCGACTCCAGCCTCGGTGCCAGCAGCAGCGCCCGCTCCCAGCTCGCCCAGGCGTCGTCGTACAGGCCCAGCTCCTCCTGGAGCCGCGCGAGCTGTCCCGACACCGCCGAGCACTCCAGCCGCTGTGACGCCGTCGACAGCAGCTCCAGCGCCTCCGCGTCCTGCCCCAGGTGGGTGAGGAGGCTCCCCGCCGAGTGCACGGCCGGGCGATAGAAGGGGTGCAGCGAGAGCGAATACCGCACCGCCTCGAGCGCCTCTTCACGCCGGTCCTGTTCCTCCAGGAGCGACGCGCGCACCACGTGGACCCAGGGATGTTCAGGGACGAGGGTGAGCGCTTCCTTCACCCAGCGCTCGGCGTCCTCGAAGTCGCGCAGGACGACGAGCGCCTCCGCGCGGGCGAGCAGCAGATCCGCGCGCTGCTCCAGCGAAGCGGACTCCAGGTCCACCGCGCCCTCCAGGAAGTCCAGCACGGCCAGTGGGCCCTTGCGGCGCGCGAGCAGCGCCGAGAAGTAGTAGCGGGCCTCCGCGTGATTCGGCGACTCGCGGAAGGCGCGCGTCCACTGGAGACAGGCCGCGCGCGAGGCGCCGAGTTGGTGCAGCAGTCGCCCCGCCAGCACCCGCGCCCGAGGCCCCGTCCACTGCTCCAGGGGCACGCCCGCTTCGGTCAGCCGGTACGCCTGGACATAGAGGCCCTGCTCGTAGAGGTCCCGCACCCGCGCATACAGGTCGGGCGTCACGGACTCGATGGGCGGATTCGAGAGGAAGAGAGGGGCCGGCGAGAGGACGGAGGACAGAGATGGATCAGGGCGCATCGGCGGGTCAGGACGCCGCGAGGATGACCGCCTGACAGCGACCTCCCAACCCTCCCAGCGCCCTCGACATCCTAGCCCTGTCCGTCATGGCGGCGGGCATGGCCTGACCTGTCGGAAGCCATGTCGGAGGCCCCATCGCCCGAGGATTCCCTGGGAATCCAGGCGCCATCCCACACCCGACGTCACACCGGGATGTCCTTCCATGGCCGGATGGACAGCGAGGCGCGGAACGTCTCGATGATGAGGTTCATCTCCCACGGCGTGCGCGTGTCCTTCAGCGCGTCCAGGTACAGACAGCGCCGCGCCACGGGCGTCAAATCGAACGCCCAGTACATGCTCATCAGCGGGTTGATCCACAGCGTGCTGCCCTGGGTGCGCTGAGTGCGATGCACGTCGCCATAGTCCCCCTCCAGCGCCGACACCACGGAGAGCGAGACGATGCTCGGCGAGCGGGACATCTGCTCACAGACGTAGCCCACGGCTTCCTTGTACAGCGCCACCTCCGGCATCGCCTCCAGGAGCGCGGTGACACCCAGGTAGCCACCCTCCTTGCTCAGCGCCGCCACCGCCTCCAGGAAGTGCGCGTGGCAGACGCCATGGTGGGTATCCACCCCGAAGCCCAGGCACACCACCAGCTTGTCGCGCACCGGCAGCGCATGCACCGCCCCCAGGCTCGCGATGTCCTCCTGCGGCGTGCCCAGGCCCACCTCGTCCCCGCGCATCAGGATGTCCGTGCCCCCATCCACCAACACCACCGCATCGAACCCCAGGTGCGCGTGCAGCGCGGCATACGCCTCCCGCAGCGGCGCCATCCCGGTCTGCTCGAAGCAGTAAAGGGGCACCTGCTCGCCCCGACGCTCGAACCAGCGCGCCAGCCACCCCTCGGGGAAGTAGTACCCCCGCCCCTCGGTGGAGGCGTCCACCCGGAACACGCCGGGCACCGGCCGCTCACACTCCAGCGCCTCCAGCCGCGTGAAGCTGAGGTTCGCCAGCGTCACCGTCTTCCCCAGCGCGCGCAGCCGGAAGTACAGCGGCAGCCCGCTGAACACGTCGAAGCCACCCCCACCGCCCGCGATGAGCACGTGACGGGCCGACGCGAGCCGCTCCAACAGGGGCGAAGTGAACAAGTCCACGGGGCGAAGTCCTTTCCCGAAGCACCGCCAATACCGCGCTTACGGCGCCATCCCGGCCGCTCCGGTATATAGCGCCGCCATGTCCACCCTCATCCTCAGCGCGAAAGAGCTGCGCGGCCTCTACACCGTCGAGCTCGGCCTGGACGCCGTCGAGCGGGCCTTCCGGGCCCACGGTCGTGGCGAGTCGCTCATGCCTCCCAAGGTGTACCTCTCCCTGCCGCAGTACGACGGCGACTTCCGCGCCATGCCGGCGTTCCTCGACGGCGCCGCGGGCGTGAAGTGGGTCAACGCCCATCCCCAGAACCCCAAGAAGCACGGCCTGCCCACCGTGCGCGCCCTCTACATCCTCAGCGACCCGGACACCGCGTCCCCGCTCGCCATCCTCGACGGCACGCTGCTCACCGCCTGGCGCACCGGCGCCGCTGGCGGCGTCGCGTCCAAGTTCCTCGCGAAGCCCAAACCCCGCACCCTCGGCCTCGTCGGCTGTGGCGTGCAGGCCCGCGTCCTCATCGACGCGCACCGCGCCATCTTCGGCGAACTGGAGCTGCTCCTGGCCGACGTCTCGGAGGCCTCCGCCAAGGCCCTCCAGGCCGAGAAGGGTGGCCGCGTGGTCAGCCTCCAGGAAGCCTCCGGCGCGGACATCGTCTGCACCTCCACGCCCTCGCGCACCCCCGTGGTGAAGCGCGAGTGGCTCAAGCCCGGTGCGCACATCAACGCCATGGGCGCGGATGCCCCCGGCAAGCAGGAGTTGGACCCGCGCATCCTCACCGAGGGCCGCGTCTTCATCGACGACACCGACCAGGCCCTCCACTCCGGCGAGGTCAACGTCCCCCTGCATGACGGCCTGCTGCGCGCCGAGCAGATCGCCGGCACCCTCGGAGAGGTCGTCGCCGGCAAGAAGCCCGGCCGCGCCGGAGACGAAGTCACCATCTTCGACTCCACCGGCCTCGCACTCCAGGACGTCGCCCTCGCCCGCGCCCTCTACGACGTCGCGCGGACCCGAGGCGTCGGCCAGACGCTCGACATCGTCGGCGGCTGAGCCTCGACCGACTCACGGCCCCCTGCGCGCGAGCCTCTGCATCCAGGTTCGCTTCCGCGGGCTCGCGGCGCGGGGCGGCTGGGATGACGCCCGGCTCGGGCTGAACACCCGCCCCACCGTCGGCGCCACCCTCGCCTTCGGCCTGGGACAACCCCACCAGACGCCCGAGTCACCCGCCTCCCACGCTCCCGGGTCTTTCACGACCACAGGCGATGCACGGCCCTCTCACAGAGGGTGGGTGTCACTCAAAACCCCGTTATCACTGGGACTGTCCGATTTTCGGCTACTGGACAGTTTCAGCAATCTTGCAGTATTTCACGAATACGCGCTGCCTGTGGGGGGGGCCACTCACTCTTTGGACACACCCGTTCGGACAGGAACCCTGGAGGGATTCCGGCTCCGGAACGGCACGGCCACGTCCCAGAGCCCCGAAAGGTGTCGCGCACGGCGCCAATGGCTGGCGCCAGCCATCCACCTCTTCGGAGCACCATGTCTTCCCTTGCTACCTCGTCGCGGCGTCCCGCGCGGCGGCCGGCCCTGTTGGGCCTGCTGACGCTCGTCGTCGCCTTCTTGTCCGCGCCCGCGTCGGCGCAGACGCAGACCAACACCCAGTCCACCCAGCGCGCCATCAACTTCCTGAGCGCGGACGTGTCCAACTGGGTCACCGCCAACGGCTGCGCGGCCTGTCACCGCGTGGGCGCCACGACGTTCGGCATCGCCGCGGCGCGCGCCAACGGCTACGACATGAACGTCGTCGCCTCCAACGGCCGGACGAACCAGTTCAACCTGGAGTTCCTCGGCCAGCGCATCAAGAACGAGCAGCTCGCCAACGGCTCGTGGATTCACGAGGGCGTCAACTTCCGCAACGAGAAGACGTCCTACGCCACGTTCGGCCTGGCCGGGTATGACCAGAACGTCTCCACGCAGTACAGCGCGTCGCTGGTGGCCGCGGCCAACTGGGCGCTCGCCACGCAGGAGGCCAGTGGCCGGTGGGCGTCCGACCACGCCAGCTTCCCGGTGGACCACGGCAGCCTGCCCACCACCGCGCGCATCATGACGGGCATTGCCCAGGCGAAGCAGCGCGTGGACCCCGCGCGGGCCGCCGCATACCAGGCCGCGCTGGACCGCTCCGCCGCGTACATCCGGGCCAACCTGGACAACGGCGACACGTCCGCCACGGGCAACGGCATGCCGTACACCTTCCAGGTCGCCTGGGCCGTGGTGGGCCTGAAGGCCGCGGGCCCCGGCCCGGCCAACGCGAACGTCACCGCCATCAACACCCTGGCCAACCGGCTGCTCACCCGCGTCTCTCCCGGCAACCCGGGCTGGGGAGACTTGCCCAACGCCGCCGCCAACGACGTGGCCACCGGCAGCGCCATCTACGCGCTGTGCCTCGCCGGCCGCGAGCCCGCCACGGACCCGCGCGTGCGCAGCAGCATCGAGTGGCTGAAGACGCGCCAGTCCGCCGACGGAAGCTGGCGCACCGGCTCCGCGACGTTCGACATCCCCACCACCTTCGCGTCGCTGGGTCTGTCCTGCTACGGCGACTTCAGCGTGCACGTCACCGTGGTGGGCGCGGCCCGCAAGGAGCTGGTCATCGGCTCGCAGCAGGCACAGCAGGTCACCTTCACGTTCAACGTGAAGAACCACGGCTACCAGGCTGACACCTATACGCTGAGCACCACGGGCGGCCTGCCCGGCTGGACGTCGTTCCCCACGCCCGTCAGCCTGTTCCTGGCCGCGGGTGACGAGAGCACCGTCACCGTCACCGTCACCGCGCCCGCGGGCCTGATTCCCGCGCTCACGTCGGAGTTCACGCTGGTCGCCGCCTCGGGTGGCGCGCCGGGCGTGTCCGGCTCGGCCCGCGTCAACGCGTACACCCCGCCGCTGCCTCCCGTCACCGGCCTGCCCACCGTCACCACCATCCAGGCGCCCGCCGTCAACGCGCACATCACCATTGGCACGGGCAACGTGCTGTCCGCGCGTGTGCGTGACTCGAACAACCTGCCCGTCGTCGGTCCCAACCGCGGCGTCGTCACCTTCTACGTCGCGGGCGTGCCCGTGGGCGGAGACGCGGACGTGGATGGCGATGGACTCTTCACCTTCAACTGGGTGCCGCCCACCGACACGTGGACGGTGACGGGCTCGCAGGACTTCCGCGCGGTGTACTCGGGCGTGGAGCTGGCGCCGCCCCTGGCCAACCTGCTGGGCAGCACCGACGCGCGCACCGTCATCATCGACGCGTTCCCGCATGACACGCCGTCGGTCACCATCGGCAACCCGCCGGCCTTCACGCAGGAGACGACGCTGGACATCTGGGGCTATGCCACGCCGCGCGCGCCCGGCGCCGTCATCACCTACGCCGCCTTCATCATCAACGGCGCGACGACCATCCCCCTCACGCCCGGCAACGGTGGCCTCATCTACACCACCATCACCCTGACCGAAGGCCCCAACATCATCCAGCTCACCGCGCGCGACAGCTTCGGTGGCGTCACCACCAAGCAGGTCAACCTCACGGTGGACCGCGTGCCGCCCGTCCTCACCATCCTGGCGCCCACCAACGGCGCGGCGCTCAGCGGACTGAACGTCACGGTAACGTCGTCGGTTCAGGACCAGACGCCGGTGCGCGTGGAGACGCAGTGGGTGGCCACGTCGCTCCTGGAGTTCGGCAACGGCACGGTGGAGCACACGGTGCCGATGAACTACGGCGACCAGGTCATCCTGGTGCGCGCCACGGACAGCGCCTTCAACGTGACGGAGAAGCTGGTGTTCATCTGGGTGGACCCGGGCTCGCCCGTGGTGAGCACCAACCCGGCGGACAACCAGCTCTACGGCCCGCTGGCGAACAACGCCCTGACGTACACCATCAACGTCCAGTCGCTCTCCGCGACGACGGTGCGCATCAACGGCGGCGCGCCCATCGCGGTGGGACGCGGCGGCGGCGCGGTGCAGACGACGCTCACCCTCAGCCCGGGCGTCAACAACCTCTCCATCGTCACCCTGAGCGAGACGGGCGTCTCCTCCACCCTCACGCGTCGGGTGAACTACGACGTGCAGGCCCCCACCGCCACGCTGCTCGCGCCCACCACGGGCAGCACCGTCAGCGGCACCATCACCCTGCGCGCTCGCGTCACCGACAACTTCGGCCCGGTGTCCAACATCGGCTTCAGCCGCGACATGTCCGGCATCCGCCAGGGCACGCTCCAGCCCGACGGCAACTGGACGGCGCTGCTCGACACCACGGAGCTGCTCGACGGCGCGCACACCATCGACGTGTGGATGAGCGACGGCGTGGGTAACTCCACCGTCCAGCGCTTCAACTTCTTCGTCGACAACTGATGCACCTCCCCGCGCTCGGGGTGGCCTCGAAGCACGGAGGCCCTCCCGGGCGACGGGGTCGCTTCACCCCTCAGGCCCACAGGTCGGCCAGCGCCGTGTGGCCCTTCTGACGGGCCCGCGTCCCGTTGGAAGCGCGCATGCACTCCTCGCGCTCCCGGAAACCCGAGGACATTCGCCCGAGTGCGCGTGCTCCGCATCCAGGTTCGCGAGAGCCAGAGAACCTCTGGGGACAAGAGGACAGGCGGCCCGCCTCGAGTGCTGGGCAGACGAGTCCGCGGGCGCGGAGCCTGGACGCCAGGGTGCCTAGGTTGGACACGCGTGGGCCCTCCGCGCGACACCCCGCCAGACCCCGAGGTTGGACCTCCCGGCGTGAACGTCACGCGCGGGTTCCACCACTCGGTCGGGGACTACCTGCGCGACCTCACGCGGGTGGAGAAGCGCTTCTGGGTGCTGGTGGTGGCGGTGGGGCTCATCGCGGGACTGGGCGCGGTGGGGTTGCTCAAGGTGCTGCGCTTCACCCAGGAGCTCTTCTGGCGGAGTGCCTCGGAGGACTTCCTGTCCGGAGTCGCGGCGGCGCCCACGTGGCGGCGACTGCTCATTCCCGTGCTGGGCGGGGCGCTGGTGACGTTGTTGTCGCTCCTCGTCGGTCAGCCGCTGCGGGGCCATGGCACCGCGGGCATCATCGAGTCCATCTGGGTGCGCTCGGGACGACTGCCCCTGCCGCGCGCGCTGTTGCGCGGGTTCGTCTCCATCCTCGCCGTGGCCATGGGTGCGCCCCTGGGCCGCGAGGGCGCGCTGCTGTCCACGGGCGCGGCGAGCGGCTCGTCGCTCGCCCGGTGGCTCCGGTTGGGTCCGGGACAGGCTCGCCTGCTGGTGGCGTGCGGGGCTTCGGCCGGCATGGCGTCCGCGTACAACGTGCCCATCGGCGCGGCCCTCTTCGGGCTGGAGGTGCTGCTGGGCAGCTTCGCGCTGGAGCTGTTCGGCCCCATCGTCGTCTCCTGCGTGGTGGCCACGCTCGTCTCGCGCCTGCTCATCGCGGACCACCCCAGCTACGTCATCCCCGACTATGCGCTCCTGCACCCGCGCGAGCTGCTCCTGGCGGTGGTGCTGGGCGCGGTGCTCGGCGTCGCCTCCGCGTTCTACGTGCGGGGCGTCAACGTGATGTCGGACCTACTGGACCGCGCCGCGTCGTGGCTCGCGCCGTTCCTGCCGCTGCTGGCGATGACGTTCGTGGGAATCACAGCGGTGTGGCTGCCCCAGTTGCTGGGGAACGGCTACGACGCGGTGAACTCGGCGCTGTTGGGGCGACTGCCCTTCGCCCTGCTGCTCGTGTTGCCGCTGGCGAAGCTCGCGCTGACGTCGCTGTGCGCGGGCGCGGGGGTGCCGGGCGGACTCTTCACGCCGTCGCTGTTCTACGGCGCGCTGCTGGGCGGCTCCTTCGGGATGATGGCCGAGCGACTGCTTCCCGGCGGTGCTCCCAGTGGGGCGTATGCGCTGCTGGGCATGGGGGCGGTGCTCGCGGGGACGACGCATGCGTCGGTGTCCGCGGTGCTGCTCATCTTCGAGATGACCGGTGACTACCCGCTGGTGTTGCCGCTGATGCTCAGCGCGGTGGTGGCCGCCGCCGTCAGTCGGCGACTGGAGCCCGAGTCGCTCTACACATCCGTGCTCAACCGTCGCAACGTGCGCATGCCGGCCACCATCCCCCATTGGCTGCGACAGGAGGGCGCGCGGGCGTTGCTGAAGCCCGTGAGCCAGCGCGTATCGCCCTCGGCGCCGTTCCAGGAAGTGGTCGCGTTGCTGCTGGAGGCACCCGCGGGGGAGGACCTCTACGTCACGGATGAAGAGGGCCGGTACCGGGGCATGCTGGTGCTGGATGCGCTCAAGGGGCATGTGCCGGACCACGCGCTGCTCCAGGCGACCATCGCCGAGGACGTCATGGACACGCAGGTGCAGCCCATCACCCCCGAGCTGTCGCTGGGAGAGGTGGCCTCCCGGTTCGCGCGGACGGCGCTCGAGCGGCTGCCCGTGGTGGATGGTGGCCGTCGGTTGCTCGGAACCATCTCCAAGAGAGACGTGTTGAGCCAGGGTACTTTCTGAGGTCGAGGGCCCCCACTCGTGGAAGAGCCAAAGGGACTGCGCGGACCCGCACGCGCGTGGAGCATCGTCGTGATGTCCCTGCTGTGCATCGTGCTGGGCACCGTGTTGCTGCGCGAGCCCACGCCCGCCGCGCCCCGGAGCACACCCCGCGTCGAGGAGCCCACCGAGGCACCGCCCCCGCTCACGCCCGAGGAGCGCCGCTCCATGTACCGCGCATGGCCCATGTTCGAGGGCTGGCCGCTGCCCCAGCTTCCGGCCGGCGACCTGGAGCCGGAGCAGCCGTCGCGGCCCGCGCCACGTGAGGACGAGTCACCCGCTCGGAAGTCCGGGGAATGAGCGAGCCTCGCGAGCCGAAACGAAAGCCGCTCCAACTCCACGCGAGGGAGAAGCAGCTCGCCCGCTCTCCGACCCTGGCGCCGAGCCCAGGGCCCGGGGCTCGTTTCACAATGACTGTCATTCGGGATTCCACGGACTCGATGACACGACTCGTGGATTCCTCTCTCCAGCCCCGGCGCTGACACTCCTTCCTGTTTTCAGACATGCGTCATCCACGCTCTGAGCACGGCGCGACTTCACGTTCCGCCCTCTCGCGCGGAGGGGCGCGGACACTCGTGTGGCTTTGTTTGTGATGAGGCCCGCACGCGCGATGATTCATCTCAGGCGCCAAGGCACCTGGGCGTGAAACACGCGCGGTCCGGCCCATGGGTACACACGTTCGATGCTCTTCCGCGCGCTCTCGCTTCGTCCTGTCTCGTCCACCTCGCTGGGGCTCGTGCTCACGCTGCTGTTGTCCGTCACGTCGGCGCGCGCGGCCACCAACGCGGAGGCGGCGCAGAAGGCGCTCGACTTCGTCAGCGCGGACGCGGTGGGGTGGTCGGGCATCTTCGGCTGCACCGCCTGTCACCGGCATGGCGCGGCCCTCTACGGCCTGGCCCACGCGGGCGCCTCCGGCTTCGACCTGGACGCCGCTACGCGCAACGGCCGCACCAACCGCGAGAACATGGAGACGATGGCGCGGGACCTCCAGGCGCAGCAGGAGCCCGACGGCTCGTGGATTCACGAGCGCATCCACTACCGCAACGCGCGCTCCAGCTACTCGGCCTTCGGGCTCGCCGGTTACGACGCGAAGGTGGGCACGCGCTACACGGAGGCGCTGGTGCGCGCGGCCGACTGGGCGGTGAGCACCCAGGAGCTGAGTGGCCGGTGGGTGGAGGACTTCCCCTTCGAGCCCGTGGGCGCCTCCAACATGGGTATCACCGCGCGGCTGATGACCGCCGTGGCCCAGGCCCGCGAGCGCGTGGACCCGGCCAGGGCCGCGCGCTACCAGGAGTCGCTGCGACGCGCCGCCGCGTACATCCGCGCGCACCTGGACGACATGACCGACGGGCCGCTGGAGGACAGCCAGCGCTACACGTACCAGGTGGCATGGGCCGCCGTGGGCATGAAGGTCGCCGGCCCCGGTGAGCAGGGCGAGAACACCGCCGCGCTCGACTCGCTGGCCTCGCGACTGCTCGCGACGCGGGCCCTCGGTGATGCACCGGGCTGGGGCAACCTGGACGGAGCACCCGCGGACGAGACGTCCACCAGTCTGGCGCTGTACGCGTTGTGCCTCGCGGGTCGCAAGCCGGGCGCGGATGGACGGATGACCCAGGCGCTCGACTGGCTCAAGTCGCGACAGGCCGAGGACGGGAGCTGGGGCGTGGGCACGCGCTATCCGGACATCCCCACCACCTTCGGCGCGCTCGCGCTCGCGTGCTTCGGGGACTACAGCGTCAGCGTCGCCGTGGACGGCGCTCCGAGCAGGCCGCTGGAGCAGGACCTGCCGCGAATCCAGAGCGCCACGTACACGCTCACCGTGCGCAACCATGGCTACAAGGCGGACACGTACACGCTCGACACGCAGGGTGGGCTGACGGGATGGACGGCGACGATTGCCCCCACCACGTTGGAGCTGGGCCCCGACGCCGAGGCCACCGTCACGCTCACCGTGTCCGCGCCTCCGGGGCTCGCTCCGTCCCTCTCGTCGGGCGTCATGGTGGTGGCCACGTCGGACAGCACGCACGGCGTGAAGGGCTCCGTGCTCGTCACCACGTACACCAATCCGCCGCCGCCCACCCAGGGCCTGCCGACCACCACCACCGTGGAGTCACCCGTGGACGGACAGCTCACGGTGGCGATGGACAACGTGCTCTCCGCGCGAGTGACGGGTGAGGACGGATGGGAGGCGCGGGGTCCGGGTCTGGGTGTGGTGACGTTCATGGTGGCGGGTGTCACCGTGGGCGCGGACAACGACGCGGATGGGGACGGCGTGTACTCGCTCGTGTGGCGACCGCGTGCGACGTGGGACGTGCTGGGGGCCTCGGATGTGCGCGCGGTGTACTCGGGCGTGACGCTCCAGCCGATGCGGGACAACCGACTGGGCAGCTCCTCCTCGCGCACGGTGGAGATTCTGCCGTCACCCTACCCGAGGCCATCGGTGACGCTGTGCGGGCTGCCCGGCTTCACGAGTGATACCTCCGTGGGCGTGTGTGGCTTCGTGACGGCCCTGGCCCCGGGTGCCTCCATCGAGTCCGTGGCCTTCCTCCTCCACGGCGAGCGCTACCCGGTGGTGCCGGACTTCAGCGGCGGCTTCGTGTGGACCGAGCTTCCGCTGCGCGACGGAGCGAACGTCATCCGGCTGGTCGCCATGGACACGCTGGGCGGACAGGCGAGCCAGGAGGCGACGGTGATGGTGGATGCCACCGCGCCCGAAATCACGGTGCTCTCGCCCGAGGAGGACTCGACGCTGGCAGACGGACAGGTGGCGGTCCGCGTGGTGGTGCGTGACTGGTCGCCGGTGCGCGTGGAGACGAACTGGATTCACGTCACCGACCTTCCCGCGGGCGGTGGCGCGGTGACGCACACGGTGGGGCTCGCTCAGGGGGCGAATGACGTCCTGATTCGCGCGACGGACGCGGTGGGCCACGTGACGGAGCGCGTGGTGCGCGTCTGGGTGGATGCGCAGGCCCCTTGGGTGGCGACGGGACTTCCGGACGGGTGGCTCGTGGGGCCGCAGCCCGATGACGTCCTGGCCTACGACCTCGGCGTGTACGCGGAGTCGGCGACCCGGGTGGAGGTGAGCCCCGGCGGAGGCAGGTACTCGCTGCCGCGCGGAGGGGGCGGAGTGCGGGCGCTGCTGCCCCTGATGCAGGGTGACAACGTGTTCACGCTGACCGTGACGAACGAGGCGGGCCTGCGCACGACGCTCACTCGCACGGTGCGCTACGACAACGCGCCTCCCGTGGCGGAGTTGCTGATTCCCCAGGCGGAGGGGACGTACAGCGGCGTGGTGACGTTGACGGCGCGCGTGACGGATGCGGTCAGCGGCGTGCGGAGCGTGGCCTTCACACGAGACGGCTCGGGCATTCGCGGCGCGACGCTGAACGCGGAGGGCCTGTGGACCGCGGAGCTGGACACGCGCGAGTTGGTGGACGGCGCGCACACCGTGGAGGTCTGGCTGGAGGACCATGCGGGGAACTTCGCCCTCCAGACGTTCCCCTTCTTCACGAACAACGCGCCGTAGCGCACGAGCACACGAGCACACGAGCACACGGCTAGGGACGGGTCCGAGACAGCCGGCGCATCAGCTCCGAGTGCGCGGGGTGCTCGGACACCAGCGACTCCGGGGTCGGCATCTCCCAGTCGGAGAAGTCGAAGCCCGGGGCCACCGTGCAGCCCACCAGCGAGTACGCGCCCCGAGACTCCCCCGCCTGCAACACGCCCGCGGGGACGACGACTTGAGGCTGCTCGCCCTTCGTCACGTCGCGCCCCAGCACCACCGTCTCCAGCCGTCCGTCCTCGCCCACGCGGTACAGCGCGAGCGGCGCTCCTTCGTAGAAGTGCCACACCTCGTCGGAGGTGACGCTGTGCCATGCGGCGAAGGTGTCCTGCGTCAGCAGGTAGTAGATGGCCGTGCCCGCGGAGCGAGTCCCCCGAGGGGTCTCCACCTTCAGCGCCGCGCGGTACGTCTCCTTGTAGAAACCACCCTCGGGATGCGGCACGAGGCCCAGCCCGCGAATCAGCTCGTCGACCATGGGCGCAGTCTACGCGCCGTCAGCGAGGCAGCGGGGTGGCGACGTAGTCCGTCCCGTTGGCCGCGTGGCATCCATGACAGGTGTCGTGTCCCCTGCCGTAGTAGTTGTCGTCGTAGTCCGGACCGAAGCCCTCGTAGAAGACCCAGGTGTTCTTGCCCGAGCCCTCGGACACCTTCACGTCGAGCGCGTGCCCTCGCACCGTCTTCCCGTCCGACTCGAAGAGCTCCTTCACCGTGATGCTGCCCACCGGGTGCGTGGCGTTCCCCGCCTCCATCGACTGCGCCAGCATCGGGTTGAAGAACACGCGGACCTTGTCCCCGTGGGAGTTCACGGACTTGCGCGGCGCGGGCTCGGCGAGCCACTCCCGGTAGAGCCCCTGCCGCACGAAGGCGGTGATGCCCGCCTCCGACGTGTCCAGTTCCCCCACCACGCCCAGCCCTTCATCCACGGAGGAGGACGGACCACAGGCGGTCAGCAGCAGGAGCACGGCGCACGGCGCGAAGCACAGTCGCACAGGGGGACCTCGTCACGTGATGGCGGGCCATGGGCCCACCCGATGGGTGTCGTTCCCCGCTACGTCGGCGCGCGTCCCGTGGTTACAGCCCGGAGGTGCATGGATTCCAGGAAGGTCCTCCGTCCCCCAAGCGCGAGACCCTACCTGTTCCATCTTCCAACGTGGGGCCACCCTGTTAGGTTGTGACCCAGGAGGTCGTCACCCATTGTTCCAACCCAACCCCCGGGTCCTGTCGATGATTGCCCCCTTCTCCCGCCTCGCGTCGCTCCACCTGGAACAGTTGACGCGTCCGCTGTGCGACGCGTCCGTCACGAGGACTCCCCCGAGGCACGGACGCGCCCACGAGCACACCGCGTCGATGGATGACGTGGACGCGTCCCTCAAGAGGCCCGGGCACGCCCACGAGCACACCGCGTCGAGGGATGACGTGGGCGCGTCCCTCACGAGACCCGGACACGCCGATGAGCACACCGCGTCGTTGGATGACGTGGACGCGTCCCTCCCGAGGCCCGACCGGAGCGCGGGGTCCAGGCGTCTCGGACGCGCCACCGTCACGGTGCTCCGGGGGACGCCATGATGACGGGCCATCCGCTCGCGCTGCGTCCGGGGATGAAGGTGGGCCCCTGGCGTGTCCTCGCTCGGCTGGGCCAGGGTTCCTTCGGCGCGGTGTTCCAGGTGGAGCACGGCGGGCGACTGCATGCGCTCAAGTTCGCACTGCGCGGGCCGGGCAGTGACGACCTGGACCGCACGGACGCGCGGGCCATCCGGGAGCTGGCGTGTCTGCTCCATGCAGTGCATCCCCATGTCGTGCGCGTCTGGGCTCACGGGCGCTGGCCGGATGCGCGGACGGGCTACCACTACGTCGTCCTCGACTACGTGGAGGGCGCCACGCTGGCCGCCTGGGTGAAGCGCGAGGCCCCCTCCGCGCGCCGCGTGGCGCGCCTGTTCTCCCGACTCGCACTGACGCTCCAGGAACTCCACGCGCGCAGCGTCTTCCACCGCGACCTCAAGCCGTCCAACATCCTGGTGCGCGCCATCGATGACTCCCCGGTCCTGGTGGACTTCGGCAGCGCGAACCACGCCGAGTCCCTGCCACTCACCGAAGGTCCCCTCCCTCCAGGCACGCCCCAGTACCGCAGCCCGGAAGCCCTGCGCTTCCACCGCGAGCACCACTCCCAGAAGAGCGCTCGCTATGCCTTCCGCGCCACGGATGACCTCTACGCCCTGGGCGTGACGCTCCACGAGGTCCTCACGGGAACACCCGCCTTCTCGCTCACGCTCCCACGCGAGGTGCTGGCCGAGCACATCGAGACGCGCATGCCTCCACCAGCCTCCACGCTGAACGAGCACGTCCCCCTCGCGCTGGAGGCCATCACTCAGCGGCTGCTCCGCAAGCGTCCCGAAGAACGGTTCCCGGATGGCGGCGCGCTGCACGATGCGCTCGAAACGGCGCTGCGCGCGGCGACGCTCGACTGGGACAGGCCCCTGTTCTCGCGGCCACCTCCCGAGAAGAACGCGACGGACTCGCGACGCGCCTCTCGTGACTCCTCCACCCTGGGCCCCTGGCCCACACCCCTGATCCACAGGCCCCCGAGGAGACCAACGCCTCCAGGGGGCTCCCGTTCCCAGGCGAGGCCCACGTCCTCATCCGGGGGAGGCGCACGGGCACATCCCCGCAAGGCACGCCGAGAACTTCGCATCACGCTGAGCCCCTGGATGGTGGGCGCGTGGGTCGTGTTGATCCTCCTGCTGGGGTGGGCGCTCTCGGCCCTGCGCTGCGCACCGGAGGCCGCCCTCTCTGGGACGATGAGCCCCGACAAGGTGCTCGTGGCATCACCCGCCCCGAGGTGAGTCACCCCAGCGGGCACGTCGGTGGATCCTCCGCACGAACCGGTCGGATCCACACGGACTCCAGCGGACCTCCGAACCTCGGGGCCCGCGAGCCCACGACACAGCCCCCGCGCTCACGGCGCCGGGGCCCGGTGCCTCACTTCTTCTTCTGCTGCATCGCCGAGGCGACCAGGTTCATCAGCTTGAGCTGCACCGGGGACAGCTTGCGCAGGTTGCGCATCAGCCGCCGCATCTCCGGCGTGTCATCCTCGCGAGACTTGCTGCCCGCCTTGTCCTTCGCGGGCGGCGGCGCGGCCAGGTCATCACCCAACCCCAGCAGTTGGTGGGGCGGCACATTCAGCACCACGCACAGTCGCCGCAGGTTCTGCACGCTGGGGAGCATGTGACCTCGCTCCAGGCGGCCGTACACCTCCGACGCCATCCCAATCCGCTCCGCCACATCGGCCTGCGTCAGGCCCATCCGCACCCGGGCAGCCCTCGCCGCCGCGCCCAGCATGCTCGCCAGTTCTGTGTCCATGCGTGTGTCAGTCGTCCACGAAAGGAGGGCCCCGCTCCAGGCGCCTCGGAAGCCCCTAGATAACCCTGAAGGTCGGGTACTTTCACCATACCTTCAGCGTTTTTTCAAACGCGCGCCACGCGTCGCGCGTGCCTCTCGCGGCCTCCCGCTTCACTCGCGTCCACGCCTCATCCACCGTCACGTCACGGTGATGAAGACGCGCTCTCCGCCACGTCCATCAGCGCGCGGCGTCGCTCCGCCGCGGTGAAGAGCAACGCCAACGGCAACCCGAGGAACACGGCGTGCAACACGATTTGGGGGAACTGCGGCACGTCGAGGAACCACGGGTAGTAGCCCCGCGCGATGAACTGGAAGTCCACCAGCCACACCGCGATGCCGAACAACATTCCCACCGCGGCCTGGAACTCCCAGCGTCCCCGTCCATCCACCGGAAGCATGGCGTCGAGGAACGAATAGAACACGCCCACCAGCGCGGACACCGCCAGGTGGAGGCCCACGCCCACCAGCACCATCGTCCCCATGGGGAAGCCTTCGCCAAAGACTCGAGGCCCCAGCACCATGCCCGCGGACATGCGCACCGGCCGCATGGGACTGTCACCCGCGGCCAGGGCCATCACCACCTCCGCCAACCCCAACACCACGCCCGCGATGACGCCGAACAGCAGCCCGTTCGTGGCAGACCAGGGGGTGTATCTGCGCCGTGCCGCCATGGCTTCTCCTTGTCCGGGGTCACGTGCCTCCCCGTGTGTCGAAACGTGAGCACGCGGGCCGCGAGCGGGCAGCCAGGGCACGACGACGGCTCGGGGTGCCGCCTCCCCCCCGGCCACGCGGGCGGGCTCGTCCCCCTCTCGGGCGAGGGCACGGCGAGGCTGATCCCCCGCCCTCCTCCCGAGCAGAGGACCCCTCGTCACCTGTCGTTTCTTCCGGCCTCTTTCGCTTCCTCCTGTAACTCCTTCAGCTTCGAACCATCTCCCCCGCACCCAGAGGGGACGAACGGGGTGGATCCGCGCGGGCACGGGATTGGCAAGGGAGTCCCCCTGGAAAGGAACGTCGACGCCAGGACATGCCGCAGCTCCGCCAACGCCCACCCGGACCGCACCGCATCCACTACTCGCCCCAGGCGTGGCGAGAGGTGGGGCGTATGAGCGCGGAGGCCTTCGGGGCGCTGCAGGGCGCGCTGGAGCGGCTGGGGGACACCACGGTGCGGGGTCCGCTGCCCGAAGGCGGCGGCCTGGGTCGACACGTGCTGGCGCACCATGGGCTCGCCCTGGGCTACTCGTGGGACGAGCGCTCGCGCACGTTGACGTTGCTCTCCGTGGAGCGCGAGCCGTGAGCACCGGCCCCCCGCCACTCAGGCGGCGATGGGCAACATGCTGCGCACCGCCTCCAGCAGCTCCTCCACGGAGAAGGGCTTGCGCAGGAGCGCATTGGCGCCGGGTGGAATGTCGGTGGTGACGGCGGTGAGCACCATCACCGGAACGTTTCGCAACCGGGGGATGGTCTGCCGCCGCGCGAGGAACTCATGCCCGTTCATCTCCGGCATCATCAAGTCCAGCAGGATGAGCCGGGGCACGTAGCGCACGTCGGAGAGCTCCTCCATCGCCTCGCGCCCATTGGTCGCGATGGTGACGTCGTAGCCCTCGCTCTCCAGAATCTCCGCGATGGCGGCACGGATGTCGTCCTCGTCCTCCACGACGAGCACGGAGCTGTGCTTCGCGACGCTGGCCATGGTGGACAGCATAGAGGTCCCCTCCCCCTCACGGCGACCCTGGGGGCGAGTCTACGCGGCGAAAGTGGACAAAATCGTGCGCATGCGCGTCGGGCGCCACGCACCCTGACGGGGAGGACGGGCTCGCTCACGGCGCACGGGAAACACGCGAGGCGCGAGGTGATGTCACGGGTGGAGTGCCAGCGAGGTGTCGCAGCATCGGCCAGGTCGGCCGCCCCCCACGGAAACGTACATTCCCGCACGGGGACCTGCGGCCGAGGGGCCCGGGACTTACCCTCACGCCGTTCCACGCCCTAGCTTGAGGCGCCATGTCCCGCACGACGGACAGCTCGACGACACGACAGCCAGGCAGTGCACCGGGAAGGGCTTGGAAGGCGCGGGCCTGGGCCGAGCTGGAGGCCGCGCGCGCCCGCGTGCTGCGCATGCTCGCCGGACTTCCGGAGCACGTGCTGATGAACCAGCACTCGCCGTTGATGTCACCGCTCATCTGGGACGTCGCGCACGTCGCCAACTACGAGGAGCAGTGGCTGCTGCGAGCGCTCGGCGCACCGGCGCTGACGGACCCGGCCTTCGACGCCATCTACGACGCCTTCCAGCACCCCCGGAACACGCGCGCCCTGTTGCCGCTGCTGTCCCCCGAGTCCGCGTTCGCCTACGCCGCGCGCGTGCGTCAAGCCGTGCGCGCGCACCTGTCGGACCACGTGCCCGAGGACAGCGAGGCGCCACTGCTGGTGGGCGGCTACGTCTTCGGCATGGTGGCGCAGCACGAGCAGCAGCACGCGGAGACGCTCGCCGCCACGCTCCAGTTGATGACGGACGTGGAGTACCGCATCAGCTCGCCGCGTCCGCATCCGAGCCCCGTTCCCATCACCCGCCAGCCCGTCTTCATCCCCGGCGGCACGGTGCGCCTGGGCAGCGAGTCACCGTGGGCGTACGACAACGAGCGGCCCGCGCACGCGCGCGAGGTCGCGCCCTTCCTCATGGATGCGCACCCCGTCACCAACGGGGACTACGTCGCCTTCGTCGAGTCGGGGGGCTACGACGACGCGCGCTGGTGGCATCCCAAGGGCTGGGACTTCGTGCGCGCGGAGCAACTGCGCCACCCGCAGTTCTGGCTGCCCCAGCAGGGCGGACACTGGCTGCGCAGGCGCTTCGGACAGGTGGAGCCGCTGCCCTCGAACGAGCCGGTGCAGCACGTGTGCTGGTACGAAGCGGACGCGTACGCGCGCTGGGCGGGGAAGCGGCTGCCCACGGAAGCCGAATGGGAGACAGCGGCTCGCGGCTCGGACGGCGTCGCGCGAGAGCACCCGTGGGGCGACGACGCGCCCACGCCCGCGCACGCCAACCTGGGCGGTGACGCGTGGGGTCCCGCGCGAGTGGGCAGTCATCCCCAGGGCGTCAGCAGCGAGGGCGTCTGGGGCCTGTTGGGAGATGTCTGGGAATGGACGGCGAGCGACTTCCATCCCTATGCGGGCTTTCGCGCATATCCCTATCGCGAGTACTCGGAGGTGTTCTTCGGCGACGACTACAAGGTGCTTCGAGGCGGTGCCTGGGCGAGCGCGCCCGTGGCGGTACGCAATGGCTTTCGCAACTGGGACTACCCCATCCGGCGGCAGATTTTCGCCGGCTTCCGTTGTGCGTCAGAGGTGAGGTGAATCAATGAGGTCGACAGTGCAGCCGGTGGAGACGACTTCGGGTGAGGGGACGCAGGCTGTCCCCGGGGTGAGGGTGGAGGTGTACGTGAAGCCGGGCGACGCGAAGCGCGCCCTGCGACAGGAAGTGCTCCAGGGGCTGTGCGGCTCGCCCAAGGAGCTGTCACCCCGGTGGCTCTATGACGAGCGGGGCAGCCAACTCTTCGACGACATCACCCGCCTGCCGGAGTACTACCCCACGCGGCGTGAGCGGGAAATCCTGCTGGCCCATGCCGGAGACGTGGCGAGGCTGAGCGGCGCGACGACGCTCATCGAGCTGGGCAGTGGCACCAGCGAGAAGACGCGCCTGCTCCTGGATGCGATGGAGGAGGCGGGACAGTTGTCGCGCTTCGTTCCCTTCGACGTGAGCGAGGCGTTCCTCCGGCGCGCGGCGGCGTCCCTGGCGCGCGAGTACCCGGGCATCACCGTGCACGCGGTGGTGGGCGACTTCGAGCACCACCTGTCGCGCCTGCCCGGAGGCGGACGGCGACTGGTGGCGTTCCTGGGCGGCACCATCGGCAACCTGAAGCCGACCGAGCGAGCGCGCTTCCTGCGCGAGCTGTCCTCGGGCCTGCAGCCCGGTGACGGCCTGCTCCTGGGCACCGACCTCATCAAGGACCGCGCGCGGCTGTTCGCCGCCTACAACGACAGCGCCGGGGTGACGGCCGAGTTCAACCGCAACGTGCTGCGCGTGCTCAACCGCGAGCTGGGCGCGGACTTCGACCCGGAGGCGTTCGAGCACGTCGCGCCCTTCGACGAGCACAACGCCTGGGTGGAGATGCGCCTGGTGTCGCAGCGCACGCAGTCCGTCTGGCTGTCCTCCCTGAAGCGCCGGGTGGACTTCGCCGAGGGCGAGGTGCTGCGCACGGAGGTGAGCTGCAAGTTCGAGCAGGCACGCGTCGAGGCGGAGCTGGACGCGGCGGGGCTGGGACTGGCGGCGTGGTGGACGGACGGAGCGGGTGACTTCGCCCTGTCCCTCGCGCTCAAGCGCGGCTGAGTTCCAGGGGCTCGGACCTGGGGTCGGGCATCACCCGGCCACCAGGTCCGGCGTCCTCCGACGACTAACGTCGGGGGTTGCGACGGGACTGCACGCGCACGGGCACGGGCTGCGGCATGGGCCGAGTCCAGGCAAACCACAGCGCGGCGAGGATGGTGACGGCGAGCCCTCCAGCGGCGAACAGCCGCTCCCCCACGGGGCTGAGGTCCACGGTGGCAAGGTGAAGGGGGAGCATTCCGGTGAACGACATGCGGGGAACTCCTTGCGGGGCGCTGCGTGGAGGTCCGGAGGATGGGCTGGGGTGTTGACCCACCACGGGCCGGGGGAACGACAAGGTTAGGGACTCGCGAAAGAATCTGGAAGTCCCCGTGCGACGATGGCGACGCGGCGTGCACGGAAGTGCACCCCTCGTCCCAAGCTCGGAGCCATCCGGTTCATCTTCTCATCCATAATCGGATGGACGCCCGGCGCTCGCTGAATGTTCAGCACCGCGCCACGCCTGCCTGCTCTCGGGCGTCAGACGGGGAGTGCGCCACCGAGCTGGCGCTCCTGGAGCAGCCGCATCAGCTCCACCTTCATGCACCGGTCCTGGACCACGCGGATGCCGGCACGGGCCAGCTTCTCCGCCGCCGCGTCATTGCGGATGCCCAGCTGGAACCACACCGCGCGCGGCTTCTTGGCGAGCAGGTCCGGCACGTGCGCGTCGATGTCCTCCGGGCGACGGAACACCTGCACCAGGTCCACGTCCCCCGGGATGTCCGCCACGGCGGAGTACACGGGCCGGCCGAGGATGGGCTCCTTCTCGCCGTGCACCGACACCGGGACGATGTCGTAGCCGTGTTTCTGGAGGAACGCCGGCACCGAGTACGCCGGCTTGTGCGCCTGCACCTCCGAGCGGATGCCCAGCACCGCCACCCTCCGCGACTGCTCCAGCACCTCCCTCACGCCCGCGTCGTCCTCGACGAGATTCGCTCTCCAGTCCATGACCACCTCCTGGAGCCAACCTTGCCACGCTCGCTCCCGGTGACGACCCGTCCGACGCCGAAACGGCGGGTTCGTTCCGCGGAAGGCGACTGGACCCTGGAGGTCCAGTGCTCGGGAGCGCGCGCCTCTTCGTGAGCGGGGACATGGGCCGGACCAGGGGCTCGGTGGCTCGCTCGCGGGGCGAGGAGGCACCGGCCCGCCATCGTGAGGCCGCGCGACTACTTGGACTGGGAGGACTGGACTTCGATTTCGCGGCACGCCTCGGTGGCCAGCCGGACATCTTCCGGTGAGGCGCCGGGCAGCGTCGCGCAGAGGAACAGGTCGTTGCCCACGCGGCGGGCACCGAAGAGCGCGGGGGCCTGGAGGCCGATGCCACCGTCCGCGAGCTTCGGCGCCATCGTCACGCGCAAGAGCGAGTAGGTGTCCTTGGACTCTTCCTGGTCCAGCGACACCTCGAAGTTCTTCGACTCCTCGCGCACGCGCTCCGCCAGCGCGTCCACGGTGGGCAGTTGCTCACCCTGGCCTCGGCGCAGGTCCACTCGAAGCACCGGGCGGCCGGGCGGGCCCGCCTGGAAGCTGTCGTCGGGAGCGACCTGCGCGGACCAACCGTCCGGCAGTGGAACCTTCACACCGGAACGAGGGGTCTGCGCGGCGCCGTCCGGAGAGAGGGCGCCGGAGTCGGCACCCTCGTCCTTGCAGCCCTTGCAACCGGACAGCAGCGACAGCGCCAGCACCAGGGCTGGCGCGATGTGCGCGCGCTGACGCACCTTACTTCTTCGACTCGCCGCCAGGAGGAGGAGGACGCGCCGAGGCGGCGTTGCCACCCAGGTTCTCCATCTTCAGCGTGCCCTCGAAGACGACGCCACGGTCCATGGACAGCGACGGCGTCTCTAGATTTCCCTTCACGCGGCCCGGAGTCTTGAGCTCGATGATCTGGGTGGCCTTCACGTTGCCTTCGACCTGACCGTTGATGATGACGGTGCCGGCCTGGATTTCGGCATTGACCTTGGCGCCATCCCCAATGACGAGCACGTCCTTGGTGATGATCTGCCCCTGGAACTTGCCGTCGATGCGGACCTGCCCCTCGAAGGTAAGCTTCCCCTCGAACTCGCTTCCCTTGCCCAGAAGCGTATGAACCTCACCAGAGCGCTGCGACACGGATTCCTCCTCCCGCTTGAACAGGGGCTTGCTGGGTGCTTCGTCTTTCTTCCCGCCAAGGAGCGCCACGCGCTACTCCTTCCTGAGCAGCTTCAACAGCCGGTCCAGGTCATCGTAGGAGAAGAAGTCCACCTCGATGGTGCCCTTTCCGGGGCTTCGTTCGGTCAACCGGACCTTCGTCCCCAAACGACGTTGGAGCTCTTCCACCAAGGACTTCACCTGCGGGCTCTGTTTCGGCGGCGTCTTGCCCGCATCCTTCTTGCCGTGGGTGCGACTCTGCTGGACCAGCCGCTCCGTGTCACGCACGGACAGCTTCTTGTCGGCCACTTGCTTGGCCAGGTTTTGCAGCTCGGGAAGGCGGGGGACGCCCAGGAGGGCGCGCGCGTGTCCCATGCTCAACGAGCCGTCCGCCACCATCAGCTTCACGTCCGCGGGCAGCGCGAGCAGGCGCAGCGCGTTGGCCACCGTGGAGCGCTCCTTGCCCACGCGCTGGCTGACCTGCTCCTGCGTGAGGCGGAACTCGTCCGTCAGGCGCTTGTAGCCCTCCGCCTCTTCAATGGGGTTGAGGTCCGCGCGCTGGAGGTTCTCCACGAGGGCCAGCTCGAAGGCCTGGACCTCGGTGACGTCCTTGATGATGGCGGGCACTTCCTTGAGGCCCGCGGCCTGGGAGGCGCGCCACCGGCGCTCACCGGCGATGAGCTTGTAGCCGCCGTCCCCGTCCTTGCGCACGAGGATGGGCTGGAGGATGCCCTGCGTCTTGATGGACTCGGTGAGCTCCTTGAGCTTCTCCTCGTCGAAGTAGCGCCGCGGCTGGTCCTTGTCCCGGTGGATGGCCTCAATCGGGAGCTTGAGGACGCCGGCCTTGAGGGCGGCCTGTTCGGCGGCCTTGCCGGGAGCGGCCTGGGGGATGAGTGCGGAGAGCCCACGACCGAGGGCGCGCTTCTGCGTGTCTGCTTTCACCAAGTCAGGACTCCAGCGCCGCGAGGAGACTCACGACGGGCATGGGCGACGCAAAGGCTCGCGGAGGGCTTCAGGCGACCCGCCGGCGGGGCGTCTTGGGAGTGTCGCGCTTCATCAGTTCGCGGCCGAGGGCGAGGTAGCTCTCGCAGCCCTTGGACTTGATGTCATAGAGGATGATGGGCTTGCCGAAGGACGGGCACTCGGACAGGCGCACGTTGCGCGGGACGACGACCTGGAAGACCTGTTCCTTGAAGTAGCCGCGCACCTCGTCCACGACCTGGTGGGCGATGTTGGCGCGAGCGTCGAACATGGTGAGGAGGATGCCCTCCATCTTCAGGTCGGGGTTGAGGCCCTGCTTCACCAGGTCGATGGTGTGCGTGAGCTGGGAGAGACCCTCGAGCGCGTAGTACTCGCACTGCAGCGGGATGAGGACGGAGTCCGCGGCGGACAGGGCGTTGAGGGTGAGCAGGCCGAGCGAGGGCGGGCAGTCGATGATGATGTAGTCGAACTCGGAGGCCAGGGGGCGCAGGGCGTCGCGGAGGCGGAACTCGCGGTTCTCCAGGTTGACGAGTTCGACTTCGGCGCCGGTGAGGTCGGGCGTGGCGGGGACGACCTGGAGGTAGCGCAGCTCGGTCGGGTGGAAGAGCTCCTTCATGGGGCGACCATTGAGGAGCGCGTCGTAGATGGTGCCGTGGAGCTTGTCCTGCTTGAGGCCCAGGCCGCTGCCGGCGTTGCCCTGCGGGTCCATGTCAACCAGGAGCGTGCGGCGCTCGGCGGAGGCGAGGCTCGCGGCGAGGTTGATGGCGGTGGTGGTCTTACCCACGCCACCCTTCTGATTGGAGATGCAGATGATTCGACCCACGAGCCCCATCCTCTCTCTTGCCCGGCGAGAGCCGGGCGCCGTGCGTGATGCGGTGCACGACTGCACGCTGATCCGCTGCTAGCACGCGATTCGGTGTTGGATCAAATTCACGGCGCTCCCAGCGTGACGACTCTTTTCGAGGGCTTCCAAGCAAGCCGGAAGGCCTGATTCCGGAGACTTGGAGCACGGTTTCCTACGTCCAGAACCCGGCCGACCGGGCGTTCGCATCCTGGATTCGGGCGGCGTGGGGAGACTGCTCGGATGCCCTCCTTATAAGGGGGCACGCGGGTGACGGGGGTCGGTGTCACCGCTCAAGTCCGTCCGCGCACGCGTTCCATATGGAACGGGCCTGCTCGACTCGCGACCTCCGTGCACCGTTCAAATGGGTTGGGTGACGTGGAAGCGCTGGGCAACCTCGCCGGACGATGAGGCCCACCCAGGCGGCATCGGAAGTGCCGGTTCGTACCGGCTCGCAACCTTCATCGCCTGTCCGCCATGAAGCGCACTGCGGTTGCCCTCCGATGGCGCGCACCATCCATGCGCTGTCACGAGCCCTTGCGTGAGCCACCTCTTCGCCCGTGACTCGTACGACATGAAGTGCGCTTCGACTGTCTTCCGCGGCGGCAGTTGTTCATCGCTGCGCTGTTGGTCGCCTTCGCATGAGCCGGCCCACCATGGCTCTCGTCCGTTCAACATGAAGTCGCCTCGGGGTCATCGGAGGTGACGCCCACTCATCGGTGCGTTGTTGGTCGCATTCGCATGAGTCGGCTCGCCACGGCTCTTGTCCGTTCAACACGAACCGAGGGGGAACCTCCGCACCGTGCGCCAACTCGATGCATTTGTCGGAAGCACCAACATGAACCGGGCCGTCACTGCTCATGCCTGTTCGTCATGAGGTGCGGTTCGGCCACCGTCCGATGCGTCGCCCATCGATGCGTCATCATCGAGCGCCCTCGCACGGGCAGGTCAGCCATCTCCATCCATCGCTCGTTGGACTTGAGGCATGGGTCGACCACCGTCCGATGCAGCGCTCCTCAATGCTCATCGGCGAGAGCCTGCGCATGAGAGAACTCGGCACCTCCATCGCTCGTTCGACATGAGGCGTGGGTCGACCACCGTTCAGTTCATTGAGGCGTCATCATCGAGACCTCCGCATGCGCCACTTCGCCACCTCCATCACCCATCCGGTGTGAAGCGCTGCACGACCCCTTCCGATGCGTCACCACCAAGAGCCTCCGCATGAACCGGTTCGCCACCTCCCCCGCTCATCCGGCGTGAGGCACCGCACGCCCTCCAATGCGTCGCCCGCCGATGTCTCCTCATCGAGAGCCTCCGCACGAACCAGTTCGCCACCTCCATCACCCATCCAACGCGAGGTGCGGTTTGGCCACTGCCCCATGTGGCAACCCTCGCGCCTCATCAACGAGCCTCCGCAGGAACGAGTTCGCTACCGCCAGCCGCCGGTCGACGTGAGGTGTGGTTCGACCACCATCCAGTCCGGCGCCCATCGCGGGCTCATCATCGGAAGCCTCCACGTGAGCGCGCTCATTACTCCCAGCACCCGTTCGACGCGAGGTGCAGTTCGGCCACTGGCCGGTGCGGCGCCCATCGCTGACTCATCATCGGAAGCCTCCACATGAGCGCGCTCACGACTCCCGACAGCCGTTCGACGTGAGGAGTGGCGCGACCAACATCCGGTCCGGCGCCCATCGCTGACTCATCATCGGACGCCTCCATCTGGACGAGTTCGCTACCGCCAGCACCCGTTCGACATGAGGAGTGGCGCGACCACCATCCGGTCCGGAGCCCATCGCTGACGCATCATCGAAAGCCTCCACATGAACGAGTTCGCTACCGCCAGCACCCGTTCGACATGAGGCATCGCGCGAACACTCTTCGCTGGTTCCAACTGACGCGGCGCGAACCGGCTCGCGACCTCCATCGACCATTCGACATGAAGCGAGGTGCAGCCTCGTTCAGCGATGAGCCCCGCCATCCGAGAGCTTTCAGCGGCGCCGCCTGAACTGCCCTACCGGCTCAACGGCCAGTTCGACACGCCATCCGTGCCGCGAGCACCACGCTGGCATGAACCAGCTCCCCCATCGCCACTCCACATGCGGCGATGCGCGCGGCCGGCGGTGCTTGCCGAAACCCAACTGCCCGTTCGGCACCATCTGGACACGGGGCCGCGGACCGCACCTCCGTTTCACGCGGGCCACGGCGCGCGCGGCATCGGACTCGCCAACTCGCGCCAGACATCTTCCGCATCAATCGATTCAGCGTGAGGTTCTGCTTCGTTCCATCTGGTGCGCGCCGCGACCCTCACTCGATGCCGTGAAGTCATCGAAGCGTTGTCCGGCCTCCAGCGCGCGACCATCGTCCATCACACAGTTCGCTTCACGCTGAAGCCAGCAAGCACGAGCACACGGCATCGCCACAACCGGGGACGGACCCGACACGCGAACCACGTGGAGCCTGGGTCGGCACCCGGCCTCGCGAGTCCTCATCTCCACCCCCAGGACTCAGCGCGGTCACTTCACCTGCTCCGCGTGGAAGGCGACACGCGTTCGTCGCCGCCTCAGCACGCATCACCACCACGGCGTTCCACATGGAACACGGCGGCGGCAACGCGGGCCCAAGTGGCTCACCGTGTTCACACGATGCCCGTTGTCCGCACCCATCGAACACGACACCCGTTCCCGCGTGGGACACGCCACGCTGAAGCGCGCTTCGGATGAACACCCGCGCACCGCATCGGCGCGCGCGTTCCACGTGGAACAGCCTCAAAGGCCACGGCGACATCGGAACTCGCGCGCGACGCGCCGGCACCAGGCATCTGCCTGTCCGCGACATCGGCTCGAAGCGAGGGCACGTTGTCTTCGCGGATGAAGTCCGCCCTTCCGACTCGTGTCCGCGTTCCATGTGGAACACGGCACGAGGGCCTTCAGACCATCGCGAAAGCGCAGCGTGTGAACACCTTCTCATCGGTCTTCAACACCACGTCGATGAGGCCGAGCACCCGTCACCACCCTGGCTGCTTCCGCGCTCCACATGGAACACGGCACCGGCGTTCCGCCACTGCTCCGCCCCCATCACCGTTCCACGTGGACCACGGCTCGCATCGCATCAACCACTCGCGACAGCGTCACGCAGGTCAGCGCCGTTGCGCATCACCGGCCAAGGCCCACCACCACGTCGATGAAGTGACGGCACGTAGTGCGCGCCACCACATGAACGGCTTCTGCGTTCCACGTGGAACACGAACCGCTCGCGACAGCGTCATGCAGAACGGCACCGCAGAGCCTCGCTGGGCCAAGGTCCAACACTACGTTGATGAGGTGAACGGCGCGCGGCGCGAACCACCTCGCGAACGGCTTCCGCGTTCCACGTGGAACACGACCGCGTCGCCTCAACTGCTCGCGACAGCGCCACGCAGGTCAGCGTCGTTGCGCCATCACCAGCCAAGGCCCACCACCACGTTGCTGAGGTGACGGCACGTTGTGCGCGCCACCACGTGAACGGCTTCTGCGTTCCACGTGGAACACGAACCGCTCGCGACAGCGTCATGCAGGACGGCACCGCTGAGCCTCGCTGGGCCAAGGTCCAACACCACGTTGATGAGGTGAACGGCACGCGGCGCGCGCCACCACGAGAACGGCTTCCGCGTTCCACGTGGAACACGGCTCGCATCGCATCGACCGTTCGCGACAGCGTCACGCAGGTCAGCGTCGTTGCGCCATCACCAGCCAAGGCCCAACACCACGTTGATGAGGTGAACGGCACGTCGCACGCACCACCTCGTGAACGGCTTCTGCGTTCCACGTGGAACACGGGAGCATGAGACTCCGCCACCAGCACGACTCCTTGAGACCAGTTCAGGCGTCGCCTCGTTCCACGTGAAACACGGCATCGCGTGAGCGCGGGTTTCGACCGCTCGCGCGGACCGCTTTCGCGTTCCACGTGGAACACGATTCGCGCCGCATCGACCTTTCATAGCGACGTGCGGACATCATCGAGAACTCGCTCACGACCCTTTCTCGGCGAAGGCATCGACGCATCGCGAGCGCTGTCTCTTCGCCCTTCCACGTGGAACACGAACGCGCGTGCATGGGCCGCACGGCACCAGCAACTGGACGGTCCACACCAGTGCACGCACCACCGCGTTCCACGTGGAACACGGCACACGTCGCGCATCAGGAAGTGGGTTCGCATCAGCTCGTTTCGCGGCAACACGTGGTGATGGAGGCCTCACGTGAGGCCGTCACCACAAGCCCCGGCATCTCGTTGAAGAGGTGGTGAAGCGCGTGATGCGTTCCACGTGGAACACGGATGCGCACCAGCACACCTGCGTGCGCAGGCGTCACACGCATCGACAGGCCGAGCATCACGGCTCGCCTCCTTCACGCATCGATGCCGGTGCCCCGGCACGTGGAGCGGTGCTCATGCCCGCATCGGTTCCACGTGGCACACCGCACACGAGCCATCAGGCGTCGTCACCACGAAGCGGCTTCTCAGCCACTTCATCAGCAAGGCGAGGAAGACAACGCGGCGCTCATCCGGACCCCTTCTTCGTTCCACGTGGAACACGGCGCACGGCATCGCGGGATGGCAGCGGCTTCATGCGAGTTCGCCAGCACCAACACCGTGAAGAAGCTTCGCGGCGGTCTCTTCAACCAGGTGAGGCCAGCACGCGATGGCCATCTGGACCTCTTCTTCGTTCCACGTGGAACACGGCATCGTCGGTTGGTGGAGGCATCACGCAAGTCGCCGCGCATGGCATCGCGAAGCACCTGCTTCAACCGGGCGCGACCTCAACGAGGACCGCACCCCGGACCTCATTCAGGGTTCCACGTGGAACACGGCATCGCTGGTTGGCGGGGGCTTCGCACGAGTCGCCGTGCACGACATCGCGAAGCACCTGCTTCAACCAGGCGCGGCCTCAACGAGGAACTCACCCCAGGCCCCGTCACCGTTCCACGTGGAACACGGCATCGATGGTTGGCGGAGGCTTCGCACGAGTCGCCATGCACGGCATCGCGAAGCGACTCCTTGAACCAGTGAGGACGACGACATCACCCCGGCCCCTCCATAGTTCCACGTGGAACACGGCATCGCCGGTTGGCGAAGGCGTCCGGCGAGTTCGCCACCACGGCATCGCGAAGCGACTCCTTGAGCCGGTGAGGACGACGACCTCACCCCGGCCCCTCCACCGTTCCACTTGGAACACGGCATGCCGGTTGGTGGAGGCATCACGCGAGTCGCCGTGCACAGCATCGCGAAGCGACTCCTTCAACCGGGCGCGACCTCAACGAGGAACTCACCCTGGACCTCGTCAGGGTTCCACGTGGAACACGGCATCGATGATTGGGGGGCTTCGCACGAGTCGCCGTGCACGGCATCGCGAAGCGACTGCCTGAACCAGTTCAGGACCCGTGCCCCACCCTGGTCCCTTCACCGTTCCGCGCGGAGCACGGCATCGCTGGTTGGCAGAGACTTCAGGCGAGTCCGCCGGCACGGCATCGCGAAGCGACTCCTTGAGCTGCTGAGGACGAACTCACCCAAGGCCCCTCCACCGTTCCACGTGGAACGAGGCATCGCCGGTTGGTGGAGGCACCACGCGCGTCGCCGTGCCCAGCATCGCGAAGCACCTGCTCCAACCGGGCGCGGACTCACCGAGACCCTCACCCAAGGCCCCGTCACCGTTCCACGTGGAACGCGGCGCGTGGCAACGCTGGCTGACCGAGGCCTCACACAAGCCGGTGCGCACGCCTTCGCGAAGCGGCTGCTTCAACCGGGTGAAGAAACCCAGAGGACTCACCCTCGACTCCGTCACCGCTCCACATGGGACGCGGCGCTTGGAAACCGCTGGCTGGCTGAGACCTGCCTCACGTGATTCGGCGCGCGGCATCGAGAAGCACCGCCTTCAACTGGGTGAAGGCACCAAGAGAACTCGCCCTGCCCCCGCCACCTTCCCGGGTGGAGCACGGCGCATGGCAACCGCTGGCTGACTGAGGCCCGCCTCACGTGATTCGGCGCGCCATCGAGAAGCACCGCCATCAACCAGGTGAAGCCCCACCAAGAGAACTCGCCCTGGCTCCCGCCACCTTCCACGATGGAACACGGTGCGCGGCAACGCTGGCTGGCAGCGGCTTCACCGCGTCGGCATGCACGACCTCGAGAAGCAGCCTCTTCAACCAGGTGCAGCCAGCACGCGGCGCCCATCCCTCTTCGCCGTTCCACGTGGGACCTGACGCGCGGCAAGGCGTGATGGTTCGGACTTCACACGAGTCGATAGGCACCGGCCCCCAGAAGGGACTTCTCGGCGTCGTCACCAGAAAGAGGACGACCGCGGCACCCAAGCCGTGAACCACGGGGACCCGCACCACGACGCCTCGATGGCTGAGCGACCTCGCCAGCGAGAAGCAACCCGAGCGGGACTGCATGACGTCGCGCACCGATGAACGGGGCACCACGGGTGCGCGACCTCTCAAGAAAGCCAGGGTCTCCCTCACCGCATGGACTCGTCTCCGTTCCCGGGGTGCGCGGCTGAACGAGACCTCTCACGCGTCCTCATGGTCGGGCACCACCGAGACACGGCTTCTCGGGGTGACGGTGCAGGCGGCTCCGCACTCCGCCAACAACTGGCGCCCCCTCCCCCACCCACCAGGCAGCCTCTTCCCTTCACTCGAATCACGCCGTCCGCTGCACGCCGTTGCAGCGAAAGCGGCGCGAGTCGACTCCTCGCTTCGGGTTCCACATGGAACCTCACCGCGCTCCCCTTCTCGTTGAAGCAGGCTCAGCACGGGCCAGCCGCGTGGGTCTTCACTACTTCACGCCACCTGCGGGACCCTGTGCTCGGCATCCCCCACGGGGCAGCAACTCCGGAGAACGGTCCGACAGCCGAGAGCACTCACTGACTCCAGCGCTCGCGACATGGGGTGCAGGGCAGAAGTGCCGGACAGCATCCCCTCCCCTCCCCCATCCGCGCTCCGTCTCGAAAGTCCACGAACGAGCACCTCGAAGAACCCTCACCCGGACGAACACCCGATGCGCCCCCATCTGGCGCACTCGCATCCTCACTGCCGTGCGAGTTCCCTTGTCGCGCCAGTCCTTTCAGAGCCAGCAGTCGCCGCGAAGGTTCGGTCCCACTGCCGCGACGCAAGCCCCCCGCGTCCCTCACTCGCGACACCTCGCCGTGCGGAGGTTCGCGCTTCTCGACCAGACCACCACCAACCTGCCCTCGCCGATTCGGCTCAAGTGGGTCTGGGGCTCGCGAAGAATCCGCAGGCCCCACCGAAAAGAGTCTGCGTACGGCCCATCACCTGCGCCGGTGCGCATGGCGTCCGAACCGTGGGCACGAGCCTCCAGTGATACACACGTCGAACGGACCGCATGTCCACGCGTCACGAACGATGGAGCTCACCGACGTGTGGTTCGAAGGGCTGGCCTGCATCACCACGGGCTGCATGAACTTCATCCACGAGCGGCAAACTCACGCGAGGTCCGTTCGAAACCATCGCTTCACGATGACGCCTCCCTCTTCACGGTCGGAGCCCGCGCTGACTTGGAGCCGACTCACCCCGTTCCACGTGGAACGAGCAGTAGCCGCGGGCTCAGAACCCGCGCAACAGGGCCTTCGGGCACCTGCTTGGACGCTCGCATCAAGTCATGACAACCGTGCAGGGCTGAGCACGCAGGAATGCTCCTCCTCCAACCTCGTGACGCGACTCCATCCGCGGCACCTCGCCTGAGTACGCCATGGGCTCGAACGGAGTCACTCGCGAACAGTCCTGGCGTCACGCGTCCGCTTCGAGAGCAGTCGCCCCGATGCCACACGCGCCGAAAGACTCCCGCGCGATGAGTGGCAGCACAGCCGCGTGCAACAGAGTTCGCGCCGTGGTCCAAAGCTCGCTCACCTCTCGCCTCGCGAGCAGACAAGTCCACCCCTGGACCTCTCGCTGGTCGAGTGACCGTCCCATCGAGCGTGTGCTCTCGCACTCAGCTTCACGCCAGACCAGGCAGGCGTGCTCCCTACTGAAGGAACCGTCCGCTCGCACTCCCCTCCCCTCCCCTGCCCCGAGCCAGCATCCGCGAGAGTGCTTGGTCACATCCTGAGCTGGCAACCGCAGCGCTCGAACCCTTGCGATACTCCGCGAGACACACGACCCATCGCGGGCATCGTCCGCGGCGACACGCCAACACCTCCACTTCCAAGGCTCACTCCGTGCTCCCGCTTCAACGCTGGTTGTCTCCCGAAGAAGCCGCCGAGGTGCTCCGTCCCTACGCGGCCTTCAAGCAACGAAGCGCCGGCAACGGCATGGACGTGGACGCCCTCGTCCTCTCCGACGGCTTCTTCAGCGGCGCCGGGCTGTTCACAGGCGGGCGCGTCTCATCACTCATGCTGGAGAACACCCGAGGCTCGACGTTCATCGACGGCGACCTGGTCGTCGATGGCTGGTTCGAAAATCCAGGCGGACTCGTCTTCGTGCGCGGCAACCTCATCGCGCACACCGTCTACACTTCCGAGTACCTCGTCATCCTCGGGGACCTTCGCGTCCGCCGCCTGTTCGGCGAAGACGAACCCCTGGGCACCTGCGTCTTCGGCGATGCCTACGTCGAGAGCGCCATCTTCTCCCACAACCATCAATTCAACGTCTGGGGCACCGCCCACCTGGGCGAAGAAGTCCATGACGAGGTCCACGGACGCGAGGCCTTGCAGCAACGACTCGTCGACTGGGGCCTTCTCTCCGACCCGCGACAAGAAGTACCAAGCGACGTGGTCCGACACGGGCTGCGCGGACTCGCCGAATCATGGGGTCCGCTCTCCGACGAACTGGCCTCGCTTCGATACACGCCGAAACCCTCGGACTTCGTCGCGGAGCCTCCGGTTCGACCACCCCGTCCCGACATCATCCTCGAGCTGGAACAATGGTTCGCGACGACGACGCTGCCCCAGCGACAACAACTCGAAGCACTGCGCACGCAGTGGCTCGCTCGACTCAGTGACTCAACGGTCCGCGCGGAGGCGCAGCGCGTGATTCGCAAGCACATCAACTCGAAGAAGCTCATCACGGACCGCGACGTGCTCCTGCAAGACCTGGGGTAGCGCCCAACACAAATCCAGGGTTCGCGAGACCGCGCGCCTCGACACAACTCAGCGCGTCCACTCTCCCTGGTAGAGCACGACGCGATATCCATCGGGGTCCTCGAAGGTCTTCCCGTACACGTCCCAGTAAGGGTTGTGTGAGCGCACCGGATGGAAGCCCGCTTGCACCATGCGCCGCACCCGCGCGTCCCACTCCTCGCGCCGCGACACATAGAGAACCAGCAGATGGTCCGGCGAAGGAGCGCGAGGCGCCTCGTGTCCACGTTCCACCGTGAACTCCAGGTGGTACGGCGTCCCGACCTGGCCGAGCATCACCCCGTCGAAGCCCGCATGGTCCTCGAAGCCTCCCACGAGCTCGAAGCCAAGCCCCTCTCGATAGAACCGCACCACTGTCGCCAGGCTCCGCGTCGGTCGAGCGACTCGCAGCTTACACATCTCCATCCCAGGTCCGTCCTCACCACGAACGAACCCGGTGAAGGTTCGCGCGTCTCACGGTCGTGACGCGTGCGCACTCAATGACGAGCAGCGCGCGGTGCACGATGAAGTCGCGGAAGCATCGCGCCATCTCCGGCGCGCGTGTCCGCACACGGCAAGGCAATGGCAGAAGGCCAACGCGTCAGAGCCGTGGGACGCCACCTCACGGATTCGGAGGAGACACGGGCTCCACGAAGTACGCCTGTTTGTGCCGAGGCTCGGAGTCGTACGCGGCAGCCAGCTCCCGCGCGCGCCGCTCGGTCCGAAACACGGCCACCTCCGCTCGGTTGCCGTGCTCATCCTGCCGAATCACGGCCCAACCCTGACGCGGACGGGACTGCCGCATGGGCGGTGTTCCACGCTGCTCCACGGCGTACCACTGCTTGTGCGCCCGAGCCTCCATGCGACGCGCCAGGCACTCCGCATGTCCTCGGCTCGTCATCACGCAGACATCATGTCGATGCCCCGTGTCGTCCTGCCGGTACACCGCCCAGCCATCCGTCAGCGGCGGCGCTCCAGGGTTGGCCCGCCACACCACTTCATCGCGCCACCAGTCGAGATGCGCGAGCGCATGGCTCAGCTCTTCTTCCGAGGTCATGACATGGAAATCGTCCGTGACCTGCAGATAGAAGACGAAGAACTGGAAGCCGCAGTCCGCGCGCCAACCCCAGTAGTCAGTGGGTCCGAGCCCATCACCTTCCACGTCTCGGAAGTGCGGAGGTCCCCAGCGTTGCTCGAAGTCGGCGCGGGACGCTCGGGCCACCGCGACTTCAGACTCATGGGGCTCGTCGTCACCCCAGACCACCGGTCGGTCCGTCGGAATCGGCTGCATGCGAGGCACCTCCGCTTTGAAGCTAACGCGGCCCCTCCTCGCATGCCTGCCCCCTCACTCCCACGCCACGTCCACAACTGACACTGGATAGCAGTTGTCCGCATGGCGCCACGCGCGCACCTCCACCGTGCACGCGCGGGCCCACGCTCCCCTGCCCTACTCCTTCGCGAACACCGCGACCTGACGCTCCGCGCCAGAGAACGGCAGCCGGTACGCCCTCGCGGAGATCACTCGCAGTTGTCGCTCCGCGGCGCGCGACGCCAGCTCCGCGTCCGTCTGCGACTTGCCGAGCATCGCCACCACGCGGCCGCCCTGCTCCACATACGCCGGCGCCAACGCCAGCCAGTCCGGCAGGTCCATGAACGCGCGCGCAATCAACAACTGCGCGCGCGGAATCCCCTCCGTCTCCGGCTGTCCCTCCGCGCGCGCGTGCAACCCGCGCACGCCCTGCAACCCGAGGCTCGCCGACGCGGCCTTGATGAACGCGACCTTCTTGCCCACCGTGTCCACCAGCGTCACGCCCAGCGCCGGCAACGCAATCTTCAACGGCAGTCCCGGGAAGCCCGCACCCGCGCCCAAATCCAACAACGACGCCGCGCCCGTCACCTCCGGCAGCACCGCGAGCGAGTCCAGGAAGTGCTTCTCCAGCACCTCCTCGGGGGCCGTAATCGCCGTGAGATTCACCTTCGCGTTCCACTTCAGCAGCTCCGCCATCAGCCGCTGCAACCGGGGGCCCACGTCCTCCCCCACCGACACGCCCAGCGCCTGGCAGCCGGATGCCAGCAGATCTACGAACCTCGTGTTATCCACAGCACCTCCACAGCGCGGAGGGGCATAACCCTCCGGAATTATTCAGGGGATTTCTATCCCCAAAGTTGTCCACACGTTGTCCACACCCCCTGTTCTGATCACTCCAGGGGTGTTTCGCCGCCGCCCGAGGGGCCCGAGACGCGCTTGAGCGCGACCAGGAGCAGCGACACCGCCGTGGGCGTCAGGCCTGGAATCCTCCGCGCCTGTCCCACCGTCGAAGGCCGGTGCGCGCCGAGCTTTTCCGCCGCCTCCTTGCTCAGCCCCCGCACCTCCGTGAAGCGAAAGCCTTCCGGAATCCGCCACCGGTCCGTCGCCTCCGACTCGCGCGCCGCCGCTCGCGCCGCCTGGGCGATGTAGCCCTCGTACTTCACCTCCACCTCCACCTCCTCGGCCACGTCCTCCGCCACCACGGGCCAGTCCCCCCTCCTGTCTCTTATACGCATCTCCGAGCC
>NZ_VIFM01000349.1 GCF_006636215.1 Myxococcus llanfairpwllgwyngyllgogerychwyrndrobwllllantysiliogogogochensis | reverse complement strand
GGGCGGCGGCGGCATTCGGCGGGTGGACACTGTAACAGCGGCGACGGTGAGCGTGCTTGCCCATGCTCGGGGGCTCCTCTACAACCGCGCGGCTATGCGGAAACCGCGCATCCTCGTGTCCAACGACGACGGCTATTTCTCCGAAGGACTTCAGGCACTGGTGGAGGCGGTGAGTCCCCTGGGAGAGGTCTGGGTGGTGGCGCCGGACCGCGAGCAGAGCGCCGCGTCCCACGCCATCTCCCTGCACCGGCCCCTGCGCATCAAGGAGGTCCGGGAGCGGTGGTTCGCCGTCGATGGGACACCCACCGACTGCGCTTATCTGGCCATCGTCCATCTCCTGAAGGATGATCGCCCCACGCTCATGGTGTCCGGCATCAACCACGGTTCGAATCTGGCCGAAGACGTCACCTACTCGGGGACGGTCGCGGCGGCGATGGAAGGGGCCCTGCTCGGGATTCCCGCCATCGCCTTCAGCCTCGTGGCGCGAGGCTCGTTCGACTTCGCTCCCGCGGCGCGGTTCGCCCGCTCGCTGGTGACGGCCGCGCTGTCGCGACCCCTGCCCAGGCGGATGCTGCTCAACGTGAACATCCCCGGCGGCGTGGAGCCGGAGGGCTACACCGTCACGCGCCTGGGCCGGCACTCGTATGGCTACAGCGTGGTGGAGAAGGAAGACCCTCGCGGCCGGAAGTACTACTGGATTGGCGGCAGCGACTATCAGCACGAAGACATTCCAGGCAGTGACTGCAACGCCGTGCACCTGTCCAAGCGGGTGTCGGTGACGCCGCTGCACCTGGACCTGACGGACCATGGTCAGCTCGAGGACCTGGGGGGCTGGAGCGTCCCGGACTTCGTCCGACACGAGCCGGATGGTGCCTAGCGTTGAGGCCGGGCACCCCCATCCGAGCGGGCAGGGCGCTCCTGGTTCTCCTCGTGTCCGCGCTCGTCGCGGGTTGTGTGGGCCCCCGAGCCGCCTCTCCCGGGACGGAGCTCACGCTGGTGGACTCGGACGCGCCAGCCCCGTCCGGTGAGACGCGTGGGGCGCCCGCTCCAACTGCCTCGGAGCCCGCGCCACCACCGCGCAATGGGGCGTTGCCGTTCGCCTTGCGCGCCGCGCACCCGGAGCCGGAGCTGGTGTCCGTGCGGCACCGCGTCGCGCCGGGCGAGACGATGTACCGCATCGCCAAGACCTACGGCCTCACGGTGGACGAGCTGTCCTCCGCCAACGGCATCAAGGACGTTCGCGCGCTGGCGGTGGGGCAGGAGCTGACGATTCCGGGCGTGGAGCGCAGCGTGCCGGTGGAGTCGTCGGACACGCTCGCCGCGGAAGCGGACCCGGAGCCCGTGCGGACGTCCACCGGTACAGCGCCCCGGCAGGTGGTGGCGCGTCGCGAGGAGCCACCGCGTCGGCCCGCGTCGCGTCCTGGCGCCGGGCGGCCCCGGCTGGCCACCCAGGGGATGATTGACTGGCCCCTGAGGGGCGTCCTGTATGGGCGCTTTGGGAAGAAGGGGCGCGAGCCCCATGACGGCATCGACCTGGCCGCGCCCGCGGGCACACCGGTGAAGACGGCGCAGGAAGGCACGGTGCTCTACGCGGGCGAGCAGCGTGGCTACGGCAATATCGTCATCGTCGAGCACGCCAACCGGCTCATCACCCTCTACGCGCACAACCGCGACCTGCGCGTGCGCACCGGGCAGAAGGTGCGCCGGGAGCAGGTCATCGCCACCGTGGGCGAGTCCGGGAAGACGTCCGGCCCGCACCTGCACTTCGAGCTGCGGTTGGACGGAAAGCCGGTGGACCCGCTCGACTACCTGGGGCCGATGCCGTCCACCTGAGCCTCGGGGCGGGGGCTCGCCTCCTTCCTCGCCCGTGGACCCGGATTCGGAGGGCGCACCCCGCGAATTCAGGCGCCAGGGCCCGAGGCCCCCTCTGGGACCGGGCCAGGGAAGGGTAGAGTGCCGCGCCGTGCCGTACCCCTTCGCACAGCTCGCCCTCCTCCTCGTCCTTCTCGCTCCGACCGCACGGGCCCAGGTGTTCTCCCCGTCGAGCGGGCCTGACTCCGAAGCCGCGGCCGCCGGGCCGACGGCGCCTTCGTCGAAGGAGGAGGCGCCCCTTCGCGTCGCGGTGCTCGCGTTCGAGGCCAACGCCTCCGCCCGGGACTCCGCGACGGGCGTCACCTCGCTCATCACCGGGCGGCTGGCCGAAGCTCCGCGCCTGTGGGTCGTCTCCCAGCGTGACGTCGAAGCGTCGCTCGATGACGCCCAGCGCCGGCAGCTCGCGGACCTCAAGACCTCGTGCGAACGGGGCGCCTGCCTCAAGGACCTCTCCACGCTCACTGGGGCCCGGTTCGTCGTCATCGGCCGCGTGGACCGCTTTGGCGATTCCTACCTGCTCTCCGCCAATCTCCTCGACACCGAGCGCGAGGAGAGCCTGTCCAAGCCGCGCGCGGAGTCGCCCGAGGCGGACACCCTGTTCCCCACCGTCTACGCCATCGCCGACGCGCTGGTCGCCGAGCTGGTGGCTCCCGGGGTGACTCAGGGCGCGCGGCCGCTCATCGGTGGGGCTCCCATGGTCGGCGGCGGCGGCCTCTCGCTGGGCCTGCGCATCAACAACAACTTCGTCGACAAGCTGGCCAACTTCAATCCAGGCGCCGACCTGGAGGTGGGCTACTGGTTCCACCCGGAGTGGCTCGGCTTCGTCCAGGTGGGCTTCTCCTATCTGCGCTCCGACACAGCGGGCGCCGAGGGTGGCCTCAACGTCCTGCCCAGCGTCGTCGGCGCGCGCCACTATCACAACGTGGAGAAGTCACTGCGCCCCTATTGGGGTTTCGGCCTGGGCGTGCAGCTGTCCTTCGGCGACTTCGGCATCTTCCAGTCCACCGGGCCGCTGCCCACCGTCGTCGGCTTCCTCGGGTTGGAGTACCTCATCGCCGGACACGTCGGCGTCCAACTGGAGGCCGGTACGAATGTGGCCCAGGCCGTGCTCGGACTCGCGGAGTCCAAGCTCGGCGATGGCCTCAATCTGGACCTCAACCTGGGCATCGCGTACCACTTCTAGGATTCGGAGCCCCTCATGTTCTCGCGCTTGCGTTCCCTGTCCCTGATTGCCCTGCTCGCCACCGCCGCCTGTGACGACAGTCCCACGGTGACGCCCAAGGACCACGCGGAGGGCCTCTACATCAAGGGCACCGCCGAGTATCTCCAGGGCCATTTCGAGGCCTCGCTCGCGTCCTTCGAGGAGATGCGCAAGCTGGCGCCCACCGACCCCCGGCTGCCTGCGGCTCGCGGCGAGGTCTTCCTCTCCATGGGCAAGCTCGCCGAGGCCGCCACCGAGTTCGAGGCCGCCCTCAAGCAGGACCCCAAGCGCTCCACCAACTGGAGCCGCCTGGGCTTCGTCCAGGCCCAGCTGGGCCGCCCCGATGAGGCCCTCAGCTCGCTGCGCAAGGCCGTGGCGCTGTACCCCAACGACTTCAACGCGCTGGAGCAGCTGGGAGAAATCCACCTCAAGAAGGGCGAGCAGGACGAGGCCATCCGCCACTTCATCCTGGCCGCCAACGCCGCCTCGGGCTCGGTGAAGTCCGAACTCGTCCTCCGCACGACCGAGGTGCTCATCCAGGTCGGCCGCCAGCAGGAGGTGCTCGCGCTCGTGCAGAAGGCCGCCAACGAGGGCATCCGCACGGCGGCGGTGCTCACCGCGCTGGGAGACGCCCTGGTGCGCGCGGGCAAGCTTCCCGAGGCCGCCGCCGCCTACAAGGAGGCCGCCAGCAAGTCCCCCAGGGACCCCACGCTGTGGGAGCTGGTGGGCACCATCCAGCTGCAGCTCGACAAGCCGGGGGAGGCCATCGATGCGTACAAGGAATCCCTGCGAGTGAAGGACCGCGCCATCGTCCACGTGGCGCTGGCCCGAATCCAGCTCGCGATGAAGAGCAAGCAGGGCGCGGAGCAGGAACTCGCCGCGGCGCTCGAGTCCGTGCAGGGCAACGACGTGCGCGAGCTGCGGGAGCTGGCCGACCTGCTCGTCACCATGGAGCGCAAGCCGGATGCGCTGCGCATCCTCGCGAGCCTCAGCGCGGAGCACGACCTGGTGAAGGACGCCGACCTCCAGCTCTCCACGGCGCGGCTCGCCCGGGAGCTGAAGGATGTCGTGCTGGAGAAGGCCGCGTGTGCCCGCGCGCTGGCCGCGGACCCTCGCGTGAAGAAGTGCCCCTGAGCGTGCGCCCAGGGGCGGAGGGCCCGCGACGACGCTACGCGCGCCCGCCCTGCATCTTCCGGTAGACGCCCACCACCAGGCCCAGAATCATCGTCGAGCGGAACTCCGTGCGGCTCACGTAGATGGGCTGCATGGTGGCGTTCGCCGGCTGGAAGCGGATGCGCTCGCCTTCCGGGTAGTAGCGCTTCACCGTGGCCTCGTCCTCGATGAGCGCCACGACGATGTCGCCCGGATTGGCCGCCGGCGTCTTCTTCACGAAGAGGTAGTCGCCGTCGTGGATGCCGTCGTCGATCATCGACTGGCCCTTCACCCGCAGGGCGAAGACCTCCCGGCCATTCACGCCGCCCAGGAGGAAGCTGTCGATCTTGACCGAGTCCTCCATGTGCTCCTGCGCGAGCAGGGGCGCGCCGGCCGCCACCTTGCCCAGCAGGGGGACCTCCACCATGCCCGCGTCGCGCTTGGCGCCCAGGCCCAGCAGCAACCGTGCTCGCTTGGTGGGCACCAGGGAGCGGCTCTGCTGCTCACCCCGGTTCAGGTAGCCCTTTCGCTCCAACGCCTTCAGGTGGTCATTCACCCCGTTGGTGGAGCGGATATCCATGTGCTCGCCAATCTCCCGGATGGTGGGCGGGAATCCGCGAGTCTCCGACTCCTTCACGATGAAGCTGAGAATCTCGCGCTGGCGGTCCGTCAGCTCTTCCATGCGCTCCCTCGCTCGGCCGGCCTGATTCCCTTGGGGCAGGTCCCCAGGCAACAGGCTTTCAGTGTCCACTTTCCCTGAACATACGTGTAGAGTCAATCCGTTCAGTGTCCCACGGCGCACCCTCAGTGCGTGTCGAACTTTTCGGCATTCTCAGTTCTTGAGGGCAGACGACGATCTCGACGTACAATTCCGCCCGCTTTGTCCGAGCTCCGCCACACGCTGCTCTTCGTCGACGATGAGGCCGACGTCCTGGACATCCTTTCGCGGATGTTCCAGCGCCGGTATCGCGTCCTCACGGCCTTGAGCGGTCAGGCCGCGTTGGAAGTCCTACGTCGCGAGTCGGTGGACGTGCTCGTCACGGACCAACGGATGCCGGAGATGACGGGCATCGAGCTGGCCGCGACAGCCCGCGCGGAGGGGTTCGACGTCACCACGCTTCTGCTGACGGGCTTCACCGACCCTGACGACCTCATCGCGGCCATCAACAAGGGGCAGGTGTACCGGTACATCACCAAGCCCTGGGACGTGAACGACCTGCTCATCACCGTGAAGAACGCGGTGGAGTACACGCAGCTGCGGCGGGACAAGGAGCGGCTCATCCGCCAGCTCCACCAGCGCGTGGAAGCGCTGTTCGTGCTGTACGAGGTGAGCCGGGCCAGCGCGAATGATCCGGCCAGCTACGACAACATCATCGACCGCGTGCTCATCGCCGTGGCGCGCGTGCTGCCGTACGACTGCGGCGCGGCGCTCATCGCCCCGGACGAGTCGCGCAGCGCGACGCTGCGGCTGCGCTGCCATGGCACCGTGGGCGAGCAGGCGCTGTTGGGCGTGAAGGAGTCGATGCTCGGCGCGTACCGCAAGAGCAGCGGCCTGCTGTTGCCGGAGGACCGGGTCATCACCCGCGTGGCGGGGACGACGACGCAGGACGCGGCGGCGCCGGCTGTCTACCCCAGCCAGCTCACGGTGAACCTGGTCGCGGGTGGGCGTCCGGTGGGCATGCTGTCGCTGTTCAGCCAGCGCGCGGACGCCTTCACCGAGGACGACGGCGTGCTGTTGGACGTGCTCGCCAACCAGACGGCGGACGCCATCCAGTCCCTGCGCTCGGCGGAGGAAGAGGCCCGCCACCGCATGGAGCGGATGGTGGAGTCCATGGCCGACGGCGTGGTGCTCACCGACGAGAAGAACGACATCGTCGTGATGAACCCGGCGGCGCGCAGGCTCTTGCGCGTGGGGGATGATCCGACCGAGCACACCAGCCGGATGATGGAGGAGCGGCTGGGCTTCCAGCCCTTCCACCTGGTGCGTGGCTGGGAGTACAGCGGCACGCAGGTGCTGCGCGAGGAGGTGAAGCTCTTCGACCGGCACGTGCAGACCACCACCACGCCGGTGAGCGATGCGCGCGGCACGCTGCGCGGCGTGTGCGTGGTGCTGCGCGACATCACCGACCAGAAGAGGTTGGAGGAGCGCAAGGACGAGTTCGTCTCCATGGTGAGCCACGAGCTGCGCACGCCGCTCACGTCCATCTCTGGCGCGCTGGACCTGGTGCTCAACTTCATGGCCGGGGACATCAACGAGCGGCAGCGCCGCTACCTGTCGCTGGCGCGGGACTCGACCGAGAAGCTCAACACCATCGTCGACGACCTGCTGGACCTGTCGAAGTTCGCCAAGGGCCGGCTGCGGATGAACTTCGAGGTCGCCTACCTGGACGAGCTCGTCCAGCGGGTGGTGGAGAAGTACGGCCCGGCCTTCGGCGAGAAGCGCGTGCAGGTGACGCCGGGACTGCCGCGCCATCCGTTGCGCGTCGTCGCCGACCCGAACCGGCTCAACCAGGTCCTCAACAACCTGCTCAACAACGCGGTGAAGTTCACGCCGGAGGGCGGCGAGGTGCGCGTGGAGCTGCACGCCACGTCCAGCCTGCCCGGCTACGTGGTGCTCTCCTGCTGGAACAGCGGCGACCCCATCGCCGAGGACAGCCTGGAGCGCATCTTCGACCGCTTCGAGCAGGCGCGCACCAAGGCCAACCGCACCGTGCGCGGCACGGGCCTGGGCCTGGCCATCTGCCGCAACATCGTGGAGGCCCACGGCGGCCGCATCTGGTGCGAGCCGTGCGCGGATGGCGTGCGCTTCATGGCGGTGCTGCCCACCGAGCCGCCGCCGGAGCTGCGCCAGTCCGACGACGCGGGCGAGGCACCGGGCCCCCGACGACGCGAGAGCCGGGGCCGCGTGCTGGTCATCGAGGGCGAGCCGGAGGTCGGCTACATCGCCAAGGCGCTGATGTCCGCGCGCGGCTACGACGTGCGGCTGGCGTTCAACGCGGAAGAGGGCCTGGCGAGCGCTCGGCTCCACCACCCGGACATGGTGCTGGTGTCCGTGCGGCTTCCTGACGTGGACGGGCTGCGGCTGGCGGAGATCCTCCGGCATGACCCCGAGACGCGGCGCGCGCCGCTGCTCCTCTCGTCCGCCTTCGACGAGCGCCAGCGCGCCTTCCGCGCCGGAGCCGATGCCTTCCTGGTGCGCCCGCTGATGCCGGACAAGCTGCTGGCCACGGTGGACTCGCTGGTGCGTGGCCGCGCGGGCACGGCCCACGGACGCGTGCTGGTGGTGGACGACGACGTGAAGATCGCCACCATCTGCCGCGAGGTGCTGGAGAACATCGGCTTCGACGTGGTGGTGGCGGGCTCGCTGGAAGAGGGGCGCCGCTCCCTGCGCGAGCGCCGGCCGGACGTCATCCTGCTGGACGTGACGCTGCCGGACGGCGACGGCTTCCTCTTCCTGGAGGAGATCAAGGCCGAGCGCGCCAGTGGCCACATCTCCGTCATCTTCATCTCCGCTCGCGCGGAGACGTCCTCGAAGGTGCGCGCCCTCAAGCTGGGCGGTGACGACTACCTCACCAAGCCGTTCGACGCGCTGGAGCTGGGCGCCCGGGTGGAGAGCGTGCTGCGCCGCAAGGAGCAGGAGCTGTCGGCCTCTCCGACGACGCAGCTTCCGGGCTCCACCGCCATCGAACGCGAGGTGCAGCGGCGGCTCGTGGCTCGGCGGCCGTTCGCGTTCTGCTACCTGGACCTGGACAACCTCAAGGCCTACAACGACTACTACGGCTTCGCGAAGGCCGATGGCGTCGTGCGCCAGACGGGCGACCTGATGCGCGAAATCTTCGCGCAGGAAGGACTGCCCGGAGACTTCCTGGGACACGTGGCCGGGGACGACTTCGTCTTCATCGCCGCGCCGGAGTCGGTCGACCGCGTCTGTCAGACGGCAATCGAAACTTTCGACCGCATCATCCCGCTCTACTACGACCGGCAGGACCGCGAGCGGGGCCACATCGAGGCGGAAGACCGCTTCGGAGAGCGCCGGCGCTTCCCCATCATGAGCGTGTCCATCGTCGCGGTGATGACGGACGGCACCCAGGACCACGCGGAGCTTGCCCGGCGCGCGGCGGACATGAAGAAGCGCGCCAAGGCCATCCTGGGCTCCGTCTATCTGCGCAGTGACCGCGAGCAGGTGGTACGCTCCGTCGCCGGGTGAGGCTCTACCAGCAGCTGGTCCTGTTCATGCTCGCGGCAACGGTGCTGCCGCTCGCCGCGGTCGGCTTCCTGTTGCTCTCACGCGCCGAGGCGGAGCTCGCTGCTCGCATCGACGCGGAGCAACGCACGCGGGCTTCCGCCGCGGCCGAGGCCGTGGGCGCCACGTTGATGGAGGTGGTGGACGCGCTGGCGCGCTCCGCCGAGCTCATCGACTGGCAGTCCGCCACGGAGGCGGAGACGGTGGGAGGGCTGCGCCTGCTCTACGGCCAGTCCCCGGCGGTGAGCGCGGTGTTGAAGCTCGACGCCCACGGCCGCCCGCTGGGCGCGCCCGTGTTCCGGACCCAGGGCGTGGAGGGGCACCCCGGCTTCCAGGCAGAGGGGCTGACGCGGATGGTCCAGTCCGTGCCCGTGCAGCAGCTCCGCGGGGGCGGCAAGGGACAGGCCGCGCTCGGCGGCGCCTATGTCCACGCGGAGAGCGGGCACGCGGCGGTGGCCGTGGCGGTGAAGCTGGCTGATGGCGAGGATGCCCCCTTCGCGCTGGCGGAGGTGGTCTTCGAGCCGCTGGAGGCCGCGCTGCTCCGCCGTCCCGAGGGCGCCCTCGGGCGCGTGGACCTGGTGGACGAGGACCGGCGAATCCTCGCGAGCTCCGAGCCCGCGCGACGCATGAGCACGCTGGCCCCGGAGCTGGCCGCGCATCTGTTGACGCAGACGGCCCCGGAGCCGGACCTGGTGCGCAGCTTCCGCGTGGAGGGGCCGCCCCGGCGCGTGAGCGTGGCGAGGGTGTCCCGCGGCCTGCGCTTCGATGTGGTGGTGGAGGTGGACGAGGCCACGGCCCTGGCTCCAGTGCACGCCATGCGGCGCACGGTGCTGGCCTCCATCGGCGGGGCGTTCTTCGTGCTCCTGGGGCTGGGCGCGCTCTTCACGCGGCGGCTCAACCGCAGGCTGGAGGAGGTGGTCCAGGGCGCGGAGGCCTACGGGCGCGGCGAGCTGAGCCGGCGCGTCAAGGTGGAAGGCCAGGACGAGCTGAGCGAACTGGCGAACACCTTCAACCGCATGGGCGAGGAGCTGGAGTCGGCCCGCGCCAGGATGCTGCGCTGGAATGACGAATTGCGCATGCGCGTGGACGAGGCCACCCACGATTTGCGAGGCGCGCAGGCCCAACTGCTCGAGGCCCAGAAGCTGGCGGCGGTGGGACAGCTCGGCGCGGGCGTGGCGCACGAAATCAACAACCCGCTGGCCGGCATCCTCGGCAACGTGCAGTTGCTCATGCTGGACCGAGGCACCTCGGACCCCGATTTGGAGACGCTGCGCAAAATCGAGCACAGCGCCAAGCGCTGCAAGGAAATCACCCAGAACCTCCTGCGCTTCTCCCAGCAGCGCGAGCGCGCCGACCTGCGCCCGGTGGACCTCAACGCCGTGGTGCGCGATGCCCTCAGCCTCACCGAACATCAGATTCTCAGTGACGGCGTAACACTTGCCACCCAGTTGTCACCGGGTCTGAGCCGTGTTCGCGCCGACCCCGGGCACCTGTCCCAGGTCATCCTCGCGCTCCTGTCCAACGCGCGCACGGCGATGCTGAAGTCCCCCACGCGGCGGCTCACCCTGCGCACGGGCCAGCGCGACGGCCGGACGTTCCTGGAGGTGGAGGACACCGGCAAGGGCATCTCCCCCGACATCCGTCCTCGCATCTTCGAGCCGTTCTTCACCACCAAGGACGTGTGGTCCAACGTGGGGTTGGGCTTGAGCGTGGCCTGGCGCGTCGTGACGGAGTCAGGTGGAACGCTCTCCGTCCGCTCGGAAGTAGGGCAGGGGGCCTGCTTCACCGTCGAGCTGCCGAGGGCCTGAGCATCCCACTCCGGCTGTGATAGCTAGAGAGACGCCATGGCCGAGCCCCGCCCCTCCCGGCGCCAGACGCCTTTCTTCGTCGGCCTCGCGCTGATCCTCGCGGCGTTGCCGTTGGGATGGTTCATCTTCCTGCGCGAGCC
>NZ_VIFM01000348.1 GCF_006636215.1 Myxococcus llanfairpwllgwyngyllgogerychwyrndrobwllllantysiliogogogochensis | reverse complement strand
GAGACGGGGGTGAGGGTGCCAATCTCCACGGCGGAGAAGCCGCAGGCGAACAGGCCGTCCACCGCCTCCGCGTCCTTGTCCAGGCCCGCGGCCAGGGCCACGGGGTGGGCGAAGCGCAGGCCCGCCACCTCCACGGCCAGCGCTTCGGTGCCGCCCCGCAGGGCCCGTCCCCGCAGGGACTGGCACAGCTCCTGGGAATGCCCCAGCTCCCTCAACCCGAAGAGGCCCAGCCGGTGCGCGGGCTCCGCCGGGAGTCGGAAGAGCAGCGAGCGAGTCAGTCCGTACATGCGCGGGCTCAGGCGGGGATGAACGACGCCTGGCGGGCCCAGGCGAGCGTCTGGTCCACCTGCTCCGGCGTGAGGATGCCGTTGTTCTCCACCAGCTCGATTTCCCGGCGCATGTCCGTCTCGAGCAGGTAGGGGCCGTCGGTGTTGATGGTGAACTTCACCTTGCGGTCCCAGAAGGTGCGGATGATGTGGCGCAGCTCCTCCACGCCCTCGACCGCCTTGGTGTGCAGGTTCGACGTCGGGCACAGCTCCAGCACGATGTCGTTCTCGCGCAGCACCTTCATCGCGTTCTCGTCATAGGCCGCGCGGATGCCGTGGCCGATGCGGTGCGGCTTGAGCTTCTCCACCACGGACATGACGCCCTCGGCGCCCGTGCCCCGCGTCTCGCCGGTGTGCACCGTGCACTTGAGCCCCGCGCGCCGCGCCCGGGCGAAGAGGTCCTCGTACTGCGCGACGACCTCCGGCTTGAGCTCCATGGCGTTGGTCTCCGTGCCGGCCAGGTCAATGCCGTACACGCCGCGCGTGCGGTACTTGATGGCCTTGTCCACCAGGATGCTGTTGAGCCGATGGTCGAACTCACGGGCCAGACAGAAGATGAAGCCCACCTTCACGCCGTACTCGAGCACCGCCCGGTCCATGCCGCGCAGCGCCGCGTGGATGATGTGGTCCAGGTCCAGCTCGGAGTGCAGGTTGCGCTTCATGGGATTGAAGCGCAGCTCAATCTGCGTCACCCGGCTGCCCCGGTACTCCTTGCCGATGATTTCGTAGACGGAGCGCTCAATCGCGCTGGGCGACGACTGAATCTTCTCCGTCCAGGTGTGGAGGATCTTCAGGTAGTCGTCCAGGCTCCCCACCTTGCCCGGACGGGAGGTGATGAGCTCCACGAAGTCGAAGTACGTCTTGACTGGGAGCTTGAAGCCTTGCTGATGGGCGATGGACCAGAGGATGTGGGGGGCCACCGAGCCGCCCACGTGGATGTGCAGGTCGATCAGTTCACGTGCCATGGCGGTATGTATGCACAGTGCCGGGCGCGCGTAAAGGATACGGCTGTCACCGTCTCAGCAGGACGTAGACAGCCCCCGTTCCTCCGTCTTGCGGACGTGCGGTGGCGAACGCCAGCACCAGTCCGCCAATCCGTTTCTGTGACAGCCACGACTTCATCAGCTCCTTCAAGACGGGCATCTGGTCCTTGGAGTGCAAACCGCGTCCGTGGACGATGAGCACGCACCGGTGGCGGGCGCGGCGGCTGTCGGAGAGGAAACGCTCCAGCGCCGCCTTCGCCTCGGGCTGCGTCTTGCCGTGCAGGTCCAACTGGCCCTGGATGGAGAAGTCTCCGCGGCGCAGGGCGCGCAGCAGGTTGCGGTCCACGCCGGGGCTGGTGCCCTCCAGGAACTCGTCCGCGCCGGAGGAGATGTCGAAGTCTCCCTGGCCGGCGACCAGCTCGGAGAGCTGCGCGAGCGCCTCCGCGTTCTCGTCGATGAGCTCCGGCAGGCGCGGGTTGGACTTGGGCGCCTCGCCCCGATTCGTGATTTGCGCCACGCCGTCCATGGCGGAATAGAAGAGGGCGGCGTCGTCCTCGGCGCTCTCTCGGGTCGGCTTCGCCTTGGCGCGCACGGGGGCGGCCGCGGGCTTGCGCTTCTCCGCCTCGGAGGCGGCGCGGGCCTGGGCCTCCTTCTTCTCCTGGTCCTGGATGGACTTGATGGCGCCCTTGAAGGGGTTGTTGTGGAACGCCTCGTCCTTCTTCTTCGGAGGGGATTTTTTCTGCGAGCTCATGGCGGGAGAAGACCTCGTCGTGGGCGATGGCGGGATGTAACCGGGGGCTACATCCCGCGCAGGCGCCGGATTTCCTCGTAGGCGTCGCGGACTTCCTGGAAGTGGCGGGCGACCTCTTCGGCGTCCTCGCCCTTCAGGTGGGCATGTTTGTCCGGGTGGAGCTCCGCGGCGAGCCGCCGGAAGGCGCTCTTTACCTCGGAGTCCGTGGCGTCGGGCGTCAGCCCGAGTACCTCGTAGTGGGCCGAGCTGTCACCCAGGTGCAGCGCGGCGATGGCGTGCTGCTCCTCGGCGGAGAGCTTCAGGCCGTCGCCCACCCGGCTGAGCACCTCGCGCTCGGAGCGCTGCAGGGAGCCGTCCACGAGAGACAGCTCGAAGAGCGCGTCCAGGAGCCGGCGCCGCTCGCTGGAAGGGAGCGCCTCCTGGCAGGCCGCCACGGCGTCATCGAGGTCGGGCGGGACGGAGATGAAGTCCTTGAGGCGCCCTCGGACGAACTCGAGCGAGTCCGGGCCGTACTTGAGGACCTCCTCGAAGTAGCGGCGAATCTCCCGGACCTCCTCGCGGCGGACTTCACCGTCGGCGCGAGCGACCTCCACGAAGAGGGCACAGAGGCTGCGCGTGAGGTGCGCGTCGGCCTCCTCCTGCACGGACGCGGCGTCGCGGGGCCCGCCCCGTCCCGCGAACGCGGAGGGCACGACGGGGGGGAAGTCGGCGAGGGCGTCGGGGGACTCGGCGGGCAGGGCGTTCATCTCGTCGAACCGGTGTCCGACGAAGCCACCCACTGCCCCAAGCAGGACAATGGCCCACGGACTGCCGATGAGCAGCCCGACACAGAGACCTATCATCACCCCGAGCACTTTTCCTGAGCCCATGGCCGCGGTTTCCCTCCCTACCGGGAAGGGAGTCTCTCATAGAGTGGGCCGCGCTATGGCCCAGTTGATCGACGGCAAGGCAGTGGCGGCGCGGGTGCGAGCCGAGGTGAAGGCGGAGGTGGATCGGCTCAAGGTGGAGCGGGGCCTCGTCCCCGGACTTGCCGTGGTGCGGGTGGGGGAAGACCCCGCGTCCAAGACGTATGTCACCGGAAAGAAGAAGGCCGCCGAGGAGGTGGGCTTCCACTCCTGGGAGCACCACCGGGACTCCACGGTGTCGCAGGACGAGCTCCTGGCGCTGGTGCACCGGCTCAACGAGGACCCCGCGGTGCACGGCATCCTGGTGCAGCTGCCCCTGCCCCGGCACATCGACGCGGACGTCATCATCTCCGCGGTGCGGCCGGAGAAGGACGCGGACGGCTTCCACCCGATGAACGCGGGCAGCCTGCTACTGGGCCGCGCGGCGACCCGGCCCTGCACGCCCCTGGGCGTCATGCGGCTGTTGGAGGAGATTGGCTGCGAGCCCTCTGGCAAGCGGGCTGTCGTCGTGGGCCGCAGCAACATCGTGGGCAAGCCGATGGCGCTGATGCTCCTGCAGCGCAACGCCACAGTCACCGTCTGCCACAGCAAGAGCGACCTGCCGAGCGAGGTGTCGCGGGCGGACATCCTCGTCGTGGCGGTGGGCGTGCGGGAGCTGGTGAAGGGCGCGTGGATAAAGCCGGGCGCGGTGGTCATCGACGTGGGGATGAACCGCAAGGAGGAGGACAACAAGCTGGTGGGTGACGTGGAGTTCGCCGCCGCCTCCGAGCGCGCGTCCTTCATCACCCCCGTGCCCGGCGGCGTCGGGCCCATGACCATCGCCATGCTCATCCGCAACACGCTCGAGGCGGCCATCCGGAGTCTTGTCCCTTCCTCCTATTGACAGTCTTTGGGGCGCTGACGTGTGTGTTTCACGACGCTCCTGGAATTGGCCGCCCCGGGGAGCCGCGTCATCGCTAGTAAAGGCAGACGCTCTCCGACGAGTCCTTCGCCGGGCCTGACTGCCCGGTTGTCTCGCGTCGCACGTTGTTCGTCGGTGGGTGCTGGCCAGAGGGAACGGGCCGGACACGAGCCGTGCGGGTGGCGGGGCTGCCCGCAGAGGCGCTGAGGGCCCACGCGAGCAGGCGTGGGTGAGGAGTGAGCGACATGAGAGGGATTCAGACAGGGTTGGCGCTCGTCTGCGCCTGGTGGATGGGAGGGGAGGGCGTCGCCTGGGCACAGCAGGCGCGGCGCACGCTTCATCCGGTAGTCTTCGCGCATGGCCTGTCCGGCTATGACGACCTGCTGGGCTTTGATTACTTCGGGGACGAGCTGGGCAACTTCGTGGGGGATGCGTGTGACGAATTGCTGGAATTGAGCTGCAACCCCTACCTGGACTCGGGACAGCGGGCGTTCGGCGCGCAGGTGCAGGCCTTCCAGTCCTCGGAGGTGCGTGGGCTGGACCTGGCGTCCGATATCGAGGGCGTGCTGGCGACCACGGGCGCGACGCGGGTGAACATCGTCGGCCACTCGCAGGGCGGCATCGACGCGCGCAAGGCCGCAAAGGTGCTCTTCGAGCGGCAGGGCCGCGCCGTGGTGGACGTCATCGTGAGTGTGTCCTCGCCGCACCGGGGCTCGCCGGTGGCGAAGTATGTGTTGGACCTGGGGCCCGGGGTGACGTCCGTTGCCTCCGCGCTGGCGAACATCTTCGGCGACATCATCTACAAGCCGGGCAACGACGGCATCGCCGCCGTCAAGCAGCTCATCTACAACGACGCGGACGCCACGGACGGCATCGTCACGGGCATGAAGGCCTTCAACGCGGCCAACCCCATGGACGCGCGTTATGCCTCCCACTATGCGTCGCTGCTCACCGCGCAGGCAGGGCTGGAGGTCAATCCCGCGTTCTTCCTGGTGCGCCTGGCGTTCTATGACATCGACGGGGACGGGTTCTGCGTCGACGACTGTGACAACGACGGCGCGGCGGGGCAGGGCGACGGCGTGCGCAACGAGCGCGATGACGACGGCGTGGTTGGCATCAACTCCCAGCAGATGGGGCCTCGGCTGCGCTACACGGACGCGCCGCTCGGGCTGGACACCATCACCGTGGACGGCTCGCTGGGGCCCGTCACGGACCTCAACGCGCCCGGCAGCGCGCAGATGACGTCGCTGTCCAGCGTCCTGGACCAGGACCACCTGGACGTCGTCGGCTTCGGCCCGGACCTGTTCGACGAGCTGGGGTTCTACGCCGCCATCATCCACTACATCAGCCAGAACGAGTGACGCGGACGGCGTGACTCATTCCCAGGCCAGGGCGTAGTCGCAGTCCAGCAGCCGTGGCTCATGACCCTCGACGCGCACGTCCCTGGCGCCGAGGGTCTGCAATACGGCGAGCAACACCCCCTGGTGATACGGAGGAGGCATGAAGTCGCGCCGCATGTGGAGACAGCCCTTGCGCTCGCTCTCCCACGACACGTGCCGCTCACCGTAGCTGACGGACGCGGAGTACCCCCACGGCAGGTGTTCGACGAGCCGGCGGGGTGAGCCATTGGCCGCGGTCAGCAGCGTCCTTCCCAGCGCCGACGCGAGGAAGTCCCGCGTGGCCTGCGCCCCCATCGTCTCCAGGGCCCTGTCGAAGCCGCCGAGTCTGGGCGCGAGCAGCCCGGCGGCGCAGTACGACAACCGGAGGAAGTCATTGATGGGGTAGAGGAAGAAGGGGACGAAGCGGCGCTCCTTGGAGGTGGTGAGGCACCGGGCCCGGGCCGCCTCTCCGGCCACGCGGCGCACCACGTCCAGCACGCCCAGGAAGAACATGCCTCGCGCCTTGTCGCGCGACGTGGTCAACGCCAGTCTTCTCGCGAGCTCCGTGAGGGGGTCGACCCCGCCGCGCTCCTCGCCCATCTCCAGACCCTCGTCCCTGTGCGTGCTCGCGTCCATGTCATGGTCGTACGCCGCTTGTCTGGGAAACCCACGCCCTCCTCGGGAGGAGTTGAGCGACACTTCACATCCGCCGCCCCTGATGACGGCATGGCGGCGTTTCCTACGCCCAGGACATGACGTATTCGCAGTCCAGCAGGCTCAAGGGCCGTCCGCGGACCCTGGCGACGCGCGTCCCCACGGCCTGCAACACCGCCAGCAACACCCCCTCATGGTAGGTGTGCGGCATGAAGTCCCTGAACACGTTGAAGCAGCCCTCGTGCGCGCCCGTCCAGGTGACATGGCGTTCGCCATAGGTGACGGCGGTGCGATAGCCAGACGGAAGATTGTTGATGAGTCGACGCGGATCTCCCGCGGCGAGCATCAGGAAGCTGCGGCCCACCACCGAGTCGAGGAAGTCATGGGTCGCCTGCGCGCCGATGATGCGCATCGCCGTCTCGAAGCCGCCGAGTCTGGGCGCGAGGACTTCCGCCGCCGCGAAAGACATCCGGAGGAAGGCGCTGACTGGATAGAGGAAGAAGGGGACGAAGCGCCGCTCGCCGGAGGCCGCCAGGCAGCGGGCCGCCGCCGTCTCTCCTGATTCGCGGCGCACCACATCCAACACGCCCAGGAAGAACATGCCCCGGGCCCTGTCTTCGCTCGCCGTCAGTCCCAGTCGCCGTTCCAGCTCGCACCCAGGGTCGATGACTTCTCTTTCCCTGCTCCGGAACGCAATCACTGTCATGGGCTCCCCCCCGACATGGAAGTTGAGTCAGGAGGCGCGCGGCCCCCGGACTCGCTCCTGAAAGTGAGGCAATCCGAGTACTCTGAAAAGCCCGGCCGGGTGCGACGCGGGTCGGTGTGTGCTGTCTCAGTGGGGACAGTTGCAGGCACCTTCCAGACGAGGGGCTGGGACAGAAGGCTCATCCCCACCGCGCCGCGAGGTGATGGCCAATTCACAGCGCGGACCGCCAGGCATGCGGGATGTGGCGGCTTCTGGTCGTTGCGTCCCACTCATGGAATGAACGCACGGTGTGTTCACACGTCGCAGGCCGAGCCCCCTGCGGGCCACGGCGCGATGTGCCGTGGGATGACGCGGGAGGGCGAGCTCGCTGTCCGTCGTCGACGACATGACGCGTCGGGCCCCCACGTGTTCTTCCACGCGGAGGCCCGACCCGTGCTCGTGTCTGACGACGCGCCCGGCGGACCGGGGACGTCCGAGGACTCAGCGGCTCAGCACCTGGACCTCGATGCGGCGGTTCATGTCGCGACCCTCCGTGGTGGTGTTGGGCGCCAGGGGCTGCGCGGCACCCACAGCGGCGACGTCCACGCGATTGGCGGAGATGCCATCATCGACGAGCGCGGAGCGCACCGCCTCCGCCCGACGCTTCGCCAGCTGGCTGTTGACGGTCGCATCACCCGTGGCATCCGTGTGGCCGGTGATGCGCACGCGCGAGTTGGGCTTCTCACGCAGCACCGAGGCCAGCTGCCCCACGCTCGCGTCGCTCTGCGGCGTCAGCGTCGCGGAGCCTTCCTCGAAGGCCACGCCCGCCAGGATGAAGCTGCGCGCGCCGCTGTCGATGGCCTGCCGCATGCCCTGTGCATCCCGGGCCACCGGCGGCGTGGTGCCCGCCGTGCCGCCGCCACCCACGCCGGTGTCCGTCGGGCGCTGCTGTGGCTGCGGCTGCGCCTGGGGCCGCGCGGGCTCCGTGACGGCCGCCTGCTCGCGCCGGGGCTCACTGCGGCGTCCGCGCGTGAGGAACCAGCCCGCCAGCAGCGCGAGCAGCGCCACCGGGATGACCCAGGAGAGGTTTCTCTTCTTGGGCTCCGCGTGGTGAACCGGCGCCCGTTCGATGGGCTGCTGCCGCCGCACCGTCTCCACGGTGGGGATGGCGCGCGTCTCGTGGACCTCCTCGACGACGCGGGGCCCCACCGCCGCGGCGGCGCCACCGATGCCCAGGATGCTGCCCAGCCCCGCGGGCAGCGCGGACGACAGCAGCGACTTCTGGCTGCCCAGGAGCTGTCCCAGCCCCGCGGCGCCCATGCGGTTGTCACGCACGTGCTTGCCGATGACGCCCATGATGACGGGAGCCACCAGGGCCATCATCCCGCCCGCGGACTTGCTGTTGCTGAACCCGCTGGAGCGACCGAGCGCACTGGTGATGCTGCCCAGCTTGTCTCCAAACAGGCCACTGAGCATGCCCTGTCCCTTCTCCTCGGTGTCCGCGGAGAGGATGTCTTCCTTGCCCGCGTTGGGCCCCGTGAAGCCGCCTTCGTTGAGCTGGGACATCAGCCGCTGGGCGCCTGCTTCCGTGGAGCCTCGCTCAGCCACGCTCCCGCCTACCGCGGCGATGGCACCGGGCAAGGCCTTGCCCAGTGTGCTGGGGTCCTCGCCCATCGCGGAACCCATCTGCTGCATCACGTTGCCCGTGAAACGCTCACGCACCATGTCGATGAGGTTGAAAGCCATGCGAATGCCTCCTCCGTGGTTCGGCACCAGTTGGCCCGGTGCGGGGAGTCGCTCATCGCCTGCATGGCGCCGGGGGCTCCGGAGCGAACGACTCTTCAGGGGACGAAAGTGCGGACCGCCTTGCTGGGGAACATCACCCTGGCGGCGTGCTCGGGCAGGGGGGCCGTTGCACGCCTGCTCCCGGAAGACCCCTTGCCGCCTCCGCGCCGTGCCGGCTTGACGGCGGGCGGGCGTGGGCGCCAGCGTCCAGTCCCGGACGCTGGGCGAAGGACTGGAGGGGGTTCGTGGTGACGCGCGAGGAGCGAATCGAGGGAGGGCTGCTGGGGCTGTTGGTGGGAGACGCCCTGGGCGTGCCTTACGAGTTCCACCCGTCGGAGAGGATTCCCTCGGCGGACGCGATTGAGTTCGAGCCCCCCGCGGGCTTTGGTCGCTCCCACCCCGACGTTCCCCCCGGGACCTGGTCCGACGATGGCGCCCACGCGCTGTGCCTGTTGGACTCGTTGCTCTACCAGGGGCGGCTGGACCTGGAGGACCTGGGCCGGCGCCTGGTGAACTGGCGGGAATGGGGTTACCTCGCGGTGGATGGTCAGGTCTTCGACGTGGGCATCCAGACGGACCGGGCCCTGTCCATGTTCCGCGCCGGAGTGCCGGGGACGAGCTCCGGACCTTCGGGTCAGCAGGACAACGGCAATGGCTCGCTCATGCGCGTGCTGCCGCTCGCGCTGTGGCATCGCGGGACTGACGCGGAACTCGCCTCCGACGCCATGCTCCAGTCCCTGGTGACGCATGGCCACCTTCGCTCGCGGGTGTGCTGCGCGCTGTACTGCCTCTGGGCCCGCCGCGCGCTGGAGGGCTTGGACCGTCCCTGGGACGCCGCGCTGGAGGCCTTCCGGGCGCTGCATCCCGAGGGCACCGAGGCCCGCACGGAGCTGGACGATGCCGTCCTTCCGCGCGGCGCCGAGGACACGCCCGGTCGCGGCTCCGGGTATGTGGTGGACTGTCTGCGTTCAGCGCGCGACTGCGTGGCGGCCGGCGGCGGCTACGAGCAGGTGGTCCGCGCCGCGGTGCGACTGGGCAATGACACCGACACCACGGCGGCGGTGGCGGGCGGCGTCGCGGGAGTGCTGCTGGGCGCGCGGGCCATTCCGGAGCGGTGGCGTTCGGCGCTGCGGGGGCGCGAGCTGCTGGAGCCGCTCTTGCGCAAGCTGCTGGTGCACGCCGCACGCTGAGCTGAAGGGATACCGCGGGCCTCGCTCCGCCCACCCCCCCGGGGGCGGAGCGAGGCCTTCAATCCAACGCCAGCCGTCGGGGAGTCCACCGGCCCGGGCCAGAGCAGGCTCCGGCCTGCGTGGGCCGCGTCCTCCGCCATCACCACGCCGCGATGATATGTCCAGGGCGGCTTCCTGCAACTCGATTTAAAGCCGGATTGACCGGATGTCATCGCGTCTGGCTTTGGAATTGTACCCAGGTACAACGCCTGCCATTGGAGCCCGCAGCGCCCCGCCGCCCACGAGGCCGGGACAGGTGTTGGCGACGCCACAACCGGTTAAAGCGGAAAGAACTGCATTGCTGGATATGCGCGGCGCGTTAGTATGGGGCGGATCCTGAGGGGCCAGCACGGCCGGGGTGAGCCTGAGGATGTCGAAGAACCAAGAAGCGGATGCGCTCGCGGGACGGGCGTTGGCGAGTCATCTGGGCACGCTGGAGGTCATGCGTCCCACGCCGCTGGCGGCGGAGCCCGGGCGACAGGATTCCAAGCTGCTGGACGCGGCGCTGGAGTCGCGCGTGCGGTGGCTGTTGTCGGAGTACTTGAGCGCGGTGCGAAGGCGGGCGGATGGGCTGTGCATCTGGCTGATGGGGGGGCAGTGGCTCTTCGCGCTCGCCCTGGCAGTGGTGACGTCCGCGCACCCGTGGGACTGGAGGCTGCGCCCCAGTCCGGAGCCGCTGTGGGTGGCGCTGCTCCTGGGCGGGCCGCTGTGCATCATCCCGGTGACGCTGGCACTGGTGCGGCCGGGCGCGGTGGTGACGCGGCAGGTGATGGCGGTGACGCAGGTGTTGTGGTCCGTGCTGCTCGTGCATCTGTCGGGCGCGCGGCTGGAGACACACTTCCACGTCTTCGGCTCGCTGGCGCTCCTGAGCTTCTATCGGGACCCGAGGGTGCTGCTGACCGCGGGCGTGACGGCGGTGGTGGCCCACGTGCTGCGAGGGATTGGCTGGCCGGAGCCGGGGGCGACGTTCTCCGGAGCGCCGGGGTGGAGCGTGCTGGAACTGGCGTTCTGGGTGGGGCTGGTGGACGGGGTGCTGGTGCTCGCG
>NZ_VIFM01000347.1 GCF_006636215.1 Myxococcus llanfairpwllgwyngyllgogerychwyrndrobwllllantysiliogogogochensis | reverse complement strand
GCCCGAATCCCGCCATCGGCTTCGAGCAGACCCCGTTCTACGTCAACGCGCGGCTCCAGCCGTGGCCGGAGGGTCCGCATCCGCGTCGCGCGGGGGTGAGTTCGTTCGGCGTGGGCGGGACGAACGCGCACGTCGTGCTTGAAGCAGCGCCCAGGCGTGACACCTCGCCGTCCCGACGCCCCGTCCATGTGCTGCCGCTTTCAGCGCGCAGTCCTCGCGCACTCGAAGCCCTGGGCAGACGCTTCGAGAGCTTCCTCGCGAGCGCCTCGGACTCCGAGCTCGCGGACATCTGCTACACGGCGGGCCTGGTCCGGTCGCACTTCTCCCATCGACTGGCCGTCGTGGGACGCACCGCCGAGGAGCTGCGGGAGCGACTGCGAGCGAGCCTCGATGGGGCCCTGGCACCGGGTGTGTCCCGAGGTCAGGCCCAGGCCGAGCAACCCCCTCGCGTCGCGTTCCTCTTCACCGGCCACGGAGCGCAGTACGAGGGCATGGGGCGAGCGCTCCATGACGCGAGTCCCGTGTTCCGCGAGGCCCTGGAGCGAGTGGCGGCGCTGCTTCGCACGGAACTCGAAACACCTCTGCTCGCGGTGCTGTACGGGAGCGAGTCCCACCGACTCACGGAGCTGGCCTACGCCCAGCCCGCCATCTTCGCGGTGGAGTACGCGCTGACGGAGCTGTGGCGCTCGTGGGGCATCGAGCCTGACGCCGTCCTGGGACACAGCCTGGGCGAATACGTCGCCGCGATGAACGCGGGTGTCTTCTCGCTGGAAGATGCCGTGCGACTGGTCTCAGCGCGCGGACGGCTCATGGAGCAGCTCGCGCTGGAGGGCGAGACCATCGTCGTCCTCGCGGACGAGGCTCGCGTCCGCGAAGCCCTGACGAAGCATGGTGGACGCGCGTCCATCGGCTCCATCAACGCGCCCCAGAACGTGGTCGTTTCCGGTGAAGGACCCGCCGTGCGGCAGCTCACGGACGAGCTGGTGGCGCAGGGCATCGAGGTCAAGAAGCTGGAGGCCTCGCGCGCGGCCCACTCGCACCTGATGGACCCCATGCTGCCGGCCTTCGAGAAGGTCGCGCGGACGGTCACCTACCGTTCGCCCACGCGGGCCCTCATCTCGAACCTGACGGGCCGGCTCGCGGGAGCAGAGGTCGCGACGCCCGAGTACTGGGTGCGGCACCTTCGTGAGCCCGTGCAACTCGCGGAAGGGATGCGGACCCTGGCCGAACAGGGGACGCAGGTGTTCCTGGAGATCGGCCCGAAGCCGACCCTGGTCTGGATGGGGCGCGAGTGTCTGCCCGTGGCCCAGGCACAGTGGTTGTCGAGCCTGCGCAAGGGCCATGAAGACTGGCACCAGTTGATGGAGTGCCTGGCGGCGCTCTACACGCACGGCGCACCGGTGAGCTGGCGCGGCTACGAGCAGGCGGAGGCACGCCGACGCGTGGCGCTTCCCACGTACCCGTTCGAGCGACAGCGGTTCTGGTCCGACGAGGCCGGTCCGCGAAGCACCGCGCGCCGCGAAGACATCCGGACCACACATCCGCTGCTCGGAGCACGCGTGGCGGCGGCGACCCTGCAGCCGGGAGAGATGTTGTTCGAGTCGCGAGTCGGTGCCACCTCGCCCTCCTATCTGGGCGACCACCGCGCGCTCGGAACGGCCCTGCTGCCCGGCACGGCGTATCTGGAGCTGGCCCTCGCGGCCGGCGCGGTCGCCCTTCCGAATCAAGCGCTCGTCGTCGAGGACCTGGCGCTCGAACAGGCCCTCATCCTGCCGGAGCAAGGTGAGGTCACGCTCCAGACCGTGGTGAGAACCACGGGCGAGCAGGTGCTCTCCATCGAGGTCTTCCGACGCGAGGAGACCCACGAGGGAGAGTCCCGGTGGATACGCCATGCCTCCGGCAAGGTCCGGCCGACAGGCGCCGAGCCCCTGTTGCCGACACGGCTCGAAGCCTCACTCCTTCAGCCTTCCGGCCTCGGGACGCAGCCTGGAGAAGCGCACTACACGCGAGCCCGAAAGCTCGGGGCGGAGTTTGGAGAGTCGTTCCGAGGCCTCGTCGAGCTGTGGAGTGACGACGCGGGAGCCTGCGCACGCATCGAAGTCCCGGAGCAACTGCGCGACGAGCCCAAGCCCCATCACGTCCATCCCGCCGTGCTCGATGCATGCCTCCAGCTCGTCGGCGCGGTGGGCCCGGAGCTGAAGGAAGGCGAATGGATGCTGCCCGCGAGCTTCGGCCGGGTGCGCGTCCACCGAGCGTCACTGCCCAACAGGTTGGTGAGTCGGGTCATCCCCCGCTCGCCCCTCCTGACGGACGTCTTCGTCTACGACGAGACAGGCGACGAAGTGCTCCGCGTCGAGGGCTTCGAGCTCAAGCGCGTCCGGGGAGAAGCCTTCCTCCAAGGCGCACGGCCGGGGCTCGAGGACGCGCTCTATGAGCCCGCCTGGCGCGAGCAACCTCGTCCCGTCAGCGAGGTCACCCATCGCCCCTCGACATGGCTCCTCATCGCGGACGAACAGGGTGTCGCCGAAGCCCTCCGTGCACGCGTGGAAGAGGATGGACGAGACGCCTGCGTCATCGCCCGCGTCGGCCCACACTACGAGCGACAGGAAGCCCATCGCTTCCAGCTCGACCCCACGAACCCAGAGCACTTCACGCGGTTGCTGGCGGAGCTGGCTCACGAAGAGCGACCGTTGCGTCAGGTCATCCACCTGGGCTCACTCGACGCGCCGTCCGACCAGGCACTCCAAACGGAGACACTGGGTGAGGACCTTCACCGGACCTGTGGCGGCGTGCTCCATCTCGTCCAGGCGTTGGTCGCACGGAACGAACCCCCTCCGGCCCTCCAGCTCGTCACGCGAGGCGTCCGGGAAGGCAATCCTGGCACGGGCTCGCTGCTGTGGGGACTGGGGCAGGTCATCGCCCTGGAGCATCCGGAGCTTGGCTGTCGGCGGGTAGACCTCGCGCCCTCAACAGGGCCCGAGGCGAGCCGCGAACTCCTCGCGGAGCTTCGCTGTGAGAGCCAGGAGGCGCAGGTCCGGCTCGAAGGTGGGTCACGACAGGTCGCACGGCTGCGCGTCGCGGAGGCATCTCGCGCGGAGGGCGCTTTGCGTCCCGATGCCACCTACCTCATCACCGGAGGCTTCGGGCGCCTGGGTCGTCTCGTCGCGCAGTCGATGGTCGACCGGGGCGCGCGTTCGCTGGCGCTCCTGGGCAGACACGTGCCCTCGGATGATGACGCGGGAATCGCCGCGCTCCGGTCCGCGGGCGCGCGCGTCCTCTGCCTCGAAGCGGATGTGAGCCGTTTGGAGAGCGTGAGCGCGGCGCTCGACGAGGTGCGCCGCTTGCTTCCGCCACTTCGAGGCGTCGTACATGCGGCGGGCGCCGTCCACGATGGGCCTCTGCGAACACAGTCGTGGGAGTCCTTCGCCCAGGTCCTTGCCCCCAAGGTCCAGGGAGCCTGGAACCTCCACACCGCGACCCGGGGACACACGCTCGACTTCTTCGTCCTGTTCTCCTCCGTGTCCTCCCTGCTGGGGAATGCGGGACAGGCGAACTACGCCGCGGCGAATGCCTTCCTGGATGGCCTGGCGCGACACCGCCGCTCGCTCGGCTTGCCGGGTCTGAGCATCGCCTGGGGCCCGTGGTCCGGAGAGGGCACGGCCGCGAGCGACGTCTTCGCGGAGCGCCTGCGCAGACAGGGACTCGGCCTGCTCTCACCCATGCACGGCCTCACCGCGCTGCACCGACTGTGGGCCCACGCTCGTCCCAACATCGCCGTCGTGCCCATCGACTGGAAACAGCTCAGCGGCACTGCGTCCTCCACGTTCCTCATGGAGCTTGTCAGCCGAGGTGACTCCCTCCGGAAGAGCGGCGCCGCGCAGCAGGGTTTCCGCCAGCGAATCGAGGCCGCGCCAGCGTCGGAGCAACAACCGCTCCTGCGAGCCCACGTGCGTGAGCAGGTGGCCGCGGTCCTGGGCCTGACTCCGTCCGCCGTCGGCGTCGACCGGGGATTGTTCGACCTCGGCCTGGACTCGCTCGGCTCGTTGGAGATTCGCAACCGTCTCCAGGCCTCGCTGCCCTGCACGCTGCCGTCCGTCGTGGTGTTCAAGCACCCGAGCGTCGACCAACTCACCACGTATCTCGCCACCGAAGTGCTGCGACTCGCCTCGGCGACACCCCGCCCTCAGCAGGAGGCCAGCGAGGAGTTGCCGCTCGACGAAGTGGTCCGCCGGTTGGAGCGAAAGCTCGAGGACATGGGCTAGATGAGCACATCAATTCCCAGTGGCGGTCAGGAAGCCCTCCTGCGGCGCGCACTGCGCAAGCTGGAGGAAACCGAGTCCAAGCTCCGCACCCTGGAGCGAGGCCAGCGCGAGCCCATTGCCATCATCGGAATGAGCTGCCGCTTCCCCGGCGGGGCCACGAGTCCCGAAGCGTTTCGTGAGCTGCTGGCTTCGGGGCGCGACGCCGTGCGCGACGTGCCCGTCGAGCGCTGGGATGCGGAGGCGCTCCATGACCCGGACCCGGATGCGCAAGGTGCGCTGACCGCGCGCAAGGGCTGCTTCATCGACCAGCCAGACCAATTCGACGCGGCCTTCTTCGGCATCAGTCCACGCGAGGCCGCGCGGATGGACCCGCAGCAACGGCTGCTGCTCGAAGTGAGCTGGGAGGCGCTGGAGCGAGCAGGCGTGGCGCCGGACTCGCTGATGGGAAGCGCAACCGGGGTGATGGTGGGCGTCGCCAGTCACGACTACTTCGAGATGTCCACGAGCGCGCCGGAGTCCATCGACGCCTATACGGGCTCGGGTACGGCGCTGAGCGTGGCGGCGGGGCGACTCTCGTACGTCCTTGGCTTGAGAGGGCCCGCGCTCTCCGTGGACACGGCCTGCTCGTCGTCCCTGGTCGCGGTCCACCTCGCCTGTCAGTCGCTGCGACTGGGCGAATGCAACCTGGCGCTCGCGGGCGGCGTGAGTCTGATGCTCGCCCCCATCCTCGCGATGATTGAGTCGCGCACGCGCATGCTCGCACCGGACGGGCGCTGCAAGACGTTCGACGCATCGGCGGATGGAGTGGTGCGAGGCGAGGGCTGCGGCGTGGTCGTGCTCGAGCGGCTGTCCGACGCTCAGCGGGCAGGCCATCGAATCCTCGCGGTCATCCGAGGCTCGGCGGTCAACCAGGACGGTCGCAGCGCGGGACTCACCGTGCCGAACGGCTCCGCGCAGGAGGCGGTCATCCGCAGGGCCCTGGAGCAGGCCGACCTCGCACCGAAGCAGGTCGGCTTCGTCGAGGCACACGGCACGGGCACCTCGCTCGGAGACCCCATCGAGGTGGAGGCCCTGGGCGCCGTGCTGTCCAAGGAGCGAGCGCCAGAAACCCCGCTGTTGATTGGCTCCGTGAAGCCCAACATCGGGCACCTGGAGGCGGCGGCCGGCATCGCGGGCTTGATGAAGCTGGTGCTCTCGCTGGAGGACGGCACCCTCCCGCCCCACCTCCACTTCACCATTCCCAACCCGCGCATCGCCTGGGACTCCCTCGGGGTGCGCGTCGTGACGGAGCCGACTCCCTGGCCGCTCATCGATGGCCGGCGCATCGGTGGAGTCAGCTCCTTCGGCTTCTCGGGAACGAACGCCCACGTCATCGTGGAGCAGGCTCCCGCGCGAGAGGAACAGCCCACCGCTCCCGAGCGCCCTTGGTCTCTCCTGACGCTGTCTGGCGCCACACCGGAGGCACTGGAAGCCCAGGTCGACCAATACCAGCGTCACCTCGCTCGGCATCCCGAGTTGCCGCTCGGCGACGTGGCCGCCACCGCGAACAGCGGACGCACCCACTTCCGTCACCGTGCCGCGTTCATCGCCCGGAGCACCGAGGAGCTCACGAGCCAGCTCCAGCGAGGGGAGTCCGTCATCCGAGGAGTCATCCCGGATGAGCCTCCGCGCATCGCCTTCCTCTTCAGTGGCCAGGGCGCCCAGTACGCGGGCATGGGCAAGGAGCTGTTCGCCTCCGAGCCGCGCTTCCGTGAGGCGCTGGAGCGCTGTGACGCCGTCCTCGCGTCGCGCCTGGAGCGTTCCCTCCTTTCGGTGCTCTTCGACGAGGACGCGGGGTCCACGCCGCTGTCCCGAACCGCCTACGCGCAGCCCGCGCTCTTCGCGCTCCAGTACGCGCTGGTTGAACTGTGGAAGTCCTTCGGCATCGAGCCGGCGGCGGTTTTGGGTCACAGCGTCGGTGAGCTCGCCGCGGCGTGTGCCGCCGGAGTCTTCTCGCTGGAGGACGGGCTGACGCTCGTCTCCGAGCGAGGCCGGATCATGCAGTCCCTCATGGACGAGGGACATATGGCCGCCATCTTCGCGGAAGGCACCGGGTCCCGGCTCCTCGACGTGTCCCACGCGTTCCACTCCCCGCTGATGGAGCCGATGCTGCAGGGCCTCGGAGCCGTCGCCGCGAGGCTTCGGACGACGGACCCTCGGGTCACCTTCATCTCCAGCGTGACGGGCCGGGCCATGGGCTCGGAGGTCACTCGACCTGACCACTGGGTCGGGCACGTGCGCAGCCCGGTGCGCTTCGCGGACGGAATGCGCGCGCTTCGTGCCACCGGCTGCGAGGTCTTCCTGGAGGTGGGCCCGGGGTCGGCGCTGCTCGACCTGGCGAAGAGCAACCTGCCAGACGACGTGGGCCTGTACCTGCCCAGCCTGCTGAAAGGTACGTCCGATTCACGCGGACTCATGGAGACACTGGCGCGGCTTCATGTGCGCGGCGCGCCCGTGCGGTGGGCGGGGCTCGAAGCCCGTGGAGCCCGGCGTCGAATCACCCTGCCGACGTACCCCTTCGAGCGCCGCCGCTACTGGCTCAAGGAGGAGACCTTCCAGTTCCGCTCCGGCCGCACGCCAGCCTCCAGCGAGGCAACAACGACGCATCCCCTGTTGGGACATCGGCTGCATTCACCCGTGCAGGGTCCTGAGGACGCCCACTTCGAGGCACACCTGGGACCTGCCTCGCCCCCACTGCTGGGACAGCATCGCGTCTTCGGGCGCGCGGTGGTCCCCGCCACGGCCTTCATCGAGCTGGCGCTCGCGGCCGGACAGAGGACTCTTGGCGAGGGAGCCCTGCGCGTGGAGGCGCTGGAGCTCTCTCAGCCGCTCTTGCTTCCTGAAGAGGGCACCATCGTGGTGCACACCGTGCTCGCGCCCGAAGGTCCGGGGCGTCGTGGGGTGCGCATCTTCAGCCGAGCCGAAGGTGCGTGGCGCCTCCACGTCACGTGCAAGGTTCGTCGCGAGGACTCACGCCGCCCCGAGGCCACGGTCGTCGTTCCTCCCGCGCGGGAAGCCCTGCTCTCCGTCGAGTCCCATTACCAGCGGACCCGCGAGCATGGCCTGGCGCTCGGCCCACTCTTCCGTTCCATCCAGTCGCTCTGGCGCACCGAGCGCGGAGGGGGTGCGCATGTCGTCCTTCCGAATCGAGCGGGGAGCTACGTCCTGCACCCTGCCCTGCTGGATGCCTGTCTCCAGGCGCTGAGTGTCGGTTTCGGTGACGCAGTGGAGGGCGAGGCGTGGCTGCCCGTGGGCCTGGAGCGACTGACGGTCCACGAGTCACCCCGCGAAGCCGCCTTCTGCGAGACGCAAGAGCGCCCCTCTCTCGGAAAGGGTCGCCTCCAGGTCGACGCGTGCCTTCGCGCGGAAGACGGCCGGGTGCTCGTCGTCGTCGAGGGCCTGGAACTGCGCCTCGCACGGCGCGAGGCCTTCCTGGGAGGACAGCCCGCCTCCGACTGGCTCTACACAGTCGACTGGCCTCTTGCGCCGCAGGTCGACGCCGAAGCCGACTTCATCCCCGCGCCGCGCATCCTCGGTGACGCCGTGCGCGAGGGCTTGGGCTCCATCATCCCCGAGGACGACGTCACGCGGTACACGGCGGTCCTCGGGCGGCTCGAAGCAGCGAGCCTCGGCTATATCCTCGCCGCGCTCCACCGACTGGGGGCGGGCTTCGAGCCCGGCCAGCGCTTCAGCACCCGCGAGCTGGCGGAGCGGCTCCGGGTCGCCCCGCCCCATCAACGCCTGCTCGGGCGACTGCTCATCATTCTCTCCGAGGAAGGGGTCCTGGAGCGCACCAACGAGGGCTGGCATGTCCTCCAGGTGCTCCCGCACGCACGAGCGGAGCGACTGCCCGTGTCCGAGGAGGACTCATCCTCCACACGGGCCCAGCTCGCGATGCTGGAGCGCTGCGGAATGGAGCTCGCGGCCGTGCTTCGCGGAGAGCGTGACGCGCTCGAGCTGCTCTTCCCCGATGGCAATCCAGACGCGGTGGCGGAGCTCTACCGAGGCACTCCGGTCATCCGAATGATGAACACCGTGGCGCAGCAGGTCGTCACGCGCGCGCTCGCGGGCGCACCACCCGAGCGTCGGCTGCGCATCCTGGAGGTCGGCGCGGGAACAGGTGAAACCACGGCCTGGGTACTGCCGCGACTTCCCGCCGAGCGGAGCGACTACCTCTTCACGGACGTCTCCGCGTTCTTCACGGAGCGGGCAGCGGAGCGCTTCACGGACTTTCCCTTCGTCCGTTACGAGGTGCTGGACGTCGAGCGGACCCCGGTCGGCAAGGAGCGCTTCGACCTGGTGCTCGCATCGAACGTGGTGCACGCGACGCGGGATGCGCGACGAACCCTGCGCAACCTTCGCGAGCTGTTGGCGCCGGGAGGCACACTTGTCCTGCTGGAAGGGACCGTCGCGCTGCGCTGGGTGGACCTCACCTTCGGGCTCACGGACGGCTGGTGGAGCTTCGAGGACACCGCCCTGCGCACCGACTGCCCGCTTCTGCCACCAGCACGTTGGTGTGAAGTGCTCGAGGAAGAAGGCTTCGCTCACGCGGACATCGCATCTCCGAGCGACACTCTTCCGCCCCTCCTGGGACAGCAAGCCGTCATCGTCGCGCAGACGCCTCGGACTCCGAAGGAGACTCGCGCGGCCGGAGCATGGCTCATCCTCGCGGACCGAGGGGGCGTGGGTCAGGCACTGGCCCATCAGCTCCAAGCCCAGGGAGGCGAGTGCTTCCTCGTTCACGAGACGGGGTCCAACATTGACCCTCGATCCGCCGCATCCCTCGCCCTGTTCCAAGCCAAGGTCGCCAACGTTCGGGGCGTCATCCACCTGTGGTCGCTGGATGGAACGTCCGCCGCCCACCTGTCCACGCAACAACTGCGCGAAGCCTCGAAGGCAGGCTGCGGCAGCGTCTTGCAGTGCGTCCAGGCGATCACGCAGGGAACGCAGTCACCGCCTCCACCCCTGACGCTCATCACGAGAGGAGCCCAGCCCGCGGGCGGCGCGGTGCCAGGGGTGGCGCAGTCGACGCTCTGGGGGCTGGCCCGCGTGATTGCCCGTGAGCATCCGGAGCTGCGCTGCCGCATCATCGACCTGGAAGACACGCCGACGACCTCCGAGCCCGAGGCGTTGCTCGACGCGGTGCTGGACCCGAGCGATGAGCAGGAGTTCGCGCTGAGAGGTGTGGAGCGCAGGGTGGCCCGCCTCGTGCGCGCCGGCCAGCTCGCGCCAACGCACAGCGTGTCCATCCGCCCCGATGCCACGTACCTCATCACGGGTGGGCTCGGTGGACTGGGGCTGCTGACGGCACGCTGGCTCGTTGAGCGGGGAGCACGCCACCTCGCGCTCCTCTCGCGCAGGCCGCCGGGACCCGAAGCCCGGACGGCGATGGCGGAGCTCACGGCGCGAGGAGCCACCGTGCTGGCCCTGCCGTGCGACGTCTCGCGCGAAGAGTCGCTCACACAGGCACTGGCCGAGGTGGAGCGGCGCCTTCCGCCGCTGCGAGGCGTCTTCCACTCCGCGGGTGTGCTGGAGGACGGCGTCCTCTCGGGATTGAGCTGGGAGCGCTTCGCCACGGTGCTCGCGCCGAAGGTCGACGGAGCCTGGAACCTCCATGTGCTCACCCGGACGAAGCCCCTGGACCTCTTCGTCATCTACGGCTCGGCGACGTCGCTGCTGGGTGCCTGGGGACAAGCAAACCACACGGCCGCCAACACCTTCCTCGATGCCTTGGCCCACCATCGCCAGGCCCTCGGACTGCCCTGCACCTGCATCGCCTGGGGCGCGTGGGAGGGAGTCGGCGCCGCGAACCGCGCGGAGGCGGGCACGCGGATGGGCGAGCTGGGCATGAGCACCATCAGCCCCGAGCGAGGCCTGGAGCTGCTCGAACGCATCCTCGCGTCCGGGGCCGCGCAGCTGGGTGTCATGCCCATCGTCTGGTCGGAGTTCGCACGGAAGGTCGGCGCCAGTCCCTATCTGTCGCGACTGCTCGCCGAGACGAAGGCGGAGCCGGAGCAGCCGGCGCGAGAGGGCCTGCTGGCACGCCTCCAGGTCGCCTCCGTGCACGAGCGACGGGTGCTGCTGGACGAGCACGTCCGGAGCCAGCTCGCACGCGTGCTGGGGATGAGCAGCCTGGACTCCGTCGATGGAGACCACCGCCTGTTCGACCTGGGCATGGACTCACTCACGGCCGTGGAGCTGAAGAACCGGCTGTCCACGAGCCTCGAGCGCCCGCTGCGCTCGACGCTCGTCTTCGATTTCCCGCGCATCGACGCGCTGGTGGAGCACCTGGGACGCGACGTGCTGGGAGTACTCCCACCACCCGAGCCCGTGGCGACTCCACACCTCCCACCC
>NZ_VIFM01000346.1 GCF_006636215.1 Myxococcus llanfairpwllgwyngyllgogerychwyrndrobwllllantysiliogogogochensis | reverse complement strand
ATGGGGTGGGCGGGGCCGTGGCGCTGCTGGTGCTCCTCCTCGTGGGGTGGGTGGCGACGCGTCCGGGCGTTGGCTACGTCATGCTGGATCTCCAGCGTGTGCCGCCCGAGGTGCGCGGTCGGATGCAGGTGACGCTGGACACCCAGCCCATCGCAGTGGAGAGCGGTGGCACCACGCTCTTGCGCGAGGTGACGGCGGGGCAGGTCATGGTGACGGTGAGCGCGGAGGGCTACAAGACCTTCACGCGGACCCTCCAGGTCAACAGCGGCAAGGGTGTGGAGCCGGTGGAGGTCGCACTGGAGAGCCTGGTGCGCACCGCGTCGCTGGTGCTCGTCACTCAGCCCTCGGATGCCCAGGTGAAGGTGGACGGCAAGGTCATCCGGGCGCAGGGCGCTTCGGACGCGTTCATCAAGGGCGTCCCCATCTCCGGCCAGGAGTGGGTGGTGGAAATCAGCGCGCCGCAGCACAAGCCCGCCTCCAAGCGCGTGCCGTTGACGGGTGACGGTCCGTTCGAGGTGTCGCTGAAGCTGGAGCCCGTGGTGTCCAAGGTGTCGGTGAAGATCGACTCCAAGCCGGCGGGCGCGGTCATCTTCGCGGGTGGCCAGGAGCTGGGGGAGACGCCGGCCACGGTGCTGGTGTCCCCGAACGTGCGTCAGCTCACCCTGAAGCTGAAGTGCCACAACGACGCGGAGGTGGACGTCCCCGCGCCGGAGGCCGGAGAATCCATCGCCACGGCGACGGTTTCCCTCAAGCGTCAGCCCCGCTGCCGTTAGATTTCATGAAATCGAGCCCCGCTTCCCTCGTGGGAAGCGGGTGCGTCAGCTCCTCGAACCGGGGAGCGACAGGAGGCGTGTGTCCGTGAGCAAGGTGCGCAAGGTTCACAAGGAAGATCCGCTGGCGGACCTCCCCCGTTGGGCGCAGCAACTGGCCCGCAAGTACTACACGAAGACGGTCAGCACCTTCCTGCTCTACGGGGCGGTGAGGGACCTCCAGCCGCTCCAGTTGGAGGACGGCGGGCGGGGCTTCGGCACGCTGAAGACCTTCCTCTCCGAGGAGCTGTTCGGCGGGCGGGACCACGTCCTCTTCTACGACCGCTCGTCGGGCATCCGCTCGGCCACGCCGGAGACGCAGAAGGACCTGGCGCGGACGATGTCCGGCTACGACGCGATGTACGGCACGGACTACGCGAAGGTGACGCCGAGAGACCCAGGCCGCGCGCTCCAGATTCTGGAGAACTTCCTGCGGATGCGGCTGAGCGAGGGCCGCTCGCTGGCGCTCATCATCGACTTCGCGGAGACGCTGGTGCCGGGCGGGGAGATTTCCCACCTGTCGTCCGAGGACCGCTTCGTGCTGGCCACGTTGGACAAGTGGGCGCATGACCCGCAGTTCCTCGCGGGCGATGTGTCCGTGGTGCTGCTGGCGGAGAACCTGGCGGACATCTCTCCGCGCATCTCCCGCAACCCGTACGTGGCGCCGATTGAACTGCCGCTGCCCACCGAGGAGGAGCGGCTGGAGTACGTGCGCTACAAGCTGGAGGGCAAGCGGCTCCAGTCGCTGTCGGAAGTCCCGCTGGCGGGCCTGGCGAAGATGACGGCCGGCCTGTCGCGCATCAACCTGGACCGCGTGCTGACGGAGGCGCTGGAGCGGGAGATTCGCATCACCTCCGACCTGCTCAAGGAGAAGAAGAAGGAGATCATCCAGGCGGAGTGCCACGGCCTTCTGGAGTTCATCGAGCCGACGCACACGCTGGATGCGGTCGCCGGACATGCCAAGGCGAAGCAGATGCTGCGGCAGGCGGCCTCCGCGCTGAAGAAGGGGCGCATCGAGGTCATGCCCATGGGCTACCTGCTGTCGGGCCCGGTGGGCACGGGCAAGACGTTCATGGTGAGCTGCTTCGCCGGGGAGATTGGAATCCCGGTGGTGAAGTTCCTGAACTTCCGCAGCCAGTGGCAGGGTGTCACCGAGGCGAACCTCGAGAAGATCTTCAACCTCCTCAAGGCGCTGTGGCCGGTGGCGGTGATGATCGACGAGGCGGACACCTTCCTTGGCAACCGTGACTCGGGTGGAGATTCGGGGACGAGCAGCCGCGTGTTCGGCTCCATCGCCTCCTTCATGGGCAACACGCAGTACCGCGGCAAGATTGTCTGGTTCCTGATGACGGCGCGGCCGGACCTGCTGCCCATCGACCTCAAGCGTCAGGGGCGCGCGGAGGAGCACCTGGCGCTCTTCTATCCGCAGACGGACGCGGAGCGGGACGAGCTGTTCCAGGTCATGTCCAAGAAGACGGGCGTGTCGGTGGAGGGCATTGATTCCTTCTCCCAGATGATTCCGGAGGGGATTCGGGCCTTCAGCGGCGCGGATATCGAGGCCGTCATGGTGCGCTCGAAGTTCCGCGCGCTGGCGGAGGGCCGGGAGTCCGTGGCGAAGGAGGACCTGGCGGCGGTGCTGGCGGACTTCGTGCCCCCCAGCTACCCGCTGGAAATCGAGCTCCAGAACCTGGTCGCGGTGCAGGAATGCACCAGCCGGGAGCTGCTGCCGGAGGTCTACCGCTCGGTGGACCGTGATGCCATCACCCGTCGCGTGCGCGAGCTGAAGGCGCTGCTCGAAGCGGGGTAGCACCTCAGGAGACCGGCACCCGGGTTCCGCCCAGGTGTGGGTCGTCCACGTGCTCCACGATGGCCACGCGGTCTCCCGCGGAGAGCGCGTCGTGGAGCACGATGATGGCTTCGTTCGAGTGTCGGATGCAGCCATGGGACACGTCCGCGCCCAAGAGGGCGGGGGCGTTGGTTCCATGCAGCTCCTCGGCGGAGTGCCGGCCGTCGGCCCAGGACAGGTCGAGGATGCGTGTGCCGAAGACGTGCCGGTCGTTCCACAGGCGCGCGCCCGCTGCTTCGGCGGCGGCCTGGTCCAGTCGGGCCCGGATGACCTTGAGCCCCGCGCGCGTGGGCGTCGCGGACGTGCCCGAGGCATTCGGGAAGATGTCCAGCAGGCGGCCCTCCGCGTCGTAGAGGAACGTGCGGTGCTCGCGCAGCGCTACGACGATGCGCACGGGTTGGCCGTCGTAGAGGGCGGGAGGCGTCCCGCGCGACTGGCCGCGCATGCCGGGCTCGGGTGCCAGGGCATCGAGCGCGCGCAGCGTGACGGCGTCCAGGACGCCCGTGGGTTTGACCGAGGGGAAGTCGCGACGCGCGTGGACCTGGAAGTTGCGCAGGGCGCGCACCGTCTGCGGACCGAACTGTCCGTCCGCTCCGCCGTGGAGCGCGAAGCCCATCTTCAGCAACGCTGTCTGCACCGCGCGGGGGCCGTCACCTCGCGAGCCCGAACCGAGGACCTGTTGTCCGGACGCAACGTCCGCGAGCTGGGGCAGTCCGGTGAAGCGGGCGTTGGCGAGGGGCGGGGATACTGGGGGCCAGGATGAGCTTCCCCATCCGTTCGTGGTGGTGGGCTGCACGGGAATGGGAAGGACCGCGTTGGCGCTGACGAGGGCGTCGCCGCGCAAGGGGATGGTGCGCTCCGGAGTCCTGAGTGAGGCCGAGTCTGTTGCGAGGATGCTCGGACCTCGTGGAGCGGTTGCGATGTCGCGGGCGGTGGTGCTGGTGCGCTCTGGTGTCCCGAAAGGGGGCGCGACTGTTGCCGGATTGCTCGGACGTCGTGGTGAGGTCGCGATGTCGCGGGCGGTGGTGATGGCTCGCTCTATCGTCCCGAGTGAGGCCGAGTCTTTTGCCAGTGTGCGGCTCGAACCCAGCGGGATGTTTACGAAATCGTGGGCGAGCTTACCGGCCCCTTCACCACGTTGTGCCGTCCGGACTTCGTGGGACGGGCGTCGCGAGACCTGGACGGAGAACGCCGCGCGTGGGGCGGTCTCCACGGAGTTGTCTCGGGCTCGCGTCGGGGGATGCGTGTGAGCCCATCCGGCATCCACATCCCTCGAGAGAGGGACGTCGTCGGCGTCGAGCGAGAAGGGCAGGGTGGGTGAATCGTTCCGCGAAATGGGCGAGGTCATCCCCAGCCCCTGTGCAATTCACTCGCCCGACGATGGGAAGCCCGAAGCGGCCCTGTCGTGGATGCCCAGGGCGCGCTGAACGAAGGGGCGACGTGAGCCCCGTCACCCTGCAACCGCGCGCCCGACGAGGGGAGAGCCGAATCTGCCCTCGCGGGGGACGCCCACGGTGAACTCAGCGAATGGTCGAAGTCATCCCTCGCCACGCGGCAACGATGCGTCCCACGGCGGGACGTCCGAAGACGTCCTCGCTTGAAGGCTCAGGGTGCGCTCAGCGAGAGGACCTTCCCCGTGGGGATGGAGCGGTGGTCCTTGATGTTGTTCCACCGCATGATGTCCTCGACGGTGATTCCGTAGCGCTGCGCCACGGACCAGAGCGTCTCGCCCTCGGCCAGCGCATGCACCTTTCCGCCCGGCGTCCCCACATTCGCGGCCACCTGCTTCGCCACCACCACCGTGCCCGCGCGCTCCTGCACCTGGGAGGTGCCCTCGGGCCACACGTACACCAACGAGCCGACCTGCAACGTCGGGTTGCGGCGGCGCAGGTTGTTCCACTTCTTCAGGTCATCCACCGACACGTTGAACTTCGTGGCGATGACCCACAGGCTGTCGCCGGACTGCACGCCGTACGTCACGCGCTTGCGCCCATTGAGCGTCTCCGTCTTCACCGGACCCGCTGCCACGGGGCCCTTCGGAGTCCCCGCGGGAACCTCGTCCTCGGGCCGGTGCACCACCACGCCGCTGCGGCGGGCCTGCGCCACCTTGCTCGCCAGCGCGCCGCCACTCGTGGGGCCCGCCTTGCTCGCCGGCACCGGAATCACAAGGTCCGTGCCGAGCTTCAACGTCCGCGCGCTCTTGAGCCGGTTCATCTGGAGGATGGCCTCCGACGCCGTGCCGTAGCGCTCCGCGATTTGCGACAGCGTGTCGCCCCGCTTCACGGTGTGCACCCGGAACGTCAGTCGCTCGGCCGGCGAGAGCTTCTTGAAGCCCTCCACGAACCGGGGCGACGAGCCCGGGGGAAGCCGCAGCTTGTAGGGGTTCTTCGCGCTCGCCGGAGGCGTGCACCAGCGCTTCAGCTCTGGGTTCAGGTCCTGTACGTCCTGGATGTTCACCCCCGCCGCGCGCGCCACCACGTCCAGGTCCGTCGCGTCCGTCAGTTCCACCACGTCGAACTCGAGGGGCTGCTCGTAGTCGAACTCCTGCTCGGAGAAGCCGAACGCCGACGGGTTCTTCGCCACCAGCGCGGCGGCGATGAGCTTGGGCACGTAGTGCTTCGTCTCCTTCGCCAGGCCCTTCTCCTCCGACAGCACCCAGAAGTCGCGCGTGCCGTGGCGCTCCACCATGCGACGCACGCGGTAGGAGCCGGTGTTGTAGCCCGCCCACGCGAGGTACCAGTGGCCCAGCTCCCTGTAGAGGTCCTTGAGGTACGTCGCCGCGGCGCCGGTCGCCTTGATGGGGTCCCTGCGCTCGTCCACCCAGAAGTCCTGCTTGAGGCCGTACTGCTTGCCGGTGCTGGAGATGAACTGCCACGGACCGGACGCGTGCGCCCACGAGTACGCGTGCGCGGAGAAGCCGCTCTCAATCATCGCCAGGTACACGGTGTCCCGAGGCAGGCCGTGCTTCTCCAGAATGGGCTGCATCACTGGCAGGTAGCGCGCGGAGCGGGACATCCACTTGCGGAACCAGCGCCGTCCGGGCCCCTGGAAGAACTGGATGTACTGCGCCACCAGCGGCTGCATCTCCACCGGGATGTCGTAGCGGTCCTGAATCAGCCCCACGTCGAACGCGGCCAGGTTGGTGATGAGCGGCAGCTGCTCCGGCGTGTCGTCCTCGCGGAAGGTGGGCTCCTCCAGCGCGTCCAGCATTCGCATGCGCAGCGGGTTCGCGAGCCCCAGTCGACGCAGGGACTGCATCACCTCCGCGCTCGGCCGGGCCGCTGGGTCCAGCGTCACGCCTTCCAGCGCGCGCAGTTCCTCCATCTCCGCGGACTCGGACTCCACCACCTCGCGCGTCGCCTCGGGCTCCCCGTCCGCGTCCTCCGCGTCCTGACCGTTCGCGATGGCGCGCTTGTCGTCGAGCTCCGGCGCATCACTGTTGCCCGGTGTTGACGACTTCTCTTCAGCGGACACCGTGTTGCCGGTAGCGGCTTGCGCCGTGCTCGGGGGCACCGGCGTCGTGCGCGCGGCCTGCGTCTTCGCCGCGTTGCCCGAGTTCGTGGGCGCCATGTTCGCGGTGGCGGGGGCCGTCTTTTCTCCACTGCTGTTCGCGGGCGTGGAGGGCTTCAACCCGCTGCCAGCGACGGGGCTCGTCGCCTCGCCAGCGCTCGCGGGGGTGGGGGCCTTCACCGCGTTGTTCTCGCTCGGGCCCGAAGCAGCACCAGCATTCGCGGAGGCAGGGGCCTTCACCGCGTTGGTCTCGCTCGGGCTCGCGGCAGCGCCAGCACTCGCGGAGGCAGGGGCCTTCACGGTGTTGCCAGAGACAGTGCCGGCGCCCGTGGGCGCATCGACCTGGGCCGTGGAGCCAACAGCAGGCGAGGAAGCAGAGCCCTCGGTCTTCACCGCACCGGTGTTCGTGGGCTGGGTCTTCGTGACGCTGCCGCCCGTGGTGGGCGGCGTGTCCTTCACCGTCGAAGGGGTGGGGGCAACGGCGCGCGTCTCATCCGCGGCGAGCACGCGCATGCCGGGCGGAGGCGGGGGCATGGGCGGTGGCACTCCCTCCGAGAGAGGAAGCGAGGCCAGGTTCAGCACGAGCAGGCAGAGAGGCAGCATTTGGTCGCAGGAAGAGTGCGCCCAGAAGCAGGCGAAGGCCGAAGTATTCGCCCTTTTTCTTGACAGTCAAACAAGGAGTCGCGCGGTATGGCCGAACTCTGCACGCTCCGTGGGTGCGGCCTGCCAGGCGCTGACGCGTGATTACGGTTTGGCGGGCTTCCGAGTGTCCGCTGGCTTGGTCGACGGCTGAGCGTCCACTGGCTTGCCATGCCCCGGCCCCAGGATTCGCGGCAGATACGTCGCGAAGTCGAAGTGGGGCGAGTTCTCCGGGTTGTGGCAGGTGACGCACACGGCTTCACCAGGAGACGCGACGATGTTGTCGGCGCTCGGCTCGTCCGAGTGCGCGGAGCCAGGCCCGTGACAGCTCTCGCACCCCACGTCCTCGCGCCCGGCCACCTTGTCCAGCCGGCACACGCCACCGGGCTGCTCCCAGCCCGTGACATGGCACCCCACGCAGTTGAGGTGGTGCTGCTTGCCGACCTCTTCCAGCGTCTCCCAGGCGTGGTGGTGCTTGGACTTCTCCCACACCGGGAAGGACTCCTCGTGGCATGCGCGGCACGGCTCGTTGCCGACGAAGCCCGACTCACCCTTTGCGGGAACAGGGCAGTCCTGGCCGTGCTCCTTCGCCCAGGCGAGGTTCAGCTTGCCCACCTCCGCGTCGTAGCGCGCCACCAGCGCCTGCGCGTCCGGCAGCGAGGGCAGTCCCGACTCCAGCGGCACGAAGCGCACCGTGAAGCCGTTGACGTCCGTGGCCGCCGCGGGAGGCGCCGTCACCAGGGCCTGCCTGCGCGCCACCAACTCGTCGCGCTTGGCCTGCTTGAGCGCCTTGAGCTTCGGGTCGATGCCCGGAAGATTGATGTCCTTGTCCAGGAGCGCGGTGCGCTGCTCCAGGGCTGCCACCTCGCGCTCCAGGTCGGCCTGTCCCTTCTGAAGCGCGAAGCGTCCCGGCTTCGGCGCGTAGCTCAGGTCCACGCGCACCAGCGAGCGGCCCTTGCTCTGCGGCGCGACGACGGGCACCGACGCCTTCACCAACCGGTTCTGCTCACCACTCATCTCCGTGGCGGAGCGCGTGGCCACCAGCACATCCACCGCGAGCCCCGGCGTCTCCGCGGCCTTCTGCGCCTCTTCCAACGGCGCATCCAGCAGCCCCAGCACGAAGTCCGCGCCCTCCGCGCGGGCCTTGGCACTGGCCGCCACGAGCTGCGCGGGCGTCTCCCCCGCGACGACGCCCACCTTGCGAGCGCCCGCCGGCAACAGCTTCACTGCGCCGTCCGCGACCTCCGGCAGACCCAGCCCCTGGCGGAAGTCCGCGCCGCGTGTGTCATCCAGCGGCCCCGTGGCGCGCACCGACAGCCCCATCAGCCGCATGGCATCCGCCAGCGCCTTCGCCTTCAGCTCCTCCTGGGGAACCTGTCCGGGCTTGAGGGTCGTCTCCCCGAAGAGGCTGTTGCCGCCGTCCACGTACAGCACGGGCAGGGTGGTTCCCTGGCGTGCCTCGCGCACCTGGAACGCCGCGCGGGCGATGCCGCCGCGCATGTTCTCGCTGCAGCCGCAGGGGCCCAGGTAGCCGCGTGTATCCGCGGAGACGAAGAGGATGGCGCCGGGCGCCGAACTGGACGCGGTGCCGACACCCGCCTCGGGTTCGGGCGGGTGGGGCGGCGGCTCCTTGCGCATGCACCCACCGAGCACCAGCACCAGGCCCCAGAGGGCGGCGAGGAGGACGGGGCGCGGCATGCGGTTCACCAGAGGATGCTCTGCACCAGTTCGTCGATCTTCTCGCCCATGGCCTCCAGCCCGTTCATCTTCGACAGGAACCCGTCGGCGCCGACCTGCTCGGCCAGCTTGGACAGCTCGTCGTCGGGCAGGCTGGAGAACAGGACGATGGGGATGTCCTGGGTGCCGTACTCGTTCTTCAGCGTGCGGCAGATGTCGGTGCCCTTGGCCTCGGGCATGTGGATGTCCGTGAGGATGAGGTCCGGCCGCCAGCTCTGGAGCGTCTTCTCGAACTCCATGAGCGTGGAGGTGGCGACGACCTCGTAGCCGCGCGCTTCCAGCACGGCCTTCTCCATGGCGAGCGTGATTTCGCTGTCGTCAATCAGGAGGATTCTTCGCTTCTCGGACACGTCGACCTTCCTTGGGCTCCGTTTCTATCCTACCCCCACCCGGCGCACCAACGCCTTTCCCACGGGGTAAGACGGGGTGGTGTCGTGGACGTCCCCCTCCCGGTCGTCCGGGCGGGGGGCGGGGCCTGACTTCTTCCGGCAAACCCACCGAAAAGGAGTATGCAGGGCGCCATGATGCACCGAGACCGCCGAGCCTGGACGGCCCTTCTCCTGGTGGGGAGTCTCCTCTGGACGCTGCCCGCCGCGGCGCTCAATTCGGGCCTGGGGTCCCCCTCATCCCCGGTGGACCGCCAGTCCCCCCATTCCACCACCCAGGGGTTCCTGGCCGCGGCCCACCGGGGGGACTACGCCACTGCGGCGCACTACCTGGACCTGGACTTCATCCCCCGCGCCCAGCAGCCCGAGCGGGGCGCCCAGCTGGCCCGCCGGCTCAAGTTCGTCCTGGACCGCAAGCTCTCCATCGACCTGTCCCTCTTGAGCAAGGCCGCGGAGGGGGACCCGGCCGACCCCCGCTTCGACCTGCTGGGCATCATTCCGCTGGAGGGCGCCAATGTGTCCATCCGCGTCCAGCGGGTGGCCCAGGACGGCTCCCTGGTCTGGGTGTTCAGCGAGTCCACCGTGCGGATGGTGGACCCCCTCTTCGAGACCTACGGCCCCCGCGTGGCGGAGTGGCTGCCGCCCTTCTTCTTCTCCGGCACCGTGTTCGGCCTGGAGCCCTGGCAGTGGCTGGGCCTGCTGGTGACGCTCTTGGGCTCGGTGGGACTGGCCCTGCTCCTGGAGCGGATGTCGCTCGCGTTCGGGCTGCGGCTGGCGAAGTGGACGCACCTCACCCTGGATGACCAACTGGTGGCGGCGGGGCGGGGGCCCCTGCGGCTGCCGTACTTCGCGATACTCCTGGCGGCGGGCACGTCCCTGTTGCTGCTGCCGCGCCCGGTGCAGACGCTGTTCAACCGGCTGAGCTATTCGCTCATCATCATCGCGGTGGCGTGGTTCATCCTGCGCTTCCTGCGGGTGTTCGCCAACTTCGTGCAGAACCGCGTGTCGGGCGACATGCGCGACGCGGGCCGGGCCCGCTCGCTGCGCACCCAGTTCGCGGTGCTGCGCGCCGTCTTCGAGGCGGCGACCTATGTGGTGGCCGCCGCGCTGCTCCTGATGCAGTTCGAGGTGGTGCGCAACGTGGGCGTGTCGCTGCTCGCGTCCGCCGGTATCGCCGGTATCGTCATCGGCCTCGCGGCGCAGAAGTCCATCGCCACGCTGCTCGCCGGCATCCAGCTCTCCATCACCCAGCCGGTGCGCATTGGCGACCAGGTGGTGGTGGAGACCGAGTTCGGCACCGTGGAGGAAATCACCCTCACGTACGTGGTGCTGCGCGTCTGGGACCAACGCCGCATGGTCATCCCGATTACCTACTTCCTGGACAAGCCCTTCCAGAACTGGAGCAAGTCCAGCACGGAGATGCTCGGCGCCGTCACCCTCCAGGTGGACTACTCCACGGACGTGGATGCGGTGCGCGGGGAGCTGCGGCGCATCGTCGAGCAGGACGCGAAGCACCTGTGGGACGGGCGGCTCCAGTCCGTCGTCGTGCTGGAGGCCCAGGACCGCACGCTCACCGTCCGCGCGCTCGTCAGCGCGGCCAACCCGGACAAGCTCTTCGACCTGCGCGCCCTCGTCCGTGAGCGGCTGGTCGCCTTCCTGCGGGCCCATCCCGAGTGGCTGCCCTTCACCCGCACCGAGTCCCGGCAGGCCCCCACCGCGCTGCCGGGACTCGGTGCGGGTG
>NZ_VIFM01000345.1 GCF_006636215.1 Myxococcus llanfairpwllgwyngyllgogerychwyrndrobwllllantysiliogogogochensis | reverse complement strand
GTGGGGGCGGGTGCCTTCGGCGGGCGCCGAGGATGGAGGCCTTGCCCAGCCCTACGACCAGATTGATCGGGCGGTGCCGCTCGCGCTCGATGGCTCCACCCGGGGCTTTCTCCAGGGCGTGCTCGCCGTGGACCAGTCCCTGCGCGTCAAGACGGGCACCCAGGTCCGCGAGCCCCTTCGGCTTCGCATCGGTCAGGGGTTCGACCTGACCCGCTATGTGCCGGCCGCCAACAAGCTGGGAGACCCCGAGCCCGTCCTGCGGGACACCTTCGCGCGACTCAGCGCGAGCGCCGGCGTGTTGAACGCCGGAGGGCTGGTCCGGCTCGACCCCAGGTCTGGCCGCATCACCCAGCTCAGCGCGGACTTCGCCATCGACGACGGCAAGGGCAACGCCCTGTACGCGCGCTACGACGACATCCTCACCACCAGCCGGGAAGCCCTCGCCAAGGGTGATTCCCCCTTCGCCCAGGGTCCCGATACCCTCCGCCGCCCTCTAGATGCCTTGGTAGGCGGTGTATCCCGAGAAACGCCCGGCCTCCCTCCGGCCGAGCGGTCTCAAGCTCTCATCGCGGGTGCGCGTTTGAAGCTCGGATTTGGCCTCGGGGTGCGGTACGAAGCTCTGGTGCAGCCCCTTTACCAAGATCAAATAACCCAAGAGTACAAGCCCCTCGCCCAGCAGACACTGGGCGTGTCGTATGGGCCAGCGTGTGACTGCTGGCGCATCGAAGGGGTTGTGACTCTGCGACGTGATATCGGGTTGGAATTTTCCGATGTGAATGTCAGCGTCGCGGGTGTCGGATCGTTCGGTTCGGGCGGCTAGGAATCACCCCATGTGCATGGTGGTTCCACCAACCCCCAAGCAGCCAGGAGAAGTATTTCGTGTCGGACCTCGGAAAACGAATCGGCCAGCGCATCCGCGAGCTTCGTACGCAGAGGCCGGAGCGGTGGACGCAGGAGGAGCTCGCGGAGCGGGCTCAAATCAGCGTCTCTTTCCTTTCCATGATCGAGCGTGGAGAGCGTGTCCCCCACGTGGAAACGCTCGCCGCCCTGGCCAACGCCCTTGGCGTCAGCCTTGGAGAGCTTTTCACCGGAACGGAGCAGACCCTTGCCCAGACGGAGGACCTGCTGCGTCCTCTGTCTGATTTCGCGCGCGCCCGGGGCCTCACGGCACGGGACGTGGACCGCCTGCTGGGGGTCGCCCGGGTGATGTTCAGCGGCACCGCCGCCTGAATTCCACCCCGGGGGGCCCCTCGCCGGACGCAAGGGGCCCATCGGTCTTCCTGTCCTGTCCTTGACTGGACGGTAGGTAGACCGGGAAGATGATGGAAATGCGCTGTGCGCTGCTCGCGCACAGCGTGCTTCCTTCTTCGTCAAGGAGTCGTCGCTGATGCGTCCGGGTCTGGCCTCGTGGATGGCCTTCACGAGCATGGTGTTGTTGGCGTGCTCTTCGCCAGCTCCTGCCACGCTTGAGTTCGTGGATCAGTCTCCGGCTAGGCCGCGACTGGGAGAAATCACCACACTGCGCTTCCGCGCGGTGGACTCGCGAGGCATGGCGCAAGCCGGCACGCAGGTGACTTTCACCCTCCAGTCACCGGTACCGGGTGTTGAGATTTCTCCCACCGAGGGGACGACCAACCCCGGTGATGGACTTGTCTCCATGCAGGTGGTCGCCCGAGGAGGCCGTGTCGCCTCGGTGGTCGTGGTCGCGTCGGCGGGAACGGGTGCGGAGGCCAAGTCGGTCATCTCCCCGGTCATCAGCTTCGCGGGCACCAACTCCAGCTCCCGTCAGCTCACGTTCCAGTGTGGCTCGTGGTCCGGTGATGGTTCCGGTCTGCACCACGCCATTGGCGCCTGGGATGAGGCGCGGCACCTGATCGCCGGCGTGAAGGTGCGCTGCATCGCCCACGTGGGTGATCGCAACGGCGACGGCATCGAGGGCGCGCAGGTGTCCTTCCTCACCGAGGCCGGCACCATTGGCCCCACGGCCACGTCGACCACCGACGTGGTGGGCAACGCGGAGGTCCTCTACAAGACCTCGCTGCCGCTGCCGCAGGACGTGGCGCCGGGCGTGTTCACCTGGAATCCCGTCAAGGACGCCACCCACACGGGTGACTACATCGCCCCGCTGTGGATGGAGCCGTTCCTCTGGGAGAGGAACCCCCTGGCGGCCCATGGGACGCCGGCGCAGCCGTTCATCGACCGTGCCGAGCCCGAGCGCGCCGACCCCATCCGCCCGGGCATCACCAACAACCCGCGCGACAACCTGGTCGCCCTCATCGCCCTCACCACGGGCGAAGAGGCGTTCAACGACGACAACAACAACGGCCAGTTCGACACCGGCGAGGACTACGAAGACCTGACCGAGCCCTTCGTCGACAACAACGACAACGGCACCTGGGATGCTGGCGAGCGCTTCGTCGACACCAACGGCGATGGCCGGTGGAACGGCGGCAACGGCGCCTATGACGTGTCCACGCTCATCTGGGTCCAGGAGCGCATCCTCTGGACGGGCGTGCCCCACGGGTTGGACAAGGTGGACACGGTGCGGCAGATCTCCCCGCCGCCGCCGGCGACCAACGTCCACATCGACCACTTCGGCTCCGCCAGCGCGACCTTCCTCGTGTCGGACCCCTGGTTCAACCACATGGCCCAGAACTCCGAGTCGGATGGCTGCACCGGCGGCGCCGAGGGCCCCGTGCAGGTCGACCCGTTCGTCACCGGGATGATTCCGCTCACGTACCCGTCGTACAGCGTGGAGCGCTACCTCATCAGCGACAAGCACGACATCACCCAGGAGCCGCAGCCCTCGCCGTTCCCCGCGCCCGTTGCCTGGAAGACGGAAGCCCTCTGCAAGTACACCGCCGCGCAGCTCGAGGGTCACAAGGTGTTCGTCACCGCGCCCCTCGTCACGGGCGACGTGCTCTAGTCCGCCGTCTCGCGCGGGCCTCCCGGAGAAGTACCCATTGACCCCGGGGGCCCGCGTTCGTAGGGTCCACACCGGCTGATTGAAGAATCAACCGGCCGGTGGAGGACGTCGTGGGCCAGAGCAAGTCGGCGGCGGACAACGGGAATCGCGAGAGCGAGCGCCGCCGGACCATCCTGCGGGCAGCCATCGATGTGTTCGCCCGAAAGGGCTATCACGGCTGCCGCATCGCGGACGTGGCGAAGGAGGCCGGTGTCGCCTACGGCCTCGTCTACCACTACTTCAAGAACAAGGATGAGCTGCTGGAGACCGTGTTCGACACGGGCTGGAGCGGCTTCGTCACGCGCGTGCGCGCGGTGGTGGAGGGGGAGGGGGCGCTTTCGGCCAAGGTGTACGGCGTGGTGGACGTGGCCTTCGAGGCGTACCGGGTGGACCCGCGTGCGGTGAAGGTCCTCATCCTGGAGATTGCCCGCAGCCCAGCGGGTTCCCGCATCAACCGGCAGACGGCCTTCGTGGACGCCATCCGCCTGAGCTCGGAGCTGTTCATCCGGGCGAAGGAGGCGGGGGAGCTGCGCGCGGACACGGACCCGTTGCTGTCCTCCGCGCTCCTGTTCGGCGCCATCGAGATGGGGCTGACGGCGTTCGTGACGGGGCTGGCGGACTCGCGCGACGCGCAGGCGCTGGAGCGGGCGAAGGCGCAGATCGCCGATACCTTCCTTCATGGCGTGCTGGCGGACGCGTCGCCAGGCGCGGAGACCGCCGCATGGAAGCCGGAGAAGCCGTCGTCGGAGAAGTCCTCTACGAAGTCCAAGGCCCCCAAGCGCACCTGACCATCAACCGGCCCAAGGCGCGCAACGCCTTGTCGCCCACGGTGGTGAAGGCGCTGATGGACGGGCTGGAGCGCGCGGAGGCGGACCCCGCCGTCCGAGTGGTGGTGCTCACCGGCGCGGGCGAGAAGGTTTTCTGCGCGGGCGGAGACCTGGGGCAGATGGTGGGCGACGGCGGCTTCCTCGCCACCCACGAGGGGCGCCGCTCCTACGGGAAGCTGCTGACCCGGTTCCAGGAGGCGCGCAAGCCCACCGTGGCGCGCGTCAACGGGCACGCGCTGGCCGGTGGCCTGGGGTTGGTGCTCGCGTGTGACCTGGCCGTGGCGGTGGAGACCGCGGACTTCGGGACGCCCGAAATCGACGTGGGCCTGTTCCCGATGATGATGATGGCGCTGCTGCAGCGCCACGTGGGCCGCAAGCGGGCGCTGGAGCTGGTGCTGACGGGGGACAGGCTCCCCGCGCGCGACGCGCTGGCGCTGGGCCTGGTCAACCGGGTGGTGCCCGCCTCGGAGCTGGACGCCGCCGTCGCGGCGCTGGCGGGGAAGCTGGCCGGCAAGAGCCAGGCGGTGCTCGCCCTGGGTCGGCGCGCCTTCTTCACGGCGGAGGACCTGCCGCTGCCCGCGGCGCTGGAGTTCCTCGCCTCGCAGCTGTCGCTCAACGTGCTCGCGGACGATGCCGGCGAGGGCGTCTCCGCGTTCATGGAGAAGCGCGCGCCGAAGTGGAACGACCGCTGAGCGTTGCCGCCGCCGCGCTCAGGGCACGCCGAGCGCGGTGTCCCCACTGGCCACGGCGGGCGACGCGGGCGGGAAGAAGTCCAGGCGCAGCAGCGACTCGCCATCCACCCAGATGCCGTCCACCTTCACACCCCAGTGGAGGTGGGGGCCGGTGACGCGGCCGGTGCTGCCCACGAGGCCCAGATGCTGGCCCTGCTCCACCTTGTCGCCCGTGCGCACCTGGATGCGCGACAGGTGGAAGTACGCGGTGAAGAGGTCTCCGCCGTGGTGCACGAGCACCGTCTTCCCGGCGGAGTAGTTGTCGCGCGCCATCACCACGGTGCCCTCGTTGCTGGCCGTCACCTGAGCGCCCGGGTCCCCGTCGATGTCCACGCCGAAGTGCTGGCTGGACAGCTTGCCGTTGAAGGTCCGCCGGTCTCCGAAGGGCGCGGTGATGCGGTCCTGCCGGGGCCAGACGAAGTTCTGCGCGAAGTGCGGCGCGCTGAAGGGCTGGGAGAAGGCCGCCGCGAAGGCCTTCCGGTCCGCGGCGATGCGGGCCTTCACCGAGGCCGGAGGCGCCACGTACTTGCCGGACACCTTCAGCTCGCGCGACGGATAGCCAGGCTCCGCCACGTCCAGCGTCCCCGTCAGCTCCAGCGGCGCGCCGCCCAGCGACGACGGCCCCACCACCTGCACCAGCGCGCTTCCGGGCGCCAGCTCCACCGGGAGGCCCGTCACCGCGAGAAAGCCATCTCCCCACGGGAAGAAGCGCAGCGCGCGTCCCGCGAGCGTGCCCGTGGGCATGCCCGCCATGCCCCGCACCGCGACCATCACCGGGTCGCCGGGCTTCGCCGTGCCGGGCTGGAGCGAGAGCAGGGGGCGACCCTGCGCCGCCGAGGGCGCCTGCACCGAGGAGGCGGGGAGGACGACGGCCGCGGGCGTCGGCTCGGCGGCCTGGGCCTTCGCACCGAGGGCGAGCAGTGCGAGCAGCGCGTGGGAGGGCGCGGAATACAACCAGCGGGCGGGGTGCGGAGCCATGAGCGGTCCTTTACACCACGAAGTCCCGGATTCTTCCCAGGGTGAGAAGAGCAGGTGTCGGACGCCTGCCCCTTTCCCCGGGAGCGCCCGCTGGGGTGCCTGCCTGGCGACGTCCGGCCCCTCGGTCCGCGAGCGAGCGGCGCACGCCAGACATTGTCGGCACTTGGACGTCGCAGGGGGCTGGAATCGTGGGCAGGTGGGCTGGAGGGCAGGCAGCCGACTGTCAGCCATGGCGTCAAGCCGTACCGGCGCGCCTCCAGGCTTCCTAGCTTCTGCTCGAACCCAATAACCCTTTGGAGATTCGTGGATGCCTCGTCCCTATAGCTTCGACCATTTCCAGGTACCGAAGACTCTGCCGCAGAGCCGCAGCATGCGCCGGCGGGACAAGGAGCACCTCGCTCAATCCCGCTCGCAGACGGAGGAGCTGGCGGCGCGCGAAGGAGTCCACTACGGCAAGTCCTTCTCCGAGACGGAGGAGAACTTCCACGCGCGACAGATGGAAGCTCAGCTCGAGGAGCTGGCGCGTCAGGAACCCGACGGCAAGTTCTCCCACGGCATGTCGACGCCCGCCCGCGCGGCGTCGAAGCGCGCCTCGCGTGAGGACAAGGTCCGGGAGGACCAGAACAGGAAGCAGGCGTCGAAGGGGGAGCCCGTCATCCGGGGCACCTTGCCCATTGGCGCGCTGCCTCCCACGCGCGAGCAGCCTCCGCGTGGCCGGTTCCCGGACCTCATCGACGATGCGGGGCGCCAGCTGCAGACACTGCGCGGCGGTCTGGGGGACGCGGTCAAGGCGGTGGCGAGGCTGGCGGCGCTGCCCTTCGAGGTGATCCGCCTGGCCGCGCGGCGCCTCAATCCCCTCCACGGCTAGCCGCGCCCCGTGGAGCTGACGCTCGTCAGTTACAACATCCACAGCGGCATCGGGACGGACGGCCGGTTCGACCTGGGCCGCGTGGGTGAGGTGCTCCGCGAAGTCGGAGCGGACATCGTCGCACTCCAGGAGGTGGGCGACTTCCGCGCGCGCACCTCGCGCGAGGACCAGCCCGAGCACCTGGCGGACATGCTCGGGATGCACATGGCCTTTGGCCCCAACGTGGTGCGCAACGGCCGGCGCTACGGCAACGCCATCCTCACGCGGCTGCCCATCCTCCACTCGAAGAACTACGACTTGAGCGTGGGGCGGCGCGAGCCTCGGGGCGCGCTGCGCTGCGACCTGGACCTGGGCGGGGGACAGCAGCTCCACGTCTTCTCGCTCCACCTGGGCCTGCGGGTGTCCGAGCGGCGGCGCCAGGAGGCGTTGCTCCTGGGCTCGGACATCCTCCGGGACGCCGTGCGCAAGGACCCGGCCGTGGTGTGCGGGGACTTCAACTACTGGGGCAACGGCGCGGTGCCTTCGCTGGTGCGCCAGGCCATCCACGACGCGGCGCTGGAGCTGGGCACTCCCGCACGGACCTACCCCACGCGGTGGCCCGTGCTGCGGCTGGACCGGATTTACGTGGACGCGGGCGTCCGGCCGCTCTCCATCCACCCCCACCGCACGGAACGCAGCCGGATTGCATCCGACCACCTGCCGCTCGTCCTGCGTTTCGCGGCGCCCATCGCCGAGGTGGCGTCGTCCCCCTCTCCACCGGTGGAGCTCATCGGGTAGCGTGGGGGGAACGGCGGGCGCGTTGAGTGGCCGACGCTTGCGAACGCCGGACAGAAACGCCGGGAGGAGGTTGTCCCGGAGGGCAGGGGTGCCTAGGTTGGCGCCACTTCTGTGAGGACGTGAGCGCCGGCCGGAGAGTGAATGCACGTGGGGAGCGAACAGACGGAGCGTGGCCTCGCCGCGCTCGTCGGCCGCATGGCGGACAGCTTCAGCCGCCTGGTGACGCAACATCTCCAACTGGCGCGCCTGGAGCTCGCGGAGGACTTGAAGGCCACGGGCATGAACGTGGCGATGATCGCCGCCTTCGTGCCCTTCATCCTGGTGGGGTATGCCTTCGCGTGCGGTGCGCTCGCGGCGGTGCTGTCCGCGTACCTGGGATGGGCCGGGGCGCTCGGGGCGGTGTCGCTGCTCAACCTGGTGGCGGGCGGGGGCGGCATCGCCTGGGCGCTGCAACGACTGAAGGCACGGCGGATGATGGACGACACGGCGGATGAGTTGACCCGTAGCATGGCGGCCCTCTCCACTCCGGCCCCGGTACCCGTGGGCAACCCGCTCTTGAAGGAGTCTTCGAATGGGCGCTAGCAATGGACACCCCAAGCCCGTGGGCCCTCGCACCAGCGCGGGGCTGCGCGAGGACATCGAGCGGACGCGCGCGGAGCTGGCCACGTCGGTGAGCGCGCTGCGCGAGGAAGTGGCGGTCGCCGCGGACTGGCGCGAGTGGGTGCGGCGTCATCCGCACGAGTGCGTGGCCGCGGCCTTCGCGGTGGGATTCCTGCTGGGCTCGCGCCGCTGAGCGCGCGGGCCGACGACTTCGTGGTTTCACCCTTTGAATCGAGGAGAACGCCTTCATGGACATGAACCCGCAGCAGGTGGCCGACCGGGCCCGACAGCTTCAGGACCGCGTGGTGCCGCAGATTGATGAGGCGCGGCAGAACCTGGTCGACATGAACAACCGCGTGGTGAGCTTCATCCGCGCCAACCCCGGGACGTGCCTGTTGGGCGCGGTGGCCGTGGGCTTCCTGGTGGGGCGCATCGCCTCGCGTCGCTGAGTGGCACCGCTGACGCAAATACGAGAGAGGGCACTCATGACGAACTATCCAGGGGCTTCAGGTAACGGCAACCCTTCGTCGCGGGAGCATGGCTCCGACGCGGGGTTCGGCCAGCGGGTGGACCAGATTGGCTCGGAGGCGCAGCAGCTCTGGAGCGATGCGAGGGGCGCGGTGGATGACCTGGGACAGACGCTGGACCTGCGGGGCCGCGTGGAGCGCAACCCGTACGGGATGATGGCGGCCGCGCTGGGCGTGGGCTACGTGCTGGGCGGTGGGCTCTTCACGCCGCTGACGGCGCGCATCCTCAAGCTGGGCGTGCGGCTGGCGGCGCTGCCCTTCGTGAAGGACGAGCTGCTGGGCATGGCCGAGACGGCCTTCCAGGGTTATCAGACGGGGCGGAGCGTGGTGGGCTCGCCCGCGCGGGAAGGCTCCGCGTCGGCGGATGCGTCCGCAGCGGGGACTCCGCGCCCTCCGTCCTACTAGCGTTTGCTGTCTCATCTCCCCACGACGTAACAGCCTGTTGGAGTCGCGAATGAACCTGAACGCCCTCAAGAAGATGGACAAGGACGACCTGCTCAACCTCATCGGTCTGGAGAGCCGTCGCAGCGCGGCGGAGGATGTGTTGCCGGTGCTGGGCGCCTTCGCGGCGGGCATCCTGGTGGGCGCGGGCCTGGGCCTGCTCCTGGCCCCGAAGGCGGGTAACCAGCTCCGCGATGACCTCAAGCAGCGGCTGCAGAGCGGCCAGGACTATCTGTCGAACACGCTGGGCCGGGGTGAGACGTCGCCCTCCCAGGGTGCGCAGCCGCCGGTGTCTCGCACCGCGTGAGCCTTGCGTCCGTGCGCACAGCGCGGACCGTGACGTGAGGGCCTCCATCCGTGTGCCGCGAGTCGGCGTCGGGTGGGGGCCTTCGTGTTTTCGCGAGCAGGGGCGGCGCCAGGCCCGGATGAGAACGGCTCTGTTCGAGGCAGGGTGTAGACTCCGTCGCCGTGAGTGAGACGACAAAGGGTGGGGCGTTGGGGCCCGTGAGCGCGGCGGCGGGGCCGGAGGCGGCGCTGTCGCGGCTGCGCGCGCTGGAGACGCTCGAGTCGGGCTACGAGGCGTGGCTGGAGTTGAAGGGGGAGCATGCGGCCTCCTCGGCGCGGTTCCGGGAGGAGCGGGAGCGGTTGGATCAGCAAGGCTCCTTCCTGCTGGGCGCCGTGCGCGCGGCGGGCCTGGAGTCGACGTCGTCTCCGGAGCCGGGGCTGGTGCCCACGTCGGCATCGGCGGGTGACTTCCTGCGCGACGCCGAGGAGAAGCTTTCGAAGACGCGCGAGGTGCTCGCGGCGCGCGAGGCCGAGTCCGAGGCGGGCTACTCAGCGGCCTTCGCGGAGATTCGCGCCACCCTGAAGGACCGCGTGCAGCGGCACCTGGCGGTGCATCGTCCGCGCCTGACGTTGCTGTTGCGCCGCGTGGGAACGGAGCGCTCCATCCTTCATGTCGAGCGTGTGTCCGGCGACACGCCAGTTCTGCTGTGCATGCTCTTCACGGGAAGGATTCCGTCGCGGTATGGCTTCCTCCTGGATGACTCGACGGAGGATGTGGCCCTGCCTCCCGCGCCGCTCTATCCGGACGAGGGCGTGGCGTCCGCGGACGTGAGACCGGATGCCTCCGCGCTGGTGGAGCGCGTGCGCGTGGCGGGCGAGGTGCTTCCGGTGAAGGGCATGTTGCCGCTGGCCGTTCCGCGTCCGGGAGGAGGAGAGGACTTCTTCCGACTCCTGCAGCGTGGGGCCGTGCTCGAGGTGGAGGTGGTGGAGGGCTCGACGTTTCGCAACGTCCTTGGCCGCGAGGAGTCCGAGCGCTTCGCGGGGCACCTCTTGCGCCTCAAGCTGGCGGGGCGCATCGACCTGGACATCGAAGCGGGCTGAAGTCGATGGCAAGGACTGGGCACCCCGCCTTCGAAAATGGCGGCGACCTCTGGTAGACGCGACGCTCCGTGTCCGACGCCAGCCCCTCGAGCCCCAGTCCCTCGCGCCATCCGTGGTGGCCCCTGCTGCTGGTGGGGGCTGGTGCCTGGCTGCTTCGAGTCGCGGGCTTCTTCCACCGGGGCGGCGCGTTGGGCTACCCGGTGGACTACGACGAGGGCGTCTACTTCAGCGCCGCCGCGCTCCTGTCGCAGGGCGTGTTGCCTTATCGCGACTACTTCTTTGTTCATCCTCCAGGCCTGGCGGTGCTGCTGTCGCCCCTGGCCGCGCTCACCCGTGTCTTTGATTCAGCCACGGCCTTCACCGTGGTTCGCTGGTTCATCCCCGTCCTCGGCGCCCTGAGCACGGTGCTGAGCGGACGCATCGCCCAGGAGCGGTGGGGGATGCGGGCGGGGCTCGTCGCGGCGCTCGTGTATGCGGTCTACCCAGAGGCCGCTGCGACGGAGCGAGGCCCGTTCCTCGAACCGCTGCTCAACCTCACCTGTCTCGGGATGGCATGGGTGTGGCTTCGCCCGGGTGGGGAGGGCGTGGCTCGGCGACAGGATGGGTG
>NZ_VIFM01000344.1 GCF_006636215.1 Myxococcus llanfairpwllgwyngyllgogerychwyrndrobwllllantysiliogogogochensis | reverse complement strand
CTGCCCCAGGTTCGACGTCGCCTTCAGCACCTGCTGCTGCGCCGCATCGGCCATTGCCCGCTGTGCCTCCGCAGACTCGGAGCTCGCGCTCCTCCTCTCGGGCCGTCCTGCATCTGATCAAGTAGTATTAGGTACACGCACCCTCGTTTGTCTGGGTGACTCCGGACCGATGGGGCTTCTGACGCAGTGCTTCTGACAACTCCCTGACTGGTGGCCGTAAGCCACCAAGAGAACGAAGGACCATGACGGTGAAACTGAATCAGCCGCCGGCCGGTTTGGCCGAGACGTTGGCTCGTGCGCGCCTCCTCAAGCCGAGGCTCGAAGACGCTACCGACGAGATGAACCGCAGCATCCAGGAAGTGGAGGCGGAGCTTGTCGCTCTTCAACTGGGTGTTCGCGCCTCCGTCAACCTGGAATCGGAGACGGATCCCGAGTTCGGTTCGACGTGGTACCGCAGCCTCATCTTCGGGAAGGACGCCAAGGTATGGCGCCTCCTCATCGCGGAGGGGCGTAATGATGATCCAGGCGGCGATGTCTACACGCCGTTGGTGAACGCGAGCCGCGAGGTGCGACTGCGGGCGACCGAGCACCTGCCTTTGCTAGTGCAGGAGCTTGTGACGACGGCTGAGGCGGAGATTGCCCGTGTCGAGGCTGCAACCAAGGCGGCGAAGGCCGTGGCATCCGCCATCAAGGTCGGGGGTGCCAAGTGAAACGTCGGCCCACCGAGGCGCCTGCCCTCCGCATCTCGCCCTTCATTCTCATGACGATCACAGCCGTGACGCTCCTGGGCCTGGCCGCCCTGGCCGTCGCCAACACCTATGCCCTGCGGGTGCGGTGGGGCGGCGGTGAGGTAGATATGCGTCCGGCCTCCGTGAACAGTGCGCCCCCCGACATGCAGGCGGGGAGTGAGTCACGCTGAGCACGAGGCCCTAGCCCTTGCTCGGTCCTCAGCCGGAGAGCGACTGGGTGTCCGTCAGGTTTGGGCCGTGGGTTTGTTCTCAGGAGGAGTTCGTTCCAGGCCATCATTCCCCCCGCGTGCGGGCAGTCCATCCGAGCCGCACGCGGGGGTCGCCTCCTCCTCGAAGATAGACGTGAAGCTATCGAGTGCTGTGGCCCCTGGCATGGGGGCTGCTGCTCTCGGATGGAGAGGGCCGTGCATCGAGCAGCGCACGAGCCCGCTCCACCTGTCTCGGAGGAAGCGGTGGGAAACCTCGCAGCGCCGCGTCCAGGTGAAGCCGGGCCGCATCCCCGGCACCGTCCGCCGAGGCCACGAGTCCCGCGACATACTCCAGCCTCGCGTTGCGAGTCCCCAGCCGCAGCGCGGCCTCCGCCAGGGGCCGCGCCTCGTCCAGCTTGCCGGCGCTGACGAGCGCATAGGCCAGCACCGCCTGCGTGAAGACGTCCTGACGGCGTGTCAGCTCACGCCGCGCGAGCACCTCCGCTTGGGCCACGTCTCGTCCCAGGTCCAGGAGCAGCCGCGCCTGCTCCCTCGCGTCCTGGGCCGTGTCCTGGAACGCCTGGGTGTATTCGGCCTGGGCCTCCTGCTCGCGCCCCGCGGCCATGAGCGCGTCGGCCAGAAAGGCCCGATGTCCCGACTTGGGACGAGCGGTCATCGCCGCCCGGTACTCCACCGCCGCCGCGTCGGGGAGTCCTCTCATGCGCAGCACATGCCCCCGTCCCGCGTGCGCGCGGTCCAGGCCGGGCGCATGTGAGAGCGCCACGGTGAAGTACTCGATGGCCGTGTCCGGCTCACCTCGCGCGAGGTACGCATCGCCCAGCTCACACAGGGCCCGAGCCACCGTGTCGCCATCCCGAGGGTCCGCCGACGTCGCCGCCAGCTTGAGGACGGAGATGGCCCCATCCACGTCTCCGCGCATGAGGCGCAAATAGCCCACGCGGGTGTACGTCGCATGCGAGGGCTTCAAGTCCATCATCCGCGCGTAGGCCGTCTCCGCCTCGTCGTAGCGCCCCAGCTCCAGCTCCGCATCTCCAAGCAGCCCCTGGAAGAAGGCGTCGTGGGGAAACAACTCCGTCAGTCGTCGCGAGGCGTCGCGAAGATCCTGGAACTGATGGTCGTGGTGGAGCAGGAGCAGCTCCACCTTGAGGGCATCCACGCGCTCGGGGTCCACCAGCAACGCGCGTCGTGCGGCGACACGCGCATGCAGGAGGTGTTGCTCATCCCCCGAGCGGAGCCCCTCCCGCATCCACTCCGTGGCGAGTCGGGCCTGGGCCGGGGCATCGTCCAGCGAGGCTTCGCGCTGCATCCGAGCCAGTCGCTCCCCCGTGGATTCGGACGCCCGCGAGCCCGGGGGCGTCTGCCGTGCGGGCGCGAGCCACCACCGCGTGAGCCCGCCCGCGGAGATCGCCACCACCGCGACACCGAGGGCGAGCAGTTGTCGAGAGGCCATGGCGCGCGGGCTCAGGGGGTCGGGTCGCCGGAGTGGGGAGGCGCCAGGTACGGGAAGGTCGTGAGGAAGGCCTTGTCGTTGGCCGCCACGCCATCACTGAGCCCGGCGGCCGCCGCGGCGAAGGTGCCGCCTCCGTCGGGAAGAATGGCGGGACCGCCGTCCGCGAAGGTCGTGAAGAAGGCGCCGCCCACCGCCTTGAGCGCCACGTCCGTCACGTCGTCGGTCAGCAGCCGCCCGTTGGGGAACGTGGAGTCCGTGCCCGTGTTGATGTGGAGCATCTCGCCCGTGGGCTTGCCCTGGGTGTTGCGAGTGAAGATGGTGGCCAGGTCCGTGCGCGGCGCGGGCGGGGCCAGGGGAATGAAGCCCTTGGCCTGGAGGAGCTGCGGCAGCTCCGGGTTGGAGATGATGGCGACGATGGCCGGCGTGGACAGGTCGTTCTGCGGCTTGGAGGCGTTGAAGAAGTCCTTGAACTTCATGGGGACGACCACCTCGTTCACCAGCGGATTGCCCAGGCGGGACACCTGGACCCACGAGCCGCTCGTGTCCACACCGCCATCCGTGCGGCGCGTCGTGACCTTCGGCCGGCTGGACGTGGTCCAGATTCCCAGGTGCGGTGAGCTGAACTCCGTCAGCGGCAGCTCGATGACGAGCGACAGCACGTTGAGCCCCGCCAGGTCATCGCGGTTCGCCTTGCCGTCGTAGTTGAGGAAGTCGAACGTCTTCGAGAGGTTGACGAAGAACGGGTCGTCCCGAGGGCCCGCGAAGATCTTGTACTTGGCCGCGGTGCCCAGCCCCGTCTGGATGGCGCTCTGGGTGATGGGGTCCAGCACGGAGGCCCCGGCGGTCTGCGGATACGCGGGCGTCGTCAGTCGCCCCACGTTGTTGGGGGCCACCGGTGCGTCCCGGACGATGACCTGCTGCGAGCCGCCCACGACCTTGGTGAGCGTGTACGTCTGGTAGCGGAGGATCTCCGGGGCCGTGGCCGTCTTTACGCCCGCGAAGGCGTAGAGGAAGGAGTCCTTGTACGCGTCATACCCCGCCACCACGCCCACGGAGGGCAGGGGGCTGGGACGAATCTGCGTGCGGAAGCGGAACTGGAAGCGCACGTCGGGCGCGCCGTCTCCCGACTGGTCGACCTGGATTTCGTAGAGGACGTTGTCGTCGAACAGGTAGTAGTTGGGGCCGCCGTACGGAACGCCGATGGGGTAGTAGTTGGCGACCAGCACCAGGTTGCCGCCCTGCTTCCAGGCGTACATGTCCGTCCCGTCCGCCGCCGGGTCGTTGCTGATGAGCGGGGCCTCGCGATGGCTGGACGCCACCGCGACGCTGGCTGCGAGGAACAGCGGAACCGCGAGGAGACGCCACGCCGGATTGGGAGCTCTCATTCGTTTTCCTGGGAGGGGGAAACCACGAGGGCGGGTGCGGGACGAAGCTGCGGGCTCGTTCGCCAGGGCCCCCTCCGTACCCGGCAGGTTGGGTCCCTGGCTCCTGTCCCAAGGTGCCGAATGGCCTCCAGTGTCCGGTGGGCATCAGCCCTGTGTGTCGCGGTGAGTCAAAAAGCTGGCGGAGGGGGGCTTGGAAAAGCGAGGGGCCCTCCCGTAGAAAGGCAGCCGCATGACGCACTCCCGCATCGTCCGTTCGCTCGCGCTTCCGGTGTTGCTCCTCTCCGCGGCTTGCGGTGACTCCGAGGACTCGATTCCCGTCCGGACCTGCGAGGTGACGCTGACGTACGCGCCCCAGCAGTCACTCCAGGGCGCGGTGTCCGTCACGGGCGAATGGAATGGCTTCTCCGCCACGTCCGCGCGCATGGCGGACCGGGGTGACGGCGTGTTCACCGCGCGCCTGGAAGGACTGGAGCCGCGCGACTACGGCTACCGCTTCGTGGTGGGCAAGCAGGAGCTGTTGGACCCGCAGAACCCGTACTCCCGCTGGGTGCGCACGGAGGAGTACTCGCGCCTGACGGTGCCGGACTGCCGCGAGCCCGTGCTGGAGCTGCGGCGCTTCGTGTCGACGCCAGAAGGCTCGCTCGACGTGGACGTCGCGTACGTCGACGGAACCGACGAGGTGGGGCCAGCCACCGACAAGGTGATGCTGTCCCTCGACGGGGAGGAGAAGCCCGGCACCTTCGACGCGGGAACGGGGCGCTTCCGCTTGCAGGTCCAGGGACTGGCCCAGGGCAAGCACCACGTGAAGGTGGTGGCCGTGGACGCGTCCGGCCGCGCGGCGCCGCCGCTCTACCTGCCGTTCTGGGTGGAGCCCCAGAAGTTCCGGTGGGAGTCGGGGCTGATGTACTTCGCCTTCACGGACCGCTTCCTCAACGCGCGCTCGGAGAATGACGGGGCCGTGGCGGACGTGGACCCCATCGCCAACTACCAGGGCGGCGACTTCGCCGGCATCACCCAGAAGATAGAGGACGGCTACTTCGACGCGCTCGGCGTGCGCACGCTGTGGATCTCCCCGGTGGACCAGAACCCCGAGGGGCGCTTCATCGGCACGGGCGGCAAGTACTACGCCGGCTACCACGGCTACTGGCCCTCCCAGCCGCGCGCGACGCAGCACCGCTTCGGTTCCATCGAGGACCTGCGCGCCCTCACCGCCGCGGCCCATCGCAAGGGCATCCGCGTCATCGCCGACCTGGTGCTCAACCACGTCCACGAGGAGCACCCGTACTGGGTGAGCCACCGGAACGACGACTGGTTCAACACCTCCGCCAGCTGCGTGTGCGGCACCCAGGACTGTGACTGGGAAGAGAAGCGGCTGACGTGCAAGTTCACCAGCTACCTGCCGGACTTCAACTGGCGCTCGTCGAACATGGTGGACCAGTTCATCGACGACACGCTGTGGTGGCTGGAGGCGGCGGACTTCGACGGCTTCCGCATGGACGCCGTGAAGCACATGGACCAGGTGGCGGGCCGCACCCTGCGTGGTCGCCTGCGGGACATCACCGCGATGACGGGCACCGAGTTCTACCTGGTGGGTGAGACCTTCGTCGGCGCGGATGGCCGCTCGCAGATCGCCCGCTACATCAGCCCGCGCGAGCTGGATGGTCAGTTCGACTTCCCCCTGTACTGGCCGGTGCGCGAGGCCTTCGCGGACGGCCAGGGCCTGGAGCGCGTGGACCAGGCGGTGCGGGAGAACGAGGTCTTCTACGCGCCGGGCACCATCAACTCGCCCTTCATCGGCAACCACGACGTGGCGCGCTTCATCTCCCAGGCGGCGAAGCAGCTGGACGGGGAGGGGGGAGACCCCTGGAGCAGCTCGCGCCCCTCGGCCTCGGTGACGGACGCGGCGGCCTTCGAGAAGGCGAAGTTCGCCTTCACCTTCGTGCTGACGCAGCCGGGCGTGCCGCTCGTCTATTACGGGGACGAGGTGGGCCTGCCGGGCGCGGGGGATCCGGACAACCGCCGGCTGATGCGCTTTGGCTCCACGCTCACCCCGCTGGAGGCGGAGCTGCTCGCCGTCGTCCAGAAGCTGGGGCAGACGCGCCTGGCCCATCCCGCGCTCCAGACCGGAGCCCGGCACACGCTGCGGATTGAGAGGGACTTGTACATCTTCCAGCGCTCGCTGCCGGACGGGCAGGGCGCGGTGATCGCCATCAACCGGAGCGACGTGGAGCGCCCGCTGGTGGTGGAGCCCCTGGGAAGCCTCGCGGCGAGCAGCGCCACGTACGAGGACGTCTTCAGTGGGCGGACGCTCCAGCTCGCCGGGACGGAAACCGTGATGGTGGTCCCGCCGCGCAGCGTCGCTGTGTACGTGCCTCGCACCGAGTAGTGCTTCCGCGGGATTGAGGGAAGGGGAGAGGCCGCCCCCTTCCCACCGCGGCCCCGCGAACTACGGCTGCTGCGGAGGGGGCTGCTGCGCCGTCTTGTGCTTGTAGAAGAGCACGAGGGTGTAGCAGTGGAATTCGTTATCGGACGACTGGGCCACCACGCGATCCACGATCTCCAGATCGGAGTTGCTCTTCATCCAACGGGTGACGTTCTCACCCAGCTCCTCGCGCTCCTTCGCCTTGGTGGCGGAGAAGACCTTCACGCCCGTGAACATCGCCAGCCACTCCTTGTGCGGTCCCGACACAGGACAAGGGGGCGTTATCGCACGGGGTGTTCAGAGGTGTCAAAAACCCGGCTTCCTGGAGGGTAGGGCGTTGCTGGCCTCGTGACGGGGGTTTGCACGCGAAAGCGCGTGCTTAGTTTGCCCAAGTCGCACCCGTTTGGGGGCGCTCGAGGCAGGGGGCCACGAGTGGCGGCGTGTTGGGGAAGGGGGCAGGCCCGTGGACGTGAAGACCAAGAAGGATCTGGCGGTTGATTTCATCAACACCATCCGGACGATGGAGCCCACCGCGCTGAATGCGCTCATCGTCAAGGAGGCGGGGGAGGAATTGGCGCAGTTCTTCCTGAACTACAGCGCCAATCTCATCTCCAAGGACCCGTCCCGGGTGCTGGAGAACACGTCCTCGCTGATGCTGATGGGGTACCTCATCCGCACCTACGAGGAGAAGAACACGCAGGCCAAGCAAGGGACCTTCCAGTCCTACGCCTTCGCCTGAGGGACGCAGGGGGGCAGCGCGGGCTCGACAGGCCCAGGGGAGCCTGTTAGGGAGCGGCGCCCATGCTCATCGACCTGCACGCCCATTCCCACCTGTCCAAGGGGTGCGAGTTGGACCCTCGCGCCGTGTTGGAACGGGCCGCGCTGTTCGGCCTGGACGGGGTGGCCTTCACGGAAACCAATACCCAGGATGGCTGTGACGAGCTGTTCGAGATTGGCGCCAAGTCGAAGGTGAAGGTGTTCGTCGGGTTGGAGCTGGTGACGGACCGTGGCCAATATCTGTGCTTCTTCCCGAAGCCGGAGCTTGCCCCCGAGCCCGTGCAGATGTGGGGCAGCAACCGCGAGAAGCCCTGGAGCGCCGCGGAGTGTCTGCCCAAGGTGAAGGCGATGGGTGCCGCCATCATCGCGGCGCGGCCCTTCGACAGGGACTCGCCCAACCCGGCCATGGACTACGTGCGCTCGCTCAACGTGCTGAGCGCGGTGGAGGGCTACAACGCCCGGGTGAAGCAGACCGCCAACGACCTGGCCGTGGAGGCCGCCGAGGCGCTCAAGCTGCCGTGCACCGGTGGCAGCGACGTGCGCGGCTCCCTGGACGAGATGGGCCGGGGCGCCACGTTCTTCAAGCGCCCCGTGGCGACGCAGGCCCAACTGGTGGCCGAGCTGCTCAAGGGCGAGTTCTGGCCGGTGATGGCCGGGGAGCTGCCCCGCCTCACGCGCCCGGGCGAGGCCCAGGCGGCTCGCAAGCAGGGCGGTGGTGGTGGCGGCGGTGGGAAGCGCCGCCGCGGCGGTGGCGGCGGCGGGCGTCGGTAGTCCTCCGAGCGGTCAAGGCAGGACGGAAGCGCCTGCCTCTTCAGCGCGAGCGAGCCGGCCATCCGTGATGAAGGCCTTGCGGCGGCCTCCCGGATACGTCCACTCCTCGTTCTTCGCGGTGCCCTCCAGCGTGCGCCGCACCAGCTCCGGTGGCCCCCAGGCCATGCGCACCGCGTCCGCGGACATGTTGGCCACCAGACGCTTCTCGCGCACGGCATCGCGCACGGGCGGCGCCAGGGCCTCCAACTGGGACTTGGGATTCTGGGCGGAGAGGTACTTCTCCACCTCCGCGCGGAAGTCGTTGGGCTGCTCCAGGTTGGGCGGGAGCACCAGCACGAGCGGCGGCGCGTCCGGCTTGCCTTCCTCGGCCAGGTAGACCCACGGCCAGGTGCGCGGCGTGTAGAGGACGCGCTCGGCGACGACCCAGGCGGTGGGGAACTCCACCTTGGTGATGCGCAGCTTCGTGCCCACGGGGAGCGTGCGCTCCACGGCGCCGGGGTTGATGGGCTTGCCGTTGCTGTCGTCCAGGAAGCGCACGTCGTCCGGCGCGTAGGGCGTGAGCAGCCGCTTGGAGCCGTCCCCGAAGAAGGGGATGACGTTGCCGGAGACGCGCAGGTACTGCTCCGCGTCCGGCCCCGTGAGGGTGCGCTGGAGCGACGTGCGGGCCTCTGGCGCCATGCGGGTGTAGTTGCCACAGCCGACCGCGAACGCGGCCAGCACGAGGAGGGACAGCGAGGGAAGGGGGCGTCGAGCGAGCATCGGGGCACCTCCGCGACAGGCACGCGCGGGAGCTCCCTGCTTAGCTCAGCGCGATGCCTGCGTCAGCGTCGACGGGGAGGAGGCTTCCCGCTTGCCGCCACGGCAGCCTCGCTGCGACGGACACACCGGCCCCCGTCCAGCCGGGTCCGGCACGAGCAGGAAGCGGCCGAGCCCGCGCGCATCCGTGAGCTCCGGGTGACCGCACAGAGCACATTGGCGGGGAGGACGCTTGGAGGGAGGGAAGGGCACGGGGAGCGAGTGTGCGTCGCTCCCGGACCCCGCGCGAATTTTCCGCCCCTCCGCGTCCGGCTACTTCTTGTCGCCCGACGCCGCGGCCGGCGCGGGGGCGCTGCTCGTCGAGGCCGCGGCGGGCGTCGACGGAGTGGACGACGTGCTGCTCGAGGAGGTGCTGCTGCTCGACGACGAACCCGAGGAGGAGGACGACGAGGAGCCGTCCTTCTTCGTGGAGCTGTACAGGTCGGAGTACCAGCCGCCGCCCTTGAGGACGAAGCTGGAGCGGCTGAGCATCTTGGTCAGCGGGCCCTCCGCGCCACACGTGGCGCACGTGGCGGGCGGAGGATCCGAGAACTTCTGCAGCACGTCGATGATCTTTCCACAGCTCTGACAGGCGTACTCGTAGATGGGCATGGGTGCGGTGCCTTTTCAGGGAGTTGAGGGAGGGACGCCGGGGTGCAGCTGCTTGCGCAGCCCCTCGGCGAGCCCCAGGCGCTCGATGGCGCGGAAGACCAGCTCGCTGGGCGAGCCATACTTGCGGCCCACGGCATCACTGAGTCCGTGAAGATCCGTGGCGCCGGGGAGTTCATCGCGCAGCAGGCGCTCCAGGTCCTTGCGGAGCGACTCGTTGAACTTGCGCTGGATGCCCAGGTCCGCGAGGTACTTCTCACGGCCCAGCAGATCCAACCGGTGCGTCAGGTGCGAGGTGGCCAGCGCCTCGCGACGGAAGCGCTCGCGCAGGGCCTCCACGTCCTCGGTCAATCCGCACGAGGCCACCAGCCGCTGCAGCTCCGGAGGACTCACGCCCAGCGCCCAGCCGACCCGGCCCGTCGCGCCACGCTGCTGGGTGTAGGCGTCCAGGAGCTGGAGTCGCTCCTTCTCCTTCAGCGCGTCGAGCAGGCCGTGATCGCGCAGCACCGTCTCCAGATCCACCAGGGTCAAATCCCCGCGCGAGCCGTTGAACCGGTGCGACATGTTGCGCAGCAGCGCGAAGCGGTGCTCGGAGCCCTCCAGCAACGCCTCCAGGACTTCCTTGCCCGAGGCCCGTGTCAGCTCCACGAAGGGTGTGCGGGGCGCTTCCACGCGGGTGAAGCGGCCCCGGGGACGGGGCAGGTCGCGGCGCAGGAAGCTCGGCCCCTCATCCAGGGCCGCCAGCTCCTGCTCGGAGGGAGAGGTCGTCTCCTCGTCCACCAGGGTGGAGCGCTTCTTCGGGGCGATGCGCTCCAGGACGGTGGCCTCATCCGCCTTGGCGCCCTTCTTCGCCTTGCCGGAGGATTCTCCAGCGGGCCTGGCGGCGGGCAGGGCGAAGGAGGGGATGGACGGGTCCGCGGCCACGGCGCGGGGAGGCGTCTTCTCCTCCCGCACGTAGGCCAGTTCGCGGGCCACGTCGTAGTAGCCGCAGCTCTGACGCTGGGCGGCAACGGCGGGGGCGGTACCTCGGAGGATGTCCACGACGGCGAAGGGCCCCAGGGGGGTGGTCTCCGGCTCCGCGTCGGTGAGTGCCCGGACCCGGAAGTCGTCGTCCTCGAGCAGCAGGGCGAGCGCTTCACGGACCTCGGGAGCGGGTGCCGGCGACTTCGCGCGCCGGCAGAAATCCGAGACGGCAACCGCCACGGGGGTGGGGACGTCGTCGGGCTGTCGTCTTCTCTGCCAGGGGCTGGTCATGGAAAGGTGCGGAAAAATGCTCGTTTACGAGGGCGGATGCCTCTATCTTCGCGGCCAGACAAGTGTCAATGAGCCAGTCCGCCTCCAATCTAAACAGCCAGCGGCTGTTGCAAGCCAGGATACGGGCCGGCCAAGGGAAGGAGCGATCCTTGACGCCGGCTGCCGGACGTTGCGGGCCGAGGAGGCTGGGGGTATCAGAGGCCCCGCTTCCGGAGACCAACAGAGGTCGCTGACAGTTTACTTCGAAGAGGACCGGAGCTGGGGGGGAAGGGCGGGGCGCGCGCGGTTCCGGGG
>NZ_VIFM01000343.1 GCF_006636215.1 Myxococcus llanfairpwllgwyngyllgogerychwyrndrobwllllantysiliogogogochensis | reverse complement strand
GAGGCGGGGAGGGCTCGGAGGCGTGGCACGCGACGGGGCCAGGGTCGGTGGCTGGGGACCCCACGCTGGCGAATGCGTTGTTCGGAGACCTGGCGCCGCTGCACCAGACGGACTGGGAACTGGCGGCGATGACGCGCGAGGAGCGGACGGCGCGCGCCGAGGAGCGTGAGCATCGCTCGCCGCTCGACGTGCAGGCGACGCTGGAGCAGGCGCACCAGGAGGTGGAGGCCGCGGCGATGGCGTCCATCCAATCCGCGCGAGGAGGCGAGGACTGGGGCGCGGCCGTGGCGGGCGGCGAGGGCGAGGCTTTTGATGAGGGCGCGCTGTCCGCGGGCGAGGTGTTCCGGGCGGAAGGGGATGACGCGGGCGCCGGGGCCGTGGCGAGCGCCGACGCAGGTGCTGCCGCTGATGCGTATGCAACTGGCGCTGATGGCGCGGCTTCCGCCGAGGGCTACGGTGGTGCTTCACCCGAGGGGCATGACGCAGGGGCGTACGGTGGCGGTGCCGCTCCCGAGGGCCATGACCCCGGTGCGTACGGAGAGGGTGCTTCTCCCGAGGGTTATGACCCCAGTGCGTACGGAGGTGGCGCCTCACCTGATGGTCGTGACGTAGGGGCGTACGGTGAGGCTTCTCCCGAGGGCTATGACCCCGGTGCGTCCGGTGGTGCTTCTCCCGAGGGCTATGACCCCGGTGCGTCCGGTGGTGCTTCTCCCGAGGGTTATGACCTCGGTGCGTCCGGTGGTGCTTCTCCCGAGAGGTATGACGCAGGGGCGTACGGAGGTGGTGCCTCTCCCGAGGGTCATGACCTCGGTGCGTACGAAGGTGGGGCCTCACCTGAGGGTCATGACCCCAGCACATACGGTGGTGCTTCACCTGATGGTCATGACTCCGGTGCGTCCGGTGGTGCTTCCCCCGAGGGATATGACCCCGAGGCTGCCTCCCCCGAGGGGCCTGACTCCGGTGCATACGGTGGTGCTTCCCCCGAGGGCTACGACCCTGGAGCGTCGTCCGGTGGTGCTTCCCCCGAGGGATATGACCCCGGGGCTGCCTCCCCCGAGGGGCATGACTCCGGTGCATACGGTGGTGCCTCCCCCGAGGGCTACGACCCTGGTGCGTACGGTGGTGCCTCCCCTGAGGGATATGACCTCGGGGCTGCCTCCCCCGAGGGGCATGACTCCGGTGCATACGGTGGTGGTGCATCCCCCGAGGGTTACGACCCTGGTGGTGCCTCCTCGGAGGTTCATGCCTCCGGCGCGTACGAGGCGGGCACGGCGACCGGCTACGACTCCCCGACGAATGGAACAAGCTCGGAGCCCTACAGCGAGGAGGGGTACGAGGCGGGTGCGTATGGCGGAGACTCGCTGACGGGATACGACTCCACCGAGCCAGCCGGGGCCTCGGAGGCCTACGGCGCGGATGGCTCGACGGCGAGTGCCTACGAGGACGGAGGCGCGGGTTTCGCGGAGGGCACGCTGGGCCCGGACGCGTTGGCCGCGGCCGGTGGGCAGGACTTGGATGGTGCCGCGACGGATGCGCTGGATGAAGCGGCGATGGACGCGGCGTACGGGACCGACGAAGCGTCGACTGCTCCGAGCGCGGACATTGCTCCGGCGAGCGAAGGCGCATCATCGCTGGGACTCGAAGGGTGGGGCGGGCAGTCCGGGCAGGGAAATGTCGCGACCCCCGGGAGCCTGGATGATGCGTTCTCCGAGGGCTTCGCAAGCGCGGTGACGGGTGACGGGAGCTCGGGTGGAGTGAGTGGTCCGCCCACGGTCCTGTATGGCGTGAGTACTCCAGAAGCTGGGGCTCTGACGGACTGGACGGCAGCACAGCCGGATGCGGGAGGTGAGGTCGAAGCCTCTCCGCCACTGGGGAGACTCGCCTGGACAGAGGAGGCCGTTTCCGCGCCGGCGTCACGGCCGGTGGCGGTGGCGCCTCGGCTCGGGGACGAGGGGTTCTTCGACGTCGACACTCCAGCGTCCTCGCAGGGAGATGCGCTCTCCGCGGCCGAAGCAGAGCTGGCCGCCATGCGCGATGTGGGAGCACGGCCGTCCGTGCCGCTCGAGGCCTCGCCGTGGACGGAGCTGCCACCGGACCCCGAGGTCGAGAACTCCGCGAAGGGATTCGCCGAAGTCGACGAGGTGTCTCAGGCGCCGAAGGGAGAGCCAGTCGCGGAGGCGTCGCCCGAAATCGAATCCGCGCCCACTGACGGGGCGGAAGAGGAGAGCCTGCCCGCCTCACCGTGGGACGTATTGGAGGCGGAGCTTCAGGCCAAGGTTCGACAGGATGACCCGACAGGTGCTCCCGTTGAGCCCCCGGCCGCAAGTGTTGGCGCGGACTGGTTTGACTCGGAGCCGGCTGGTGCGGAGGCTGCGGCGGTAGCGAGTGCTCCCACTGATGCAGCTTCGGTGGACGCATCGGCGAGCGAGCCCGAAGGGCAATCACGGGTCGAGGCCACCGATGAATCGGCGGACAGGCCTGTCGCGGAGCCAGGAGCCGAGGCCGCCGGAGCGAACGAGGCGACGGACTGGTCTGGCGCGGAGCCAGAGGCCGCCAGAGCGAACGAAGCGACGGACTGGTCTGGCGCGGAGCCCGGAGCCGAGGCGTCTGGCGCAAACGAGGCGACGGATTGGTCCGGAGCAGAGCCCGGAGTCGAGGCCTCTGGCGCGAACGACTCGACGGATTGGTCCGGAGCGGAGCCCGGAGTCGAGGCGTCTGGCGCGAATGAGGCAACGGACTGGTCCGGAGCAGAGCCCGGAGCCGAGGCCTCTGGAGCGAACGAGTCGACGGACTGGTCCGGAGCGGAGCCCGAGGCTGCCGGAGCAAACGAGTCGACGGACTGGTCCGGAGCGGAGCCCGAGGCTGCCAGAGCAAACGAGTCGACGGATTGGTCCGGAGCGGAACCCGGATCCGAGCCTTCCAGCGCGGATGTGGCCGGAGGCTGGTTCGATTCTGAAACAGGTGACGTGCAGTCTCCGACGGGCACTGTCTCCGATTCGCTCCCCACGGAAGTCGAAGGCGTCGCGTCGCTCGATGCGAGTCATCACGCCACGGATGCGGCTGTCCTCGCGGCCGACGGTGTCACGGCGACGGCGTCGGACGCCTCGGCGGGATGGTTCGACTCCGAGCCGGAGGGCGCCGCGCCAGGCGACTCGTCCCCTGGCGCTGTGTGGTTTGACTCGAACACGGAGGACACCGCCTCGGACGTGTCTGGCCAGCCAAGCCAGCACACGACGGCGCCGGGGGCTGAGTACTGGCCCGCGTCCACCGAATCGGAGTCGGTACACAGGGCGGACACGGAGCCTGAAGGCGCCGTGGAGGACACGTCCCTTCCCGAGTCGAACGCCCGGCCGGAGGAGTTCGAGAAGCAACTGGAGGAAGCGCATGAGCGCGTCCGCTCACTGAGGGCCTCGCTGGAGCAGGAGCTCGCGTTTCGTCAGGACGCCGAGCGTCGAATCGAGGAGTCGCGCGAGCTGAGCGAATCCCTGCGAGGTGTCCTGGATCGTGAAGCGGCCCTGCGCGTGGAAGCCGAGGCCGTGCGCGACCGGAACGGAGAGCTGTTCCAGTCGTTTCAGGCGCGTCTCGCCGAATTGGAAGAGGAGCACGCGCGAGAGGCCACGCTGCGTGCGGAAGTGGAGCAGCAGCTCGACGAGGCTCGTGCGCGGGAGTCGGAGTTCGCGACGGCCCAGGCTCGAGAAGAGAGCCAGCGGCGAGAGCTCGAAGCGGAGCTGGAGCTGTCGCGGCGGCGAGAGTCCGAGCAGGACGTTCGGAGTGGCTCCGAGGTGGAGTCCCTCCGCGCGGAGCTCGCGGACCTCCAGGAGCGTCTGGACGCGGCGGAGGCTCGAGCGGAAGCCGAGGCCCAGGCGCGTGCGACGGTGGACGCCGCCGCGAAGGCGGCCTTGGCGCGCATCGAGACGCGCGAGCAGGACTTCATCGAGCTGCGGGGCCTGCTGGATGCCGCGGCGACGGAAGCCCGAGAGCTCACGCGGTTGAGGGTGGAAGACCTCGCGCGAGTGGAGGCCAGGGCGAAGGAGGCGCTCCTCGCGAGGGACGATGCGCAGGATCGTGCCGACCAGGAATCCCTGGCACGAGCCGATGTCCAGTCGCGTCTCGTGGAGTTGGAGGCGAGGCTTCAGGAGACGGAGACGCGAGAGGCGGCGGCGGCGCAGGCGCTGAAGGAAATCGAGATTCGGCTCGAATCCGAGGCGGCGGGACGGGTCGAGTCCGAGTCGCGTGCCGAGACGGAAGCTCAGTCGCGTCGGAGCCTGGAAGCGCGCGTGAAGTCCGCAGAGGTGGCCCTGGTCGAAGCGGAGGCCCGGGCGGGAGCAGAGGCCCTGGCGCGAGCGGAGGCAGAGGCCCGCGCGGCGACGGCGGATGCGGAGCGAATCGAAGCGGAGACGCGCGCGAAGATGGAATCGCGTGCGCGCGCGGAGGCGGAGGCCCAGGCGGAGCTGGATTCCAGGGCGCGGAACGAAGCCGAGGTGAGAGCGGAGTCCGAGACCCGTGCTCGCGAGGAACTGGAGTCTCGGACGAAGGCGGAGGTCCTCGCGCTCGCGGAGCTGGAGTCCCAGGCTTCGACCGAGGCGAGGGAGCGTCTCGAACAAGAGGTCCAGGCCCGAGCCGAGGCGGAAGCCCGAGCGAAATCCGAGGCCAAGCACCGCGCGGAGGCCGAGGCACGCGCGGAGATTGAAGCCCAGAACCGAGCGGAAGCCGAGGGACGAGCAGAGTCCGAGGCGAAGCAGCGCGAGGAAGCAGAGGCGCGAGCGGAGTCCGAGGCGAAGCAGCGCAAGGACGCCGAGGCGCGTGCCGAGTCCGAAGCGAAGCAGCGCAAGGAAGCCGAGGTGCGTGCCGAGTCCGAAGTGAAGCGGCGCGAGGAAGCCGAAGCGCGGGCGGAGTCCGAAGCGAAGCAGCGTGAGGAGGCCGAGGCCCGAGCCGAAGCCGAGGCGAAGCAGGGCGAGGCCGCCGAGGCCCATGCGGAGGCCGAAGCCAGGCAGCGCACGGAGCTCGAGACGCGAGCGGAGTCCGAGGCGAAGCAGCGCGAGGAAGCCGAGGCGCGGGCGGAGTCCGAGGCCAGACAGCGAGCGGAGTCCGAGGCTCGAGCGGAGTCGGAAGCACGGCTGCGAGCCGAAGCCGAGGCCCGAGCGGAGTCCGAAGCGAAGCAGCGAGCCGAAGCCGAGGCCCGCGCGGAGACGGAAGCACGCCTGCGCGCCGAAGCCGAGGCGCGAGCGGAGTCCGATGCGAAGCAGCGCGTCGTCGCGGAGACGCGAGCGGAGTCGGAGTCGAGGCAGCGCGCGGAGGCGGAGTCCCGCGCCGCGGCCGAAGCCGAGGTTCGGGCGGAGGCCGAGCTTCGCGCCCAGAAGGCCGCACAGGCGCTGACCGATGCGGAAGCGCGCGCCAAGACCGAGGGCCGTCACCGCACCGCGCTGGAAGTACGTCTGGACGCCGAAGCGCGCCAGCGCGAGGCCATCGAGACCCGCATCGAGGAACAGACCCAGGCGCGAACCGAAGCCGAGTCGCTGTCCGCCCGCCTCGCCGAGCAACTCGCCCAGCTCCAATCTCGCCTGGAGCAAACGGAAGCGGACCTGTCCCAGGTGCGGACGGAGCGCGAGGAAGCGCGCCAGTCCTTGGAGGCACTGCACGCGGAGAAGGCTCGATTGGAAGCGGACTCCGCGGAGGAGCGAGCCCGGTCCGAGCGAGAGCGCCTGGAGCTGGAGGAACGAGGCCACCGCGAGGCCGAGGAGGCCGCCGCGCACGCCCGTGCGGCGCTGCTCCCCCTGGAGGCCCCACCGGGGCGCCCCGAACTCGCGGTGTCCCGCAGCGGCAGTGTCACCCAGGAGGGCCTGTCCCGACTGGTGCTCCGACTCTGCGAGGCGCGCATGGAGGTGCGCCTGGAGCTGAAGGTGATGAACGCGCTGCGCGTGTTGTGGCTCCGGGATGGCTCGCTCGTGGGGGCTGTCTCCTCCGCGTCGGGTGAGTCGCTCATCGACCGTGCCCGCGCGGATGGCCTCATCGACGCGCGGCAGGAGGGCGAGCTGCGGCTGGTGCGCAGCGCCACCACCGGCGCGCTGCTCGACGCGCTCCGAGGCCGAGGCTATCTGCGCGAGTCCGAGTCCGTGCCTCTGGTGCAGCGCTACACGGAGCAGGTCTTCCTGGATGCCCTGGCCGAGCCCTCCACGCTGTACCGGTTGGTGCAGGAGCCGGCGCCGCACGAGGTGGCGCTCGCCGCCGCCACGCGCCCGCCGCTGTTCCTGCTGGCGGAGGCCCTGCGCAACACGCTGACCGCCGAGTCCCTGCTGGCGTCCGCTGGCGGACTCCGCGCCCGTGTCGCCCGAGGTGACCTGCACCTCGCGCCCGACGACTTCGGCCTGCCTCCCAAGGACTTGCAGCTGCTGTCCCAGGTGGATGGTGAGCACACGGTGGAGGCGCTGTTGTTGGGGGCGGGTGTGCCGCAGGACTCGGCCTTGAAGGCGCTCTCGGTGGCGAGGACGCTGGGGCTCATCATCCTGCGGCCCGCGGACGCGGATGACTCCGGAGAGCTACCGCCCGAGCTGGACGTCCGTCGGCTGGAAGCGAAGTTCGAGGAGATTCAGGACGCGGACTACTTCACCGTGCTGGGGCTGGCACGCACGGCGGGTAGCGAGGAGGTCAAGCGGGCCTACGAGCTGCTCGCCGCCGAGTTCCACCCGCTGCGTTTCGCGGGGCATCCGGACCCGGCGCTCCAGCACCGCGCGCAGCAGATTCGGGGTGTGTTGTCCGAAGCCGCCCAGGCCCTGGGGGATGACCGACTGCGCTCCGAGTACGCACGCAGCCTGCTCGACTGACAAGGGGTGGACGTCCCGTGCGCCGGGGCGAGGGAGGGCTGCCCGCACGGGGTTGCCCGTGCGCGCGGGGGGAGTTAAGAGGGCCTCCATGGTTCGTGAGATCCTCATCTGGCCCGACCCCATCCTGAAGCAGAAGGCCAAGCCCGTGACGAAGGTGGACGACTCCACCCGCGCGCTGGTGAAGGACATGTTCGAGACGATGTACGCCGCCGACGGCGTGGGACTCGCGGCGCCGCAGATTGGCGTGCTCCAGCGCGTCATCGTCCTGGACACCACGCCGCGTCAGCCCGAGTCCAAGCCCCTGGCGATGATCAACCCGGAGCTCGTCGCGCTCGAGGGTGAGACGACCTACAACGAGGGCTGCCTCTCCCTCCCCGGTGAGTCGGAGGACGTGGACCGCGCCGCCGTCGTCACGGTGAAGTACCTGGACGTGGACGGTCAGGAGCAGACGCTGCGCTGTGACGAGCTGCTCGCCATCGCCGTGCAGCACGAGACGGACCACCTGAATGGCACCGTCTTCGTGGACCACGTCTCCACGCTGAAGCGCGAGTTCATCCGCAAGCGGATGAAGAAGCTCAAGGCTTCGCGCGAGAGCGAGCTGAACCCTTCGGCTTCTCGGTAGTCGCTCGGGCCACGCCCTTCTTGGGGCACAGCTCGGCCACGACGCACCGGTCGCACTCGGGGGAGCGGGCAAAACACGTCCGCCTCCCGTGCCACACCAGGAGCTGGTGGCCTTTCGTCCACCAGGGGATGGGCAGCACGGACCGCATGTCCGTCTCCACCTTGTCCGGGTCCTCGTGCGTGGTGAAGCCGAGCCGGTACGCGAGCCGCTTGACGTGAGTGTCCACGGGGAAGGCATCGTCGCCGCCCAGGTGGATGCACACGACCCCCGCCGTCTTGCGGCCCACGCCGGGCAGCTCCGCGAGCGTGTCGCGCCGGAGCGGCACCTGGCCGCCATGTTCCCCCACGAGGATTTTCGCCGCCGCGACGATGTTCTTTGCCTTGGCGCGGTACAGGCCGCAGGTGCGGATGAAGGGCTCCACGTCGGCGGGTTGGACCTCCGCGTAGGCGTGGGCGTTGGGGAAGCGTTGGAATAGCGCGGGGGTCACCATGTTGACCCGCTTGTCGGTGCACTGGGCGGAGAGCATCACCGCCACGAGCAGCTCCAGGGGGGAGCGGAAATCCAGCTCGATGTGGGCATCGGGCATGGAGGCTTCCAGCCGCTCCATGACCTTCACCGCGCGCTCACGCTTCGCCGCCGTTGTCTCACGTCCGGGCACGCGGCCGTTGTATGTCACCCCTGTCGTGCCCCCAAGTACTGGCTGTCGCCACCCTGCGGGAGAACCATGAAGCCCATCGACTTTCGCTCCGACACCGTCACCAAGCCCACCGCCGGTATGCGCCGAGCCATCGCGGAAGCGGAGGTGGGGGACGACGTCTACGGCGAGGACCCCACGGTGCTGCGCCTGGAGGCTCGGGTGGCGGAGCGGCTCGGGCTCGAGGCGGCCGTCTTCGTACCCTCGGGCACGCAGGCCAACCAGGTGGCCATTGGCGCGCACTGCCGGGCGGGGGACGAGGTGCTGACCGAGGCGGGCAGTCACATCCTCCACTACGAGGGCGGCGCGGTGCCGGCGCTGTGGGGCGTGCAGCCGCAGCCGCTGCCGGGTGAGCGGGGCTTGCTGACGCCGGAGGACGTGGCGGCGGCGGTGCGCGAGGACAACATGCACAACCCGCGCACGCGGCTGCTGTCGTTGGAGAACACGCACAATCGCGGAGGGGGCTCGGTGTGGCCGGTGGAGCGCTTCCGCGCGGTGGTGGACGTCGCTCGCAAGGCGGGGCTGGCGGTGCACCTGGATGGTGCGCGCCTGTTCAACGCGGAGGTGGCAGCGGGTGTGCCCGCGTCGACGTGGGCGAGGCTGACGGACACGACGTCGGTGTGTTTCTCGAAGGGGCTGGGGGCGCCGGTGGGCTCGGCGCTGGCGGGCCGCGCGGACCTCATCAAGGAGGCGCGTCGGCTGCGCAAGCGGCTGGGCGGAGGCATGCGGCAGGCGGGCATCCTGGCCGCGGCGGCGCTGTACGCGCTGGACCACCATGTGGAGCGGCTCGCCGAGGACCACGCGAATGCGCGCCGACTCGCGGCGGCGCTGGCCGAGGTGCCTGGAGTGAAGGTGGACACGGCGCGGGTGGAGACGAACATGGTGTTCGCGGAGTTCGACCGCCCGGCCCTGGAGATGGTGACGCTGCTGGGGGGACACGGCGTGCTGACGAACCCGGCGGGAGGACCGCGCTCGGTGAGGTTGGTGACGCACCTGGACCTGTCCGCGGCGGACATCGACGAATCGGTCGCACGCATCCGGCGAGCGTTGGCGTAGGCCGCCGGTCGCCACGCGGGGCTCAACGAAGGGGCGAGTTTTTCCGGGCAGCGAATCTGCCCGTCCCCCGGGGTTGCTTGCTCGCTTCCGCTCCGGGCGAAGCCGTGGCTGCTGGGCGAGGGAAGGCACCGAGCGGAGCGTGGTAGGCTCGCCGGGCCGTGCGTCGACTCCGCCTCCTCGCCTTCGTCAGCGTCTGCGCCTGCTCCACCCCTCGGTCGGAGCAGAAGATGAGCTTCGATGAGGTCTACGAGACCCCGGAGCGGTCCTCCGCGGAGCCGTCCTCGTCCCCTGTCCCCGAGGGTGTCCCCGCCCCGCCGGGTGGACGTGTACGCCTGGCCGCGCCCGAGCCCTCCATGGAACTCCAGGAGGCCCTGGAGTCGTTCAGGGAGCGGGCCCGTGGGCACCGTCGGAAGGTGGCGCGGGGTGGGCCCATGCCGTTGGGGCAGGTGGAGAGCTGGGAGTTGATGAACGGGATGTTGGATGCGTTCCTGGCGCGCGCGGTGGAGCGCACGGACTCCCGCGACGTGGAGCGAGCCCGAGGCGTCCTGGAGGCCGAGTTGGAGCAGGACGGCAGGACCTATGGCGACATGCCTGGAGCCCTGGCGGAGGCCGTGGTGCTGAGGGTCGGGCGGCTCGCGGTGCGCATGGCGGAGCTGCGGCGGCTGGAGCATCCGGAGGAGGTCAACGGACTGCCCCGACTGGCCTGGCCCGTGGATCCGGTGACCATCACCAGTGTCTTCGGCCAGCGCTGGCACCCCATCCTGGGCGAGCAGCGGCGCCACCTCGGCGTGGACCTGGCGGCGAAGCAGGGCCAGGTCGTCTACACGGCGACGAAGGGCGTGGTGTTGCGTGCGGGGTGGAACGGCGACCACGGTCTCCAGGTGGAGGTGCAGCACGATGGGCGCTGGTTGACGCGCTACAGCCACCTGTCCCGGGTGTTGGTGGAGCCGGGGGAGATTCTCGAGCGGGGCCACGCGGTGGGGCTGGCCGGCGAGACGGGGCTGGCCACGGGCGTGCACCTGCACTTCGAGCTGTGGCGGGATGGTGAGGTGATGGACCCCCTGGACGCGCTCGGTGACGAGGGTGAAGGGCGTCTGGAGGCGCCGCCGATGGCGCGGGGTGGTGCGGGCTTGTGAGCCCGCAACGCATCAGGGGCGCCACCGGCTTGAGGTAGCGCCCCTGAGGGGAGTGCCCGGTCCATCGCGAGTCCCTGGGACGCCACGGCATGAACCGGGGTGGCGTCAGCGACTCACAGCGAGTTCTTCAGCTCCTTGGCCGGACGGAAGCCAATGGTCTTCGAGGCCTTCAGCTTCATCATCTCGTTGGTCTGCGGGTTGCGAATCTTCCGCGCCTTGCGGGAACGCACCGACCAAGTTCCGAAGCCGGGGTAGCTGAATCGCGCGTCCTTCTTCACCGCCTTGCCGATGTTGGTGAAGACGATGTCGAGGATCTGCGCCGCCGACTTCTTGGTGAGACGTGTCTGCGCCGCCACCACCTCGACGAGCTCTGCCTTGGTCATTACGCCCCTCCGTCCTGCGTTGTCTGGCCTTGAATGCGCGTAAGCCAACCGGTGGTAACAAATCGCTCTTTTCCCTGTCAATGCTGACCGCGCTCCGAGGCCGGAAAATCGGCCTCCGGACGAAAAGTTGGCTCGGTGAAACACCGGGCGTAGACAGAGGGAGAAATCCGCACCCGAGACACCGACACACCGTGTGGAATCAGGGTGTCGAAAACAATTGGGTTGATCGTGATTTGAAGAAAGTCTTTGGGATTTCGATCACTTGGCGTGTGTTGCTGATCGCGCCTGGGTCGGGGTGGGCG
>NZ_VIFM01000342.1 GCF_006636215.1 Myxococcus llanfairpwllgwyngyllgogerychwyrndrobwllllantysiliogogogochensis | reverse complement strand
GGTGTGTATAAGAGACAGGGACTCCTCCATCGCCTCGCTGAGGTCCAGGTCGAACTCGAGCGGCCCGCTGGCCCGCGAGGGCGCGGCGCGGGGAGCGGGAGGAGGCGGCGCGAGGGCCGCCTCGGACATATCCAGGTCGAACTCCAGCGGGCCGCTGGCGCGCGACGGCGCGGAAGAAGCCGACTCCTCTTCCACGGTGATGCCGACCTCGATGGGCGCCTCGTCGAGGCTCACCGGCTCATCGAGCACCTCTCCGGGCTCTATCTCGAACTCGAACCCGGGCAGCGGCTCGTCATCCGGAAGCGAGACGGGTGGCGGCGTGCTCGCGATGAGCTCCTCGAGCGGAATGTCCACGTCGTTCTCCGCGGAGGCGGGCGGAGAGAAGTCGAAGGGTTCATCCAGCGTGGGGCTGGGCGGGGCCTCGATGTCGTCGAAGAGCGAATCAAGCGCCACGCCTTCCGTCGCGCGAGGCGCGGGCTTCGCGGCGGGCGGCGAGACGGGACGGACCTGCACGGGCGCGACGGCCGGCGCCAGGGGCGCGATGGCGGGAGCCAGCGGGGCGACGGAGGGCGCGATGGCGGGCAGCGGCGAGACGACGGCGGCGGGCGCCTCCGGCCTGCGCTGCAGGAGCATCATGTCGACGAGGGCGCGGCTGGCCGGGTCCAGTTCGTGGAACTGGAGGCCCATGCCGGGAGGGCCCGAGGGGTCTCCCACTTCGCGGATCCACCGGACATCGGCGGTGCCGTGCAGCACGCGCACGCCGCCGGCGATCTGCACCTCGAATTTGACGGGTGTCCCCACGGGCTGGGGGGTGCGCGAACGGATGAACATCCCGCCCGGGCTCAGGTTGGTGGCGAACTCCTCCGCGAAGCTCCCCACGCTTTCATGCTTGAGCTTCACCAACAGACCGACTGCCTTCCGGTCCGTGGTGCGCCTGCCTTGATCCATAACGCACCACCATCGCGGTACGCAGCGCCCGGCTCAAGAGGGTTTTGGGCCCTTGGTCGGTCGACCGGCCAATGGACGGCGACAGGTGGGCCTGCGGCCTACCTGCACCTTCCTGTATCTTGTGGAGTCCCCGAGGAGCCTCATGAGCACTCTGCCTCTCACCGCCTCCGAGGCGCCACGCGCGGGCTGGCTCGTCGACCGCCGGCACGACCTGATTTCCACGGTGGGCGGTGCCTGCGCGAGCCTCGCTCTTGTCGGGCTTCACGTCTGGGGTGGCGTGAGCAGCCTGGCGTTGTGGTGGGCGTGGGTGCTGGTGCTGGACGGGCCGCACCTGTTCGCGACGGTGTCGCGCACGTACCTGGACGCGAGGGAGTGGAAGACGCGGCGCGGGCTCCTGCTGGGGAGCCTGGGGTGGTTCGCGTTGGGGCCGCTGTGCTTCGCGGTGTCGGCGGTGGTGGGCAGCAAGCTGCCCTTCGTGTTGTTCCTCACCTTCGCCGCGCTGTGGGCGTACTGGCACGTGGTGCGGCAGCACTACGGGCTGATGTCGCTGTACCAGCGCAAGGGTGGCGAGACGTCGCTGGTGGACCGGAGGCTCGACAGCGTGACGTTGTACGTGGGGTTGCTCGCGCCCTTCGTCGCGTTCGCGGTGACGCATCCAGGGGCGCGCAAGCAGTTGGGGCTGACGGGGACGCCCACGTGGGAGCCCGTCGTCGCGGCGGCGTGCTTCTCGCTGGTGCTCGCGGTGGTGGTACTGAGCGCGGGGCGGCAGGTGTGGCGGTGGAGGGCGGGCCAGCGGGTGAACGGGCCGAAGCTGATGATGATGGGCGCGGCGGTGGGGCTGTCGGCGGTGGTGTTCTGGCCGTCGGTGTCGGCGCGGATGGACTTCATCATGTTCGCCGTGGCGGTGACGGCTTTCCACAACGTGCAGTACCACGGCGTCGTCTGGTTCTATCACCGCAATCGCTATCACTCGCCGGGCGTGGATGCGGCGTCGTTCGGCTGGGCGCCGAGGGTGAGCCAGCGCTTCCTCATCTACGCGGTGTGCGGCGTGGTCTTCACGCTGGTGTACCGGGGCGTGGGGTGTGGCTTTGGAGCGCATCCGGGCTGTGGCGGGTTCGACGCGAAGCTCGCGCTGGGAGCGGGCCTGACGCTGAAAGACTTCATGGCGGGCTTCATCTGGGGCTTCGCGCTGCACCACTACTACCTCGACCAGAAAATCTGGCGGGTGAGTCGGGACAACGGACTGCACCAGGACTTGAAGCTGGGGACTGCGACGCTCAGCAGCGGGCCTGGGCCGACAACTCCTTGAGCAACCGCACCACCGTCTTGCGGGAGACGCCGAGCACCTCGGCGACCTCGCCTTGGGTGTGCCCCTCGACGAAGTGCATCCGCGCGGCGGTGAAGGTGACGAGAGAGCCATCCACCGCAAGGCGCGAGCCGCATCGAGACTTCCCAGCTCGGATTCGACGCCCGCTCCCAGCACAGCGAACCGCATGCCATCTGATACTGACGTCAAGTCACGGCTCAAATCAAGACCACGACTGCATGCCGACCACCATAGACTGAATGACGAGCTAACTCTTCCGCGCCCAAGTCCGCCTCTCTAGTTTAAGACCAACTGCGTTTGTTTCTGCTGCTGCACTCGAGTGCTTTGACCGGACGGTCATGTCGCAGTCAAAAAGCGTAGATGGAACGTGACGTTTCCCCCGTACCGGAGGACTAACGCTTCTTCTTCGAACCTAGATGATCTTTGAGTTGCTGGCGAAGTTCACGATACATGGCAAAGGCTGAGAGCGAAGGCCGGGAACTCGCATGGTCTGCAAAGGAAACGTAGTATTTAAAAAAATGTCGCCTGTCTCGACGAAAATCCCAAGTCCAGCTTGTGAACTGAACGCGCCCCAAGAGTTCTGAAAACAGGAAATTATTCATCACCCGCACAAATGTCTCACAAATCAGAATGGCCTCCTGCAGAGATGCGTACGTCAGAACCAACGGCTTCTCAAGCAACTCCCGGTGATCGTCGAAGCCAAGTTCAATGGCATTACCAGAACCAAGCCTACCAAATCGATGAACAGCGCAGTGACGCAGGTGACATACTCGAATATAATTCTCAAGGCTTTGTTCGACCCCCAAAGGGAGATTGCCTCGAACCCCTAGTAAGTCTCTAAGGGTTTCGACTATTGCCTTCTTTCCGATGAACGACGTCCGCTCAAGCAGCGCCTCGGGGAGAAGTTCTTTAGATAAGTGAAGCGCAGCCCCAAAACTCACATTGAGTGACCTCGCGCAATTAAGCGCAGTCTGATCTAAGTAAATCGAGACCCGAACAATGGCGCGCATATAGCTCTCGACAGCACCTATCACCCCGAGCAATACGAGTTGCGCCTGCGTGGCACTAAAGCCACCAGGCTGCGGCACAAGTTTATTGAGTTCGGCAATTCTCTCCGTAAACTGGTCGATAGGCGATGTTGTTGGGTCTATGTGTTTCCCGTCAAAGAGCAGTTCCGTCTTCAATGAGAGAACAGTTACCGCCGTGGTAATCGACAAATTCAGCCGCAACTGGTCGTTCTTCATGACAGGAACTCGTCCACGACGATGGCAACCTTATTAATTATGCGCTGCGCTCGCTTTTCGCCAATATAAAGCGCCTGTTGCAGATCCCCAGACGGATTTTGTGAAGAGTAGACATCCCCAACCGTTCGAATTTTCGTCTCCTGATTAATACGCGCCAGCAGAGCCTCGCTGATTCCAGGCAAAGCGCTAAGAGGGAGCTGTATACACTGCTCAAATAGCGAACCATCCAGGAGTTGCTTGCCACAGTTATGACAGTATCTCTGAGAGTCATTGAGTCTGCTCGCGCCACAACTTTGGCACGGCGGAAGGTCGAGCTTGATTGCGGCGACCTCAGCAGCCGTCAACAGTGTGGCGACTTCCCGACGAACCGGATGCTTTGAGTCCGAAAGTCCTAAATAGTCGACAATCTCCTTGAACGACGTTCCTCGGCCAGTCCGAAGAGCCCCGTTCTGATACAAGAACGCCAAGTGAAGAATGTAGCGGCCATACTTCCTGTCCTGACCGTGCGAAACAGTAGGAAGCGGATACAGCATCCCCACTTCGATCAGGAACTTCATCATCCTGTCGGCGAGCGGACCTGCTGCCTCTGGCTCTCGAATCCCGATGATTACATGCCTGCCCTGCCTCTTTGAGTCCTGCTGTCTTGCCTCGCGGAGAGCGATGGCCGATTTGTCGAACAGGCGTTTTCCGGAGTCAATTATGGACTTAAACTGTGGCAGCTTAAGCCCTAGTGAGGCATATTCTTGAGTAATAAGCGTAGTATGGCCTTCAATTGTCGTATTAAGTCTTTGCTGCACAGTTCCCGTAGCAGCGCTGTAGTCTCGGAGAAGTCTCAAAAAAGCTCTTGGCACTCCGAAAGCCATGAACTTCAGAACCTCTACGACTTCAGTATTCTTTTTCTCGGACTGCCCGATTCTCTTGTCTGCGATTTCACCCATAAGCGAACTGTAGTTGGGGTCCGCAATGGATATCCACAGCTGTATGGACTCCACTTCATGCGACGCGTGAAACGTCGGCCCATACTGTGTTGAACCTGGATAGACAGACGCTTTGGGTGAAACCGTCTCGGTTTTGAGTTGACGAAATAGCCGAAAAAACTCCTCTAAATACTTATCTGCAAGAGTAAGAGCCGCATCATCCAGAAGAAGCACCGTACGCTCCCTCATGGCGAGCATTCGGAGCCGCTCCAAAGATGAAATGGTCGAATCGATTGTCAGGAGCCTGCCGGTGGCTTCGTATTCACGATGCCCGCTACCTTTCTCAAGTTGACCTATCAGGCCTCGAAGTGTCTCCAACGGTGCTGGAAGCGCTAGTTTCTCCAAATCGATTCCGAGAGCCCCACAATGCTCACCAGCCGCAATGAGCAGCTTTGCCAACACCCATGCGTGAAAACGTTGTATTGCATCACTAGCTGTCGAAAGCAGGGGTTCCAACGTCAAATAGCGGTTGAAATTGGCGTAGAGTACTAGCGGTTGCGCATTGTCCTTGGTCGCTGCGGCATATGTAAACCGCATCAAGTGCGTCTTGCCTGTTCCACGAGGTCCGACGAGTAGCTTCGCCCCGCGAGCTAGCAGTTTCCGTTTAGCTGAACGGAAGATTTCCGCATCGACCATCGTGGATTTGATGTCGTCGAGGGAAAGTTGATCTGCCCGTTCTTCGAAATCAAAGGTGCTTTGCATCAGTGCTCCATGAGAGGAACTCCGACGTCCAGAAGTGCCTGTCGAGTAAGGTATGATGCTGCTACGCCTCGTGCCGCCGTAGACAAAGAGTATCGGCCGGCCTTCGAGATAAGAAATGTAAAAATGCGAGTTGCCATTTCGTGGGGTGCACGAAGGCAGAATACACAGTCACTCAGGACTGCATGCCCTCTCTCGACATAACAGATTTGGGAAGCCAAATTACGTCCTACGCGAGCAACAAGGATGTCACCAGGACCGGCTAGTACTTGGCGGGAGGCGTTTCGCAATGCAGCGATTGAGCGGTGGCGAGAGAACGAAATGCTCGACTGCCCTGAGAAGTCGCTTGTATGGAAAGAGCCGGCGAGTGTCCGTGCATCACATGATGTGAGCTTTCCGCGGTGAACCGTCGCCCCTAGGTCCCTTAGTGTAGGATGGCCACTAGCCCCTTGCGCTGCACGCCTCTTGAGGATCGCCTCTCCATCCATTCGCCAAACAGCCTCTTCGCGCGAGGCCACCGCAAGCGTGACAAGCTTCCGGCCAGAACTGAGGCTCTGCAACTTGATGGGTTCGCGGAAGCCTGTGGACTTACGCAGAATAAGTATGTGAGTCTGTGCCTCGGTTGCAATAAACGCGCGCCGTGGAAGTTTGATGACTCGCTCTACGGTATGCGAATCGCATAATTGTTTACGAAAGTCTTGGAGCTTTTCGCCGGAAATTAGACTGTCGGGCACAATAAGGCCCAGGGTTCCGCCCGGCTTCAGGAGTCGCAGGTTCTGTGCCAAAAACAGGATTACTGCGCCTGCTTCGGCAAAAGCAGCTGGCGCCACGCTGATTCCGGCTGAACTGAGGATTGTGGCGAACTGTTTGCGCCACTTGGGCCGGATGTATGGCGGATTGCAGACAGCAACATCCGCCCCTCCGTTGATAAATGATGGATTCTGGGGAAGGTTTACGTGAAGTGCATCAGTCTCGATCGTATGTCCACTGGGTCGTCCAGTGTGGCGGACGGCGGAAGCGTCGAGGTCAACGCCAATGATGGTGGCTCCCTGCCAACGATCGCGAGCAGCTTGCATGAGCGAGCCCGAACCGCAACCCAAGTCAACGATAAGGCGTGGTCGACGCGAACTTATGCAGGCGACGAGCAACTGTGAGATGTCGCTGCGTGTGTAGTAGCGACCGAGTGGATCGCGGTAACCAGAATCAGTCGTCTGAAGAGGCTGCACGGCGAAGTCTTGGGCCAAGGTGTCTGTCATCGTGAAATGGAGTGCAAGGCTCCAAACGCTCGTTTCCACTATACGCAAAGTTCCGCCAACGAGCGAACTTCTTGTTAAGTCGAGCGTCCAGGCAGCGGCTCAACCTACTTAGTTCGCAACTAGGGGTAGGCTGACAGAAAGATCGGGGAGCATTGAGGGTAGCGCGGGCAGGTGCATTAGGCCAAGAAAGGCCGATGACGGGCCCCAGGGCTTGGCTCCTCGTGGGAGAGCAGAGGGTACACTTTGGCTCAACGGTCCCCAGCCGCCAGGCGGGGGGGCTTCAGTTTCGCTGAGTCCGTACCGCTGTGTTCGCCGAGTCCGTACCGCTGTGAGAGAAGGAACCAACGATGCCGAACCCCACTTCCCGTGCCTGCGGAGTTCCGTGCCGGATCCGTCGAACTGGCGAAAGCGGCAGAAGGACGAGAAGCTTGGCCGTGGAGGCCCATGTGCCCGGCACCACGGTTCGCAACAGGGTGAGCCAGAGAGTAGGACGAAAGCGTGCACCAGGACCTCGCTCGGGCCCTACGCCGAATGAGAGCACCTGCGACGATGCCAAGCCGAGCCTATAACCCGGTGCGCAGAAGATACGCGACTCCGTGGCCACCAACTGCGATGACTCCATCGGCGAAGGCGTGACGTCGATATTCGACTGAGACCCAGTTGGCGACGGCGATGTGGGCCTGGAAACCCAAACATAATCAGGTCCCGATGGCTACGTGACGGACACAACCGGCTGCAACGGCGCCAGTGCCGGCGTTCTCAGCCAACCGACCCTCGCTTGCACTCAGCCCAGCGGATACGTGGCGACCGCCAGCGACTGCAACGACACCAGAGCAAGCATCCGTCCCGGAGTATGTGGAATTGTGACTGCGCCGACAACTGCAATGGTTCAGCCGACGGGGCTGGCCACCCAGACTTGGTACCGGGATGCGGTTAAGAACAATTAGGGAACTCCCCACAGCTCGCTCCCGTCCTGCGGACGGTCGTCTGGCGATGACAGTGATTCCACCGCCCACAACGGAGGCGTCTTCCCTCGCGCGGCGGACGTCTGCTACAATACCTGGGCAACAATTGCAGCGGCGAGATGGACGAGGGGTTCCCTGGGTGTCCCTCCCATCATTGCGCACCACATAACCCAGAGTGACGCTCCTGAACGGGGCTCAACTGCACACTCCTTAATTCACTGCGGAATGAAGAGGCCGGCCTGTCCCGGCGGCCCCTTCGCCACGACCTGCCACTCATCTCTCAAGAATCGGGCACACACCTCACGCCCATTCAATGCCTCACGGGAACCCCGTCCCCGGGTGCCGTCCAGTTGAATCCTCGCAGCGGCGGCCTAGCTTGGCTGCCCAAGCGGGGCTCGGAACGCCCGCGCTCACCCCCGGAGTTCCCATGTCGCGACGAACCAGTCTCTCATTCCTGGCCATGCTCTCTGTCTTCACGTGTCTGTATGCGGGCGAGAGCTTCGCGCAGAACACCCGCACTGGGACGGCGAACGACGGCACCTACATCACCGTCCCCTCGGGCACGGTGAACGACTGGGTCATCCACGTGTCCCCGCAGAGCATGGGATTCGAGGAGCCCGGCTCCGAGGGCGACAACGCACTTATCAAGATTGAGTGCTACGCGGTGCAGATCAACCAGTACACGTGGCAGGTCGTCGCCCGGTACAAGTACCGCCCGTGGAGCGGCCGGGACGGCTACTGGAACGGCGGCTCGGCGAACTACCTCCTGGTCCACAAGTAGACGTCCACGCAAGCCGTATGGGCTTGCACAAATGAAGGGGCCGGCCTGTCCCACCGGCCCTCTTCGGCCCACTCAGCGACTACACGTCAGAAACACTCAAACCTGGGCCTCGGCGAGCCTGGCTCACAGGTGCACGTACCTGGCGTAGAGCTGTCGAAGCAACACCGCGCCTGCGACCCAACCTGGCCACAAGGCTGGCTCTGGACGACCGAACACCGACGCAGAGAATCGGAGCAGGTCGGGCTCGGCGGACAGGCCTGGAATATCCCGTCACACGTCACTCCGACATTGTTCGTCGCGGAGCAGGAAGTCGTCGAGGCCGGACAACTGACCGTGCCCGTGGGACACGTGGCCGAACACCCCGTGAGTTCCTCGGAAGACACCTCGAGTTCCTCACCGGCGACGTCACCCACCGCGCCACCACAGCCGACCCACGACAGACCAACGAACACAGCCATCATCACCAGGACATGACGCATCAGCGAACCTCCAGACCGGGGTTGAGCACGCCTCTTCGGCCCGGGCTGTGGTTCGTGGAGAGTCGCCGTGCGAGGTGCGTCTCCATCATTCCCCGACAAGGTGCGGGACCGCCAGCACTCCCGCCCTGGCGGCAGGACGACGGCTCCGCGGAAGGGGCCGACCCACTCGGCCGGCCCCTTCGCTTCGTCAGCGCACCCAGTTCACGTTGGAGATGGTGAACTTCGTCCCATCCTGCTTCTCCACGTTGGTGTACGGCAGGTACACCCGCGAGGAGAACGTGTTGGCCGCGGTATCAATCTCGATGAGCCGCGTCGGGTTCGACGACCCGTCGTGGTACGTGGTCAGCATCTGGTAGATTTTGTTCCCCTGCGTGCCCGTGACTTCGCTGTACGCCGCCGTGCCCACGTGCCCGGAGAAGATGAACCGCACGTTGGCGTACGGCTTGAGCGCGGTGTTGAACACGTACTGCGGGCTGTTGTTTCCATACCCGCCATTGCCCTGCTCGATGCCACCGCTGCTCGTCTGGTGCGAGTGCGTCAGCACGATGACGTTGTGACGCGGGTGCTGCTCCACGACACTCTTCACCCAGTTGACCGCATTCGTCCGCGCCCAGAGTTCCACGTTGATGACCAGCCAGTTCAGCCCGCCCGCCGAGAACGTGTGATAGGCATTGTCGCACTTGCCCGCCTCGAACACGCCCGCCAGCGCGCGGAACCGCGTCGTCGGGAAGTACGTGTTGAACGTGGTGGTGTTGCGCAGGTTCGCATTCACGTTGCCAGGGCACGCGCTGCCACCGGGGCACGTCGCCGCGGTGTCATGGTTGCCAATGGCGATGGCATAGGGAATCCCCGCGGCGTCCAGCTTCTGGAACGCGTTGCTGGCACGGACGTACTGGATGTGGTCCGCCGTGTCCCAGTTCGCCATGTCGCCCGTGTGGCCCACGAAGCGGATGTCGAGCGCGTCCTTGTTGTCCGCCAGCCACTGCATCCGGTGGTCAATCAGCGTGGACTGCGTGACGAGCTCGTTCTGCGTGTCCGGGATGATGACCAGGGTGAACTTCGTGTCCACGGGCTGCGCCGTCGTGGGCGCCACATGGAACTTGATGCCCTCGTCCACCCACCCCGCCGCGCTCAGCGCCGCTCGCTCCGCCGCCGTCGTCGCGAAGCGGTGCTTGCGGAGCGTGTCATTCGCATAGCGGTAGACGGGCACCAGGCACGGCTCCGCCGTCGTCGACGCGAAGAAGCCCGTCCCCTCGTCCGTGGTGAACCCGCCCTGCGTCGCCAGCTGCTGCTTCTCCGCCGCGTCGATGGTCCAGAAGTGCTCGTTGCGGCTCGGGCTGTACAGCCGATACACCGGGGACAGCCCCGTCCCCGCGATGCCGGAGGCTCGGAAGGCCACGCCCCGGTCATCGGTGTAGCCGTAGTTCGTCGCGGCGTTGGCCGCCTCGTTCGCGTTGGGCGTGTAGAGGCTGTCGCCGTTGCTGGCCCGAATCCGGTGATACACGGGCGCGCTCAGGGCGGCGCAGTCCAGCGCGGCCTTGCTGGAGGCTGTCTCGGATACCTCGTCGGGCGACGTACCGCCGCCACAGGCTGACAGCACGCCCCACAGCGACAGGGATGCAACGAATCTCAAGGGACTCATGGTGTCTCTTTCCAGGATGGGATGAAAACAGGGCTCGTCGGCTTCGATTCGGCTTTTACAGCGAAGTACCGAATTCCAGCACTAGATATCACTCAAGCTCCATCCCAGGAGCGCCATGTGTCCGACTGCGAGCAACAACCAACACACCGCCCACCGCCGTAACGAAGCAGCGAGCAATGACTCTCGAATTTTACACAAACATTTGGCAATCCAGAGCGCGCGCAAGACCGCGGCCCCCGCGCCGGTGAGCTGAACACCCGGGGCCCTGCTCACTCCGGCGTCAACACCCTCAGGAACGCATCCTGGTTCCACGTGTCCCCGGCGCCATCGCGCTGCCAACCGGCGACCGCCAATCCGCGACCGGGTACCACCGCCAGCCCCGTCACCGCGAGCGAGCACTGTCCGCTCACGCAGCCCTCCACCGCCAGCTTCCGCTCGCCCTGCTGCGTCCCATCCGCCGCGTAGCGCGTGAGCGCGTCACCGCACGCCACCGTCACGGCGCCCGCGTCATCCACCGCCGCCGCGACGCCTTCCTCTGACTGCTCGCCGCACTCCGGCTGCTTCAGCCAGCGCACCTCGCCCTCCGCGCCCACGCCGAGCACGAACGGCCCTTGAGTCCCCAGCGACGTGCCGCCCCACACGAGCAGGCCCGCGAAGTCGCCCGCCACCGTCACCGTGCCGTCCGGGCCCACCGCCACCGACGAC
>NZ_VIFM01000341.1 GCF_006636215.1 Myxococcus llanfairpwllgwyngyllgogerychwyrndrobwllllantysiliogogogochensis | reverse complement strand
CACTCAGGGATGACCCACGCCCGCGAGCGCGGGTACCACTGACACCGGGACGGACTCCACCACCCAGTGATGCACGGGGCGGAACACCCCGCGCTCCGCCACGGAGGAGTTCACCACGAAGGTGCAGGTCTCCCGGGACACGCCCCCGGCCGTGCGCGCCGTCACCTCGCACACGTAGGTTCCCGCCAGGAGTCCCAGGCGCTCCAGCACGAAGCGCACCCGCCCCGAGGCTGGCAGTTCCTTGGGCAACGACACCGACTCCACCCGGGTGCTCGTCTCGTAGAGCGGGCGCCCCTCCAGCGTCTGGAGCGCCACCTCGAACACCAGGTCCTCGTACGAACCTTGCGTCGTGAAGTCCACGCAGACCTCCACGGCGGCCTCGGGCGACAGCTGCGGGGCCACCTCCCCCGAGGGGCTCAACAACCGCAGGCCGGACAGGCGCACGGGCGCGTCCGCGCCGGGCACGTTCACCTGGGGCAGCGCGCCGCCACCCTCGGTCAGCGCCGGGGGCGTGAAGACCACCGACTGGGCCTCGGCCAGGGCGATGGCCTGCTTGTACTCGGCGACGACCTCCGAGGGACGACCCACGCGGCGGATGTAGCCACCGTCAATCCACGCGGCCTCGTCACACCAGCGCTCCACGGTGCTCAAGTCGTGGGTGACCAGGACGATGGTCTTCCCGCGCTTCTTGAACTCCGTCATCTTCGCCATGCTCTTCTTGCTGAAGTGCTCGTCGCCCACGGCGAGAATCTCGTCGACGATGAGGATGTCCGGGTCCACGTGCGTGGCCACCGCGAACGCCAGCCGCATGTACATGCCGCTGGAGTACGTCCGCACCGGCTCGTCGATGAACTCACCCAGCTCGCTGAAGGCGATGATGTCATCCATCCGCTCGCGCACTTCCGCGCGCGACATGCCGAGGATGATGCCGTTGATGAGGATGTTCTCCCGGCCGGAGAAGTCCGGGTGGAACCCCGCGCCCAGGTCCAGCAGCGCGGAGATGCGGCCGTTGATCTCCATGACTCCGGAGGTCGGCGTGTAGATGCCGGTGATGAGCTTGAGCAGGGTGCTCTTGCCGGAGCCGTTACGGCCGATGATGGCGACCGTCTTGCCGCGAGGGATGCTCAGGTTGATGCCGCGCAGGGCGGTGATGAGACCACCCTCTCGGGGCTGGCGCTGGCCGCGCAACCAGCGCAGCAGCTCGGACTTGAAGGTCGTGTACTCGCCCCGGATGGTCCTCTTCCGGAAGCTCTTCACGACATCGCGCAAGACAATGGCGTCGAGGGGTTCCTGCATGGCGACGGCTCAGATGGACTCCGCGAACTCCTCGCGGCGGGATTCGAAGAGGATCGAGGCGCCCCAGAGCAGCGCCAGCGAGAAGAGGGCCAGTGCCGCCAGGGGCAGGGGGTCCGGCAACCGGTGCTCGTAGAAGATGGCCTGGTAGGAGAGCATCAGGCTGGACATCGGGTTCACCACCAGCACCGCCGTGCGGACCCTCTCGTCGAGGATGGTGGAGGCCTGGTAGAGCACCGGCGTGGTGAAGAACCACATCGTCAGGATGTTGCCGACGATGTGCTGCAAATCCCGGAACGTGACGTTGATGGCGGCCAGGATGTACGTCATCGCCAGCGTGAAGATGAGCTGGATGAGGACCACCACCGGGAAGGCGATGACGTGCCAGGTGGGAACCTGACCGTGGAACAAGCCCAGCCCCACCATCAGTGGCAGCGACAGCAGGTAGTTGCTGAGGTTCGTCAGCACCACCGTCGTGGGCAGCACCTGCGCCGGGAAGCGCACCTTCGTCATCAGGTCGCGCCGGTCACTGATGGCGCTCGCCCCGGCGCCCAGCGACGAGGAGAACCAGATCCACGGCAGGAGCCCCACGAACATGAAGTACGAATAGTTCGGGGTGCTCGCCCGCATCACCACGGTGAACAGCAGCGCGTACACCAGCATGTGCAGCGTGGGATTCAGGAACGTCCAGAGGAAGCCCAGAAACGAGCCGCGATAACGCGCCTTGAGCTCCCGCTGGACGAGGCTGAGCAGCAGGCCCCGGTATTGGTACAGTTCTCGGACGAGGCGAATCATGAGGGGGCCCTTCTATAGCAGGGCCCGGGTGGGAGCGAGGCCGGCAGATGGCCCCGCACGCATCACCACCATGACGCAACAGGGCCGTCCGCCCACCGCTCGGGCAGGCCCGCCACGCGCGCCAGCACTCCCATCCCCCAGGGCAAGGAAGCGTTGTCCCAGACGCGCCGCCATGCGGGGTCGCCGAGGACAAGACAGTCATGCGTGTGATTGAGCCAAAACAAAAAGGCCCCCTGGTTTCCCAGGGGGCCTTCGTATTGGAGCGGGAAAAGGGATTTGAACCCTCGACCCTCGCCTTGGCAAGGCGATGCTCTACCGCTGAGCTATTCCCGCATCAGGTACTGCGACTTCCCTCTCGTCCGCGCCCCGCGTTGGCGCCGCGTCCGAAGTGAGGTGGGGTATACAGAGGCCCTCCGAACACGTCAAACACTTTTCGCAGCCGACGTTTCATCCCCTCGCTTCGCAAGCATGGCGAGGAACGCGCGGAAGTAGACGACGGCGCTCCAGACCGAGAACGCGCCAGACAAGTAGACGAGCACCTTGCCCACGAGGTTGTAGTCCACCGGCGTGCTGAACGAGCCGAGCGTCAGCGGGTGCACGTAGTGAACGCAGAGTGAAATGATGCCCACGAGCTGGAGGGACGTCTTCCACTTCCCTTCCTGGCCGGCGGCGATGACCATGCCCTCGCTCGCGGCGATGGTGCGCAGACCGCTGACGATGAGCTCGCGCGCGAGCAGGACGATGACGACCCACGCGGCGATGCGCCCCAGCCGCACCATCATCACCAGCGCGGCCATGGCGATGAGCTTGTCGGCCAGCGGGTCCATGAACTTGCCGACGACGGTGATGAGGTTCCACTTGCGCGCCAGGTAGCCGTCCACCACGTCGGTGATGGAGGCGACGGCGAAGACCAGGCCCGCGAAGAGGGAGTTGAGCGGGTCCGCGTCGTAGAGGAACCAGACGAACGGAGGGATGAGGAGGATGCGTCCCAACGTGAGCATGTTGGGGAGGTTCCAGAACTCCTGCACCAGCACGCTGGGCTTGCGCTCCGCGCGCCGGCGCGCCCGCTCCTCCCGCTTGCGCTGCTTCCGGGTCGCTCGGTCCGTGGCCATGGCGCGCTCTTCTAGCGAACCCCGAGGGCGATGAGGGCAAAACCTTCGCCCCCCAGTTCCACCGCGGTGCGCAGCGACTCGCCAGCGGGGGACTTGAGCAGGGGCACGACCCGGGGCGTCAGGTTGCCCTGCCAGCCCACCAGGTGCGTCAGGGGCACCGTCACCGGCGCATCCGGGCGCACCTGCACCGAGCGCAGCGGCCCCGGCAGGCTGAGCAGCACCTGTCCCTGCCCGCGCAGGTGGACCAGGTCCAGGTCCGGGGCGATGTCCGACGGCACCCGGCCATTCTCGAACATCACCGGCTCCTCGAAGGCGAAGACGTTCTCGTCCCGGAAGTAGGCCGAGTCCTCGCCCAGGTCCACCACGAGGAAGGTGCGGCGCTCGGCGGGCTCCAGGTGGAGCACCCCGTGCCCCTTCGCCCGGACCATCCGCGACGGCCCTTCGCCAAAGGGCTTGTCCGTTGCCCGTCCCCGGAAGCGCTTCATCTCCGGCTGGAACGCCAGCTGCCCCCGCAGCGCCACCACGCCATCCAACCGGGTCAACAGCTCCCCGTCCACCGCCACGCTGAAGCGCCCCTCGCCCAACACGAAGGGACGCCCTCCCCGCTCGTCATCCAGGGACAGCGAGGGCGCCAGCTCCGACAGCAGTGGCGCCGTGGACACCGGGGTCCCCGTCGCCTCCGGGGCGCTCGCGCCGGACACACCCCGCCGAGGCGCGGCGGCGGCCTTCTCCGTCAGAGCGGCATCCGCGCCGCGCGCGGCGACCTTGGTGAGCTGCAGCTTCGTGAGCGGCACCGGCGTCGGCACGGTGGCCGCGTCCCGGGGCGCCTCGTCGCTGCTCGGAGTCGGAGCGGTGGCGGCGGGAGTCTCCTCCTCCAGGTCCACCGTCTCCTCGGGCGCGGCCGTGAGCACTGGGCCGCCCTCGCCGTCACTGTCGCTCAGCGCGCTGGGGCCCTCGTCCTCCGCGAAGCGGATCTCCTCATCCCTCGGCGCGGCGCCCACCGCGGGAGGCGGCGGAGCCACCTCGCGAGCGGGTGGAGGCACGGGGACCGGCGGAGGCATCTCCGGACGCGCGGGGGGCGACACGGGCGCGGGCGTGGGCCGGGAGTAGTTCTCCCCGGCGATGGCGCGCGACATCTTGTCCGCCATCTGGTCGCTGCCCGCGAGCAGGAAGTGCTCACGCGCGCGGCCGTACTCGCCCATCTGCGCCAGGGCGAGGCCCAGGTAGTTCTGGGCCTTCTGGTGCTCGGGCGAAAGGTCCGTGGCCGTCTCGAACTCGCGCACGGCGCGCTGGAGCGCGTTCGTCTTGAGATACACCAGGCCCAGGTTGACCCGCAGCGTCGGGTCCACCGGGTTGTCGCGCACCAGCATCTCGTAGAGCTCGGCCGCCCTGTCGAACAGGCCAAGCTTGAAGTAGCAGAGCCCCAGGAGGTTCTGCGCCTTCTCGTTGCGGGGTTGGAGCTGGTGGGCTCGCTCCAGGAACTCCTTCGCCTCGATGACCTTGTTGGCGGCCAGCAGCTCGCCACCGCGCTGGAGCTGCTGGAGGAACTCGTCGTCAGCGGGGCTCGTCTCCGCCCGCCCCTTCACGCGCGTCGTCATTCTGGGATGTGGGCTCGCGGGGACCGCTCTCGGCGGGCCGCTCGCGCTCCTTGTAGTGGTAGTAGAGCTGGAGCACCTTGCGGACGTACCCCTGCGTCTCCTCGTAGGGGGGCACCTTGCCGCCGTAGCGCTTCACCGCGTCTGGCCCCGCGTTGTAGGCGGCAATCATCTTCACCATGTCGCCGTCGAACATGTTGGCGAGCACGCGAAGGTAGCGCACGCCACCCTCGATGTTGTCGCGCTCGTCGAAGATGTCCTTCACGTACATGTCCGACGCCGTCGCCGGCATCAGCTGCATCAGTCCGCTGGCGCCCTTGTGGCTGAGGGCATTCTTATTGAAGTTGCTCTCCGCGTGCATGATGGCGCGAACGAGCGCGGTGGGGATGCGGTAGCGCAGCGCCGCCGCGGCGATGTGCGGGTCCAGGTCCGGGGGCGTGTTCTTGCGCCCCACCGCCGGCGAGTTCTTCGCGGGCGCCTGGGCAAACGAGCCCTTCATCTTCTTCGCCGCCTTGGAGCCGGAGGGCGGGACGTTCGTGTAGACGATGGTCCCGTCCTTCTCCACGTAACGGTAGATGGACTCGGACGCCCCCGCCCACGGCGGGAAGGCCAGCACGGCGAAGAGGCTGAGCGCGGGAATGGCACGCATATCGGCCCCCGAACCTTAGACACACGCAGGAAAGTCCTCAAGAAAACGCCTTGTTTCCGGCACTTACAGTCGTTAAGGCTGTCGGCCATGCCCCATCGGTTCGATTTTCTCGTCCTGGGAGGCGGCGTTGCGGGCCTCTCATTCGCCCTCCAGGCGGCCAGGCACGGCACGGTGGCCGTGCTGACCAAGCGCGAGCGAACGGAGAGCAACACCGCTTATGCCCAGGGGGGCATCGCCAGTGTGCTCGCCCCCACTGACAGCTTCGACGCCCACATCGAGGACACCCTCGTGGCCGGCGCGGGCCTGTGCCACCGGGACGCGGTGGAGGTGACGGTGCGCGAGGGGCCCGAGCGCGTGCAGGGGCTGGTGACGCTCGGCGCGGAGTTCAACCGGCAGACCTCTGGCGAGTTCGACCTGACGCGCGAGGGAGGTCACTCCGCGCGCCGCATCATCCACTCGGGCGACATCACCGGACGCGAGGTGCAGCGCGCCCTGCTGGCCGAGTGTGACGCGACACCCAACATCACCTTCTTCGCCAACACCGCCGCCATCGACCTCATCCTGGACCGGCGTCAGCCCAGGCCGGGGACAAGCCGGTGCGTGGGGGCGTATGCGCTGCAGGAGAACGGAAGCATCGAGCGCTTCCTGGCGAAGGTGACGGTGCTGGCGACGGGCGGCGCGGGCAAGGTGTACCTGTACACGTCCAACCCGGATGTGGCGACGGGTGACGGCGTGGCCATGGCGTACCGGGCGGGCGCGCAGGTGGCGAACATGGAGTTCTACCAGTTCCACCCCACCTGCCTCTATCACCCGGAGGCCAAGAGCTTCCTCATCAGCGAGGCGCTGCGCGGCGAGGGCGGCAAGCTCAAGCTCAAGGGCGGGCAGACCTTCATGGAGCGCTATCACCCGCTGGGCGCGCTCGCCCCGCGCGACGTGGTGGCGCGCGCCATCGACGCGGAGATGAAGCGCACCGGCGACGAGTGCGTGTACCTGGACATGACGCACATGGGCCGGGCCTTCCTCACCGAGCGCTTCCCCAACATCTACGCCACCTGCAAGGCGTTCAACATCGACATGGCGGTGCAGCCCATCCCCGTCGTCCCCGCGGCCCACTACCAGTGCGGCGGAGTGGTGACGGACCTGCACGGGCGCACCTCGGTGCCCGGCCTGTACGCCATCGGCGAGGTGTCCTGCACGGGCCTGCACGGCGCCAACCGGCTCGCCTCCAACTCACTGCTGGAGGGCCTGGTGTTCGGCCAGCGCGCCGTCAAGGTCGCCCAGGAGGAGATGGCCTCGCTGTCCACGCCGGGCGAGGACCCTCCAGCGTGGGACGCGGGCAGCGCGGTGGAGTCCGACGAGAGCGTCGTCGTCAGCCACAACTGGGACGAGATTCGCCGGCTCATGTGGAACTACGTGGGCATCGTCCGCACGGACAAGCGGCTGATGCGCGCGCGGCGCCGGCTGGAGCTGTTGCGCGAGGAGATTCGCGACTACTACTGGCGCTTCAAGGTGACTCGCGACGTCATCGAGCTGCGCAACATCGCCGACGTGGCGCTGCTCATCGTCGACTGCGCCAGCCGCCGCAAGGAGAGCCGCGGCCTGCACTTCACGCTCGACTACCCGCACCCCGACGACCACCACTGGCTGCGTGACACCACCCTTTCCCGGGAGCTGTGAGCGACATGTCCTCCGGACCGCGACACATCCTCGACGCACCGGGCTCCGGCCCTGAGCAGCGGGGAGGAGGCCATCCGTTCGGCACCCCCCCGCCGCCCCAGGCGCCTCAGCCCAGGCCGTGGGTCTGCTACGCCATCATCGGCATCTGCGTCGTGGTGTTCGGCCTGGAGGAAGCCGGTCAGCTCCCGTCGTTCAACTCGCGGGAGCTTCCGCTGGGCGCCCTGTATGGCCCCGCGGTGCAGGCCGGGCAGTACTGGCGACTGCTCGGAGCGGCACTCGAGCACGGCGGTATCCTCCACCTCGTGTTCAACATGTCCGTGGTGGTGACGCTGGGCTTCACGCTGGAGCGCGGCATCGGCAGCCTGCGCTTCCTCGGGCTGTCGCTCGTCACCGCGCTGGGTGCGTCCACCTTCTCGCTGCTCTTCAACTTCGACACGCCCATGGTGGGTGCGTCGGGGATGATTCTGGGGTGGGCGGGCGCCATGCTGCCCATCGCCACGCGACAGGGACGCCGGGAGCTGGGCATCTGGCTGGTGCAGGTGGCCGTGCTCAGCCTGCTGCCCTTCGTGAGCTGGTCCGGACACCTGGGAGGGTTCCTCTTCGGCCTGCCCTGTGGCGTGGCCCTGAGGCAGGGCCGGCAGGTGTACGCGCTCGCGCTGCCCATCATCCTGTTCCTCACGGCGCTGGTGGCCCTCTACGCGGCCCACCCCGAGCGGCACGGAGCGTTCTGACATGGACGTGCGCAGCATCTGCGTCTTCTGCGGCTCGCGGCCGGGCGCACGGCCCGAGTACGCCGAGGCGGCGACGGCCCTGGGCACCGAGCTGGGACGGCGCGGCATGACGCTCGTCTACGGCGGGGCGAGCGTGGGCCTCATGGGCACCGTGGCCGCCGCCACCCTGGCCGCGGGAGGCAAGGTGGTGGGCGTGCTGCCGCACTTCATGGGCGCGCGGGAGATTGCCCACCTGGGCCTCACGGAGCTCATCCGCGTGGACTCCATGCACGAGCGCAAGGCGCTGATGGCCTCACGCTCGGACGCGTTCCTCGCGCTGCCCGGCGGCTTCGGCACGCTGGACGAGCTCTTCGAAATCATCACCTGGGCACAGCTGGGCCTGCACCAGAAGCCCATGGGCCTGCTCGACACGCTCGGCTTCTTCCAACCCCTGGTGACGCTCGCACGACACCTGGCCCACGAGGGCTTCGCGCCGCCGGAGCAGGCCCTGCCCTTCGCGGTGAGCGCGTCACCCCAGGAGCTGGTGGACCGGATGCTCGACGGGCCCACGCTCACGGTGACGGAGAAGTGGCTGAAGCGCCCCGAGCAGACTTAAGCGACACGGGGCCGCGTGCTACTGCGCGGCCACCTTCATCTCCGCCTGCCCCAGCGACGAGGCGAGGCGGAACGTCACCTGCTCCGTGCCAGGGGGGATGACGAGCTGCCCGGTGGACATCACCGTGGGGAACTGCACCTCGTAGCCGACCCAGAAGACGCTGGTGTACGGGTAGTAGGCGCGCATCTCCAAATCCGCGCGGCCCAGCCGGCGGATGCGCACCGGCGTCACCTCGCCCGCGGGCGTCACCAGCGCCATGCGCCAGATGGTCTTCTTGAAGTCGAAGTCGAGGTACCGGTAGTCGTTGACGTGCACACCCAGGAAGAACTCGTGCACCTGCCCGGCCTCGGTGCGCTCCTCGGAGAGCAGCTGCTCCACCTTGGGAGGCGGCAGCACCTGGAAGGCCGCCTGCCGCTTCACCCGCGCCTCGCGGAACGCCATCGACTGGAGCGTCACCCCGGCGAAGAGGCGGGTGTCGAAGCCGTCGTAGATTTGCTGCTGGCCCGAGTACTTGTCGAGCAGGGCCCGGTAGGCCGCTTCCGCGTTCTCGTCGTGCAGCGTGGGGGCCTGCTCGCCGATGGTGGGAGGCGTGGTGGAGCAGCCGGACAACATGCCCAGCAGCGCTCCCGTCGCGAGAAGCTTCTTCACGGAATGAAGTCCTTGCGGGTGAACAGCGTGGTGAGCCGGTGGCCCGCGGCCTCCACCGCTTCGCGTCCCCCCTCCAGTCGGTCCACCAGGGCGAACGCCCCCAGCACCGTCAGTCCCTCGGATTTGGCCCGCTCAATCGCCTTGAGCGTGGAGCCACCCGTCGTCACCACGTCCTCGACGATGGCCACCTTCGCGCCCGCGCCCAGCCCGCTCAGGCCTTCAATCCACTGGCCGGTGCCGTGGCCCTTGGGCTCCTTGCGGACGATGAACGCGGCCAGCGGATAGCCGGACAGGTAGCCGGTGAGGCTCACCGCGGACGCGAGCGGATCCGCGCCCAGCGTCAGTCCGCCCGCGCCCACCGCCTCGGGCGCCTCGCGGCGGATGGCCTCCAGGAAGAGCCGGCCGATGAGGAAGTGCCCTTCGGCCAGGAGCGCGGTGCGCTTGCAGTCGATGTAGAAGTCCGACTCCTTGCCGGACGAGAGCACCACGCGACGGCGCTCGAAGGAGCGCTCGGTGAGCAGCTCCAGCAGCCGGGCCCTGTCACGGGCGAACAAGTCGGACATCACTTCAACCCCTCCAGGTACGCCACCAGCTCGGAGGAGTACCGCAGTTGCATCAGCAGCTCCGCTCGGCGCGACTCATCCAGCGAGGTGAACACGTCCGCCAGCAGCGAGAGCTCCTGGTTGATGGTCCCCAACCGCTGCGACACGTCCGCCGCCAGCTCGTCGGCGTCGACCTCTTCTTCCACACCCTCGGGTGCCAGCTCGTCATCGGTGGCAAGCGCCTTGGCGAGCATGTCGGCCACGGCGGCGCTCAGCCGGCCCTGGGCTTCCAGCTGGTCGCGCTTGGCCTCCAGCACCTCGGGGCCCACCGGCGTGGCGTGGATGGCCTCCGCCAGCGACATGAGGAGCGCGTCCTCGTCCGACAGGTCCGTGTGCACGCGCGCCTGCACCGCGTCCCGCTTGAGGAAACGCAGCGCGGCCACGCGCCGGAAGCCGCACACGAGCTGGTAGCTCTCTCCGCCCCGGGGACGCACGTCCACCGGGAACAACTGCCCCAGCCGGGCGATGTCCGTGGCCAGCCCGGACACGTCACCCTCCGGACGCAGCCGGTACGCCGACTCGTCCTCGAGCCGCTCCAGCGGCATCAGCACCGTCACCACCCGGCCGGCGAGACGCTCCTCCGGCGCGGCCAACAGTTCGGGTCCCGACTCTTCCTCGTCGGCGGCTCCGGACTCCTGCCCCGCGGAAGCCGCTGTCTCGGCGACACCGGACTCCACCCCGGCGGAAGCTTCCGTCTCGGACCGAGCCTCGGAGGAGACAGTCCCCTCGGGGGCGGATGTCTCCTGCCTGGGCGCGTCATCGAGCCGCGACTCCGGCGGACGCTCCCCTTCGGACACTCCCGACTCCGACGTGGACTTCACCTGCGACTCTTCCAACACACCCACCGACGACTCCATGGCCCGCTCCGGTTCACCCGAGACGGGTGCTCCTTCCGCGGCGACACCCTGAGACTCCACCGAGCCTCCTTCCGGGGACACAGCCCCCGCATCCGTCGCGGTGACGGGGGCGGACTCCCCTTCCCCACCTTCGACGCGCGTCAGCTCCCGCGGCGCGGGCTCGCCCGGCGCGGAGTCCTGGGACCCACCGTCGCTCCGCGCCGAAACAGCCTCGGGCGTGGACGTCGAGCCACCTTCCGGAGAACCCGGCATCCCATCCTCTCCGTCAACCCTGTGCTCGGCGTCCATGGTGGCACCCCTGGTCTACCCACTCCCGCGCCACCGACTCCGGCGGCGCGGGAAGCGAGCTCTAGCGGGTCTTCTTCTTCACCACGACCTTCTTCTTGGCGCCAGCACCCAACGCGAAGGGCGTTGGCGGCTCGGCAGAAGCAGGCTGCTCCACGGGCGGGGCTACCGGACGCGTCTCGGCCC
>NZ_VIFM01000340.1 GCF_006636215.1 Myxococcus llanfairpwllgwyngyllgogerychwyrndrobwllllantysiliogogogochensis | reverse complement strand
TATGCGATCGTCGGCAGCGTCAGTTGTGTATAAGAGACAGGTGCTACACCGCCTACCACTGGCTCCCCTCCCTGCTCGTGGACCTGCGCAGGAGCATGCCGGGGCTGGAGGTGACCCTCGCCGTGGAACACACGCGCGACCCCATCCCGGCCCTCGAAGCGGGCGACATCGACGTCGCGCTCCTCACCCAGGCGACCATCCCTCGCGCCACGCTCGGGGCCCGCAAGCTCTTCTCCGATGAGATTGTCTTCGTCGTGGCCTCATCGCACCCGCTCGCGGGACGCAAGACACTCACTCGGGATGACCTGCGTGAGCACACCCTGCTCACGTCCCAGACACCTCCGGCGGAGTCCCACTGGTTCCTCACCCAGGTCTTCGGCCGGGAGCGCCCCCGCCTCCGCTTCGAGCGACTCCCCCTGACGGAGGCGATGTTCGACCTCGCGCGCGCCGGCCTGGGCGTCGCCGTCATCTCGGAGTGGATCGCCGGACCACACCTCGGAAAGGGCGACCTGGTCGCGAAGCGGCTCGCCTCGGGGCCGCTGCAGCGCTCCTGGCGCATCGCCTGGAGACGCGAGGCCAGTGAGGCCGCGCACCGCCTGGCGACCGCCCTGGAGGGTCTCGCGCCCCGCCGTCTCGCCGCGGGGTGAGCCGCGACACGGCGATGAAGCTCACACCCCTGGTGAGGGGTGACTACTTCCCAGGGCGCTGCGCGGGGTGCGCCACGGAACGGCGTTGAAGCTCACTCCACCGTGGGCGCTGGCGCGTTCACCGGCTCCGGGGGCTCGATGGCCGGCCGGACGATGAGCTGGTCGATGGACGGCCGGTCACGCCGCTCGAAGGGCGCGAGCTTCACGGCCCGCCCCGTGCGCGCGGACTCCTGGAGCGCGACAATCACCCGGACGTCCGCCAACCCCTCCCAGCCCGACGGCTCGGGCTCGCGGTCCTCCAGGATGCACCGCGAGAAGTAGAGCAACTCCGGCGCGAACTGGTCGTGTTTCGCGAACGTCCGCTCCTCCGTCTTCCCGCCGAGGGTCACGAAGTGTTTGCGCTCGGAGTCGTAGCCAAACCCCGGGTCCGCGCGCAGGTCCCCCTTCGAGCAGATGACCCGGTAGCTCGAGACCGCGGACGCGGCATGGCTGATGCCGAACTGGCCCATCCGCCCCTCGGAGAAGCGCAGTAACGCGAACGCCGTGCCGTCGACGCCCTTGAAGCGCGCGTCCGGGTCCTCCTGCGTGAAGCAGACCACCTCCGTGGGCTCGGACCCGAAGAGGTAGCGCGCGGCGTTGATGGGATACGGCCCCTCGTCGAGCAAGGCCCCGCCTCCCACGTCGGCGCGCGTGCGGATGTCTCCCCGGCGGGCCTGCTGCGTCATCACCGCGGAGAACATCATCGGGTCCCCCAACTTGCCCGAGCGCAGCAACTCGATGGCCCGCAGGTTCGCCTCCTCGAAGTGGAGCCGGTAGGCGACCATCAACCGGACGTCGTGCTCGTCCGCGACGCGAATCATCGCCTCGCAGTCCTCCACCGTCGTCGCCATCGGCTTCTCGCACAACACATGCAACCCCGCCCGAGCGGAGCGCTCGGTGAACTCCCGATGCAAGGTGTTGGGCAGCACGATGTAGACGGCGTCGACCTCCGCCTCCCGGCAGACCTCCTCGAAGTCCTCGTAGCCCGCGCAGTGTTCGACACCGTACTGCTCGCGCAGCGCCTCACGCTTCGTCCGGTCCGAGGAGAAGATGGCCACCAGTTCGGAATTCTCCCCCGCGTTCTGGAACGCCGGGAGGATGGCCACCTGCGCGAGATTTCCCGCGCCCACCACCGCATAACGAATTCGCCGAGTGCCTCGCTGAGCCATGGACACACCTCCCCTGGAGGACACGCTGTGCGCCAGGGTCAGCGGCCACAAGTCCCGCGACGAACCCGGGCGCCCCGCACGACAGGAAGGGGGGCGAACCAGCAACCACGTCGACAGGTCGCTCGCGGCATTTGAGGGAAGAAATGGGGGGAGTGCCGTTCAGCCAGCGCGGGCCTTGGAATCGCAGTCACCGCCGCGTCGCAACTCCTACCCCTGGACGACCCATGCTTGAAACTCCACGGTTGACCCTTCTCCTCGCCGTCGTGACAGCGATGAGTCTCATTGGCTGCCAGAGCGCCGAGCCCCCGGCGGACGAGCGCGTCATCACCTATGGCCACGGCGCCTTCCTCGGGGAGGGTGGCAAGGTCATCACCGCTGACCTTGGAATGGTGCAGCGCACGCAGAAGGACTTCCTGGAGACCCTGCGGCGTCAGGCCCTGGAGAAAGGCGGCCTCGACATCGACGGCCCGCGCAAGGTCATCACCAGTCAGGTGGAGGACGAGGTCCTCGCCAACGCGCTGTACATCGACTGGTTGAACGACACGCTGCGCCCCGAGGACTTCACTCGCATCCGCTCCCTCAACGGCGCTCTGCGCATGCACTACCTCAAGCGCCTGAGCACGTCGAAGGTGGGACGAGCCGAGCAGCACGAGACGAAGGGCGTGGGCGCCGACGTCGCGAGGAAGCTGGAGGCCCAGGGCATCAAGACCTTCTCCATCACGGAGAACAGCGGCGAAGCCTACATTCGCGAGTGCGCCGCCGCCGGGGTGCCCATTCCTCCGCCCATGTTCTCCGCGGGCTGGGTCAACCGAGGCGTCATCGAAGACGAGTTCATCAGCACCACCGAGAAGGCGGAGTTGATGCACTACACCAGCGACAAGCCGCCGGGTGTCTGCCTCGCCCTGCCCCGCTACCTGCGCGACGACAAGTCCATCGACCTGCTCGGCATCATCTGCCTCGGCACGCTCAGCAACAAGGCGTGCTTCTGGGACAACCCCGCGAGCAAGACCTTCATCCGAGGCGTGCAGGTGGACATCAAGGACTTCGTGGGTGGCTATGCCCTCGAAGCCAACGACCAGGGCACCTGCTCGGACTGCCACGCGGGCGAGAACCCCTTCGTCGTCCACCCGGAGAAGCCCCCCTTCGTCGGCTTGGACCTGTTTGGGACGGGCTGGTACGAGCCCATCGTCCATCAGGACTGGCCGCAGAACCCGGGCCCCTCGTATCTGCTGGAGGCCGTGTCCTCCGAGGGCCGCTGCGACAGCTGCCACCGCGCGGGCGGCTCCGGTCGCCGCTTCCCCGCGCTCTCCAAGGAGCTGCCCGGCTACTGCGCCATCGTCCTGGAGACCGCCGTCAGCCCTCCGCTGCCTGGAACGATGCCGCCCTACGGCGCGGACCGCTCACAGTTCACCGCGCACGTCGACGCCCTGCGCAAGGCCTGCAAGGCGCCGAAGCCGACGGGGACCACGGTGCCCGGCAACATCCCGGATGACACGGGCTATCTCTCGCCGCCCGTGGTCATCGACCCACTGTATGGCTGCGCGACGCAGGTCGCGGTGCGCGGCGCGGTGCTCGACGCGAAGGTGACGCTGACCATCAACGGCACCGACGTGGGCTCGCTCATCGCCCGCAGTCCCAACCACGAGGTGTTCAACGTGCCGGCGCTGGTCGCCGGTGACAAGGTCTCCGCCCGACAGGAGAGTGGTGCGGCGGTGTCCGGCCCGTCACCGGAGATCAAGGTCCGCGACCACAAGGTCGACTTCCCCACGGGACTGCCCGCGCCCGCCATCGACCCGACGCTCATCTACGAGTGCGCGGAGGTCATCTCCGTGCGCCACGTCCCGGGCGCGAAGCTCACCGTCACGGTGAACGGAGGCTCGGCCGCCTCGTCGTCGACCAGCACGGACTGGACGGCCATCCGCCCGGGCAAGACGCCCTTCGTCGTTGGCGACGAGTACAAGGCGGTCATCAGCCTGTGCGGCGACAAGAGCCCGGAGTCCGCGCCCCAGAAGGCCGTGAAGGCGCCCGCGAGCATCCCCGCGCCCTCGTTCGACCCGCCGCAGACCTTCGCGGGTCAGCAACTGGTCAGCCTGGGCTCGCTGACGAACGGAGCCCGGACGAGCATCGACGTGTTGGGTGTGGGCTCCGCGGGTGGCTTCTCCACGCCCATCTCCTGGTTCCCGGACTACGACTTCGCCACGCCCCTGGGCCGCGCCCTGAACTCCGGCGAGGTCCTGGTCGCCCAGCAGAAGCTGTGTGATGCGGGCCCAACGAACCAGACGCCGCCGGCGGGGAGCTGCAAGGAGCTGCCGGCGCCGCGCATCCTCCAGCCGCTCGCGGGCACCAACTTCGTCATCGTGTCGCAAGCCGTCCCCGGCGCACGCATCCGCGTCTATGACAGCACCAACAAGGAGATTGGCGACGGCAGCGGCAACGTCATCCTCTTGAGCCACGACCTGGTGGCGACGGACATCCTCACGGTGGTCCAGCAGGTCGGCAAGTGCACCAGCGGCACCGCGTACCGCATCAGCGTGCGCGGCGGGTAGCCACGCGCACGTGGGCAGGAGGCTCGGCCGGCGCCAGGTGACTGGCGTGGAGCCGAGCCTCCCTGCGTCCCCGCTGAATGCAGCGGGCAAGACTCCTCTCCCCGACAGGGCGTCCGTACCCTAGCCAGGACCGGCACGAAGGAGAGAGAGCCAATGAGCGAGCAAGCCCAGGCCAGGGCGGCCGTCGTGTGGAAGAAGGGCGGCCCCTTCCAGCTCGAGGACGTCACCGTCGAAGCCCCTCGGGCGGACGAGGTGCTCGTTCGGATGGTCGCCACGGGCATGTGTCACACCGACATGATTGTCCGCGACCAGTACTACCCATTGCCGCTGCCCATCGTCCTGGGGCACGAGGGCGCGGGTGTCGTCGATCGCGTGGGCGACCGGGTGACGAAGGTGGCCCCGGGCGACCACGTCGTGATGGCCTTCACCTTCTGCGGAAAGTGCGACCTGTGCCAGTCAGGGCATCCTGCGTACTGCCGGGAGTTCTACGCGCGGAACATGGGCGGTGGGCGGATGGACGGGTCCACCGCGATTCAAAAGGAGGGCAAGCCCCTCCATGACCACTTCTTCGGCCAGTCCTCCTTCAGCACCTTCGCCATCGCGACGGAGCGCAACATCGTCAAGGTGCGCAAGGACGTGCCGCTGGAGCTGCTCGGGCCGCTGGGCTGCGGCATCTCCACGGGAGCGGGCGCGGTCCTCAACTCCCTGGGAGTCAAGGCCGGGCGTAGCTTCGCGGCCTTCGGCTCCGGCGCGGTGGGGCTCAGCGCCATCATGGCCGCGCGGCTCGCGGGGGCCACCACCATCATTGCCGTGGACACCAAACCCAACCGCCTGCAACTGGCGCAGGAGTTGGGCGCGACGCATGCGGTGAATGGGCAGACCGAGGACGCGGTGGAGTTCATCAAGCGCGTCACCGGAGGCCGGGGTGTGGACTACACCCTCGAGTCCACGGGGAACCCGAAGGTGCTTCGGCAGGCCATCGACTCGCTCGACATCCTGGGGACGTGCGGTGTCGTCGGCGCGCCTCCTGTTGGCACCGAGGCGAGCTTCGACGTGAATGACCTCATGATTCCCGGTAGGAGCGTGCGCGGCATCGTCGAGGGCGACAGCGTCCCGGACGTCTTCATCCCCCAGCTCATCGACCTCTACGCCCAGGGTAGATTCCCGTTCGACAAGCTGGTGAGGTTCTACCCCATGGAGCAGATCAACCAGGCGGCCAAGGACTCGGAGAAGGGTGACACGCTCAAGCCCATCATCCGGATGACGCGGCCCACCTGAGGGCCTCGCGCCCCAGCCACGGAGGAGACGACATGGCGGACACACCGATTGCCGTCACCGGCTGCACGGGTCGACTCGGGGGACGCATCGCGCGTCGGCTCGCGGCCCAGGGAGTCTCTCAGCGACTCATCGTTCGCGACGCGAAGCGGGCCCCTTCGCTGCCGGGTGCAGAGGTCCACGTCGCGACCTATCGAAATCGCGACGCGCTCGCCCGCGCGCTCGAGGGCGTACGGACCGCGCTCTTCGTGTCCGCGAAGGAGGCGCCGACCCGACTGGAGGAGCACTTCGCGTTCATCGAAACAGCGGCGGCAGTGGGCGTGGAGACGCTCGTCTACACGTCGTTCTACGGCGCGGCCCCGAATGCCACCTTCACCTTCGCGAGGGACCACTGGGCCACCGAGCAGCGCTTGCGGGAGCAGCGCTTCTCCTCGGTGATGTTGCGAGACAACCTCTACCTGGACTTTCTCCCCATGATGGCGGGAGAGGACGGCGTGCTCCGAGGCCCCGCGGAGCATGGACGGGTCGCGGCCGTTGCGCAGGACGACATCGCCGATGTCGCCACCGCCGTACTGCTGAATCCCCGCGAGCACCGGGGCCGCACGTACTCGCTGACCGGACCGGAGTCACTGACGCTCGACGAGGTCGCCGCCGTGCTCAGCCGGAAGCTGGGGCGTCCCATCCGCTACCGGGCGGAGAGCATCGAAGAGGCGTATCGCTCGCGGGCCCGCTACGGGGCCGAGCAGTGGCAGGTGGATGCGTGGGTGAGCACATACACGGCCATCGCCGCGGGTGAGCTGGCGGACGTCACGACCGACGTCGAGCGCGTGGCGGGACATGCGCCCATGAGCCTGGAGACCCTGCCCCTGACGTGAGCCTAGGGCGCCGGCTTGTGGGCCTTCAGCACCTTCTTGAGTTCCTCCGCGATGAGGTCGAGCTTCCGCTCCGTGTCGAAGCCGTCGCAGGTCGCGCGGTACTCGGCCTCCTTCGAGTTCCCACTCGGGATGACCCAGAGCTTCTCGCAGTCACACCGCAGCCTGGCGAGCAGCTTGCGACCCTTCTTCGCGCGCAGCTCCGCGACCCAGCAGGAGTCCGCGCAGCCACACGAGCGGTACTCCAGGACCTGCGACTTGTCCTCCCAGGGAATCGTGTAGAGGGGATGTTGCGCCGGCGCGAGCCCCGGCAGCGCGAGCACCGCGACGCCCGCCAGCCACAGCCAGGACCTGGCACTCCGCTGCGACATGGTCAGCCCCTCGGCCTTTCAGCGCATGCCCAGGAGCGGGCCCGCGCGATGAGGGGAGTATAGCCGCTCGCGACGCGTCCACTGAGCCATCGTCAGCTGCACGGCGATGTCGAGCGCCGGGCATTCTCCGCCTCCAGTTGCTTCAGCCGCTTCGTGTCGTTGGCGTCCATGCCCCCGAAGCGCTTGCGCCACGCATAGACGGTCGGCTCGCGCACCCCGTGCTTCTTCGCGGTCTCCGGTGAGGAGGACCGCTCCGCCTCGCGCAGAATCGAGACTATCTGCTCTTCGCTGAACCGACTCTTCTTCATGCCCTGCCTCCGTGGTGGCCGGAGACGCCATCCTCTCAAGCTTCAGGTGGTCCGAAAACCGAAGGGCATGTCACTCCTCCCTGCCCTGCGCCGCTCGCACCAAGACTATGCAAGAGACTCCAAGCATAGAATCGACACATCTGCGGCAACCGGAAAGACTCTCTATAAGGGGAGCAAAGCACCTCCTTCTGGAGACAGAGAATTATGCTCCCCCTAAACAGAGCTACCCACCTCGCTTCTAATTCGACTTTCCCGAGGCGCGCTCGCGGACAACAGGAACCAGCGACTCTCAAAGCAAGAGCGACTCACTAGCCATCAAGCCGCTCGTCGGCAGCCCACTCCCAAGCTGACCATGATCATTACGTCCCCAGACCCAAACGGTGCCATCCTGTTGAAGACCCACGAAGTGCGCAGCACCAACGGCCACGCTTTTCCCATTGCTCAGTGTGCCAGCTTGAATCGGAACATTCGACGGCTGGCTAAAAACGCCACCATTGTATCCCCAAGTCCAAAAGGTACCGTTGGTCAGAATTGCCGCCGACTGTTCGCCACCAGCGGCCACAACCTTCACGCCACTCAACCCCTGTACCTGCACAGGCAGCCAAGCTCCATTACTTGTACCATCCCCCAGTTGCCCGCTGGAATTGCTCCCCCAAGCCCACACTGTTCCATCTTTACGGAGAGCCAGTGAGTGTTCGGAACCCGCAGCCACGGCCAACACACCGGGGCCACTCTCGACGGGATGTGAATTCAACTGTGGACCGGAAGAACCAGTCCCCAACTGACCGGCACTACCGTCACCCCAGCTCCAAGCATCAACATCACTCTCATAACTTCGCATCCCCAAGGAGTGCCCCACTCCCGCCGCCACACCCGACGAGCCCCACATACCGAAAACAATTTGAGGCACAACCCTCGTCACAACACTATTGTCACCCAACTGCCCATGGAAATTACAACCCCAAGCCCTAATGAAGTTATCGGAATACAACCCCAGTGAATGAAACAACCCGGCAGCCACAGTCACCGCACCAAGCTGCTCTTTCACTCGAACGGGCACCAGCCGATTAACCGTTGTACCATCGCCTAGCTGCCCGCAATAATTATCACCCCAAGCCCAAATTCCCCCATCAGCGAGCACCGCGAGCGAGTGACCGGGGCCCGTGGCAATGGAAACCACATCTGACAACCCTTCCACCCGCGCAAGCGTGGAAACCGAGGAGATCGTCCCGTTTCCCAACTGCCCCACGTTGTTATCCCCCCATCCCCAGACGGTGCCATCAGCGAGCAACGCCAATGAATGATGACCACCAGCAGCCACTGCCTTTACATTGCTCAATCCCTCGAACTTCATCGGCAGAGGCTGCGCCCAGAAACTCCCATCCGCGCGCTGTCCGTGGGAGTTTCCGCCCCAGGCCCAGGCAGTTCCATCCGAGCGCAATGCCAACGAGTGGTCGCTACCCGCCGAAACGGCAATCGCACCCGTCAATCCTCGTACCTGCACCGGCGTGGTATGATTAATCGTAGAACCATCCCCCACTTGGCCTCTGTAATTGTAGCCCCAGCCCCACGTCGTGCCATTCGAGAGGACGGCCAATGAGTGGCCATAGACTCCTGCAGCAACGCCCCTTACATCACTCAAGCCCTGTACTTGCTGCGGCAACTTGCTATTTGTCGTGGAGCCATTCCCTAGCTGCCCCTGGGTGTTGTCCCCCCACGCCCACACCGTCCCGTCCGCGAGGGCGGCCAATGAGAATGTGTTCCCGCCGTCCATGGCAACCACTTCGCTCGCCACCCGTACTTGAACCGGCAAAGAATGATTGATTGTGCTGTCATCTCCCAGTTGCCCATAGCCGTTGCTACCCCAAGCAAACAGGACGCCGTCGGAGCGGAGCGCCAGCGAGTGGAAGCCCCCAGCAGACACAGCCACGATCCCACTCAACCCCTGCACCTGCACCGGCGCACGGCGCTCCATCACCGTTCCATCCCCTAGTTGCCCATTGCTATTTGCGCCCCAAGCCCAGACTGTTCCGTCAGAGCGCAAGGCCAGTGAATGGCTATTGCCAGCGGACACGGCCACAACTTCACCCGCCACTTGCACTGGCATAGAGTACTCGACATAGGAATCATCTCCTACCTGGCCGGAGTCATTTTGCCCCCAAGCCCAGACCAAGCCGTCTGAATCCAGAGCCAGAGCATGGAAACTGCCTACGGCAACACCCACAATCTCACTCAACCCCTGCACCTGCACCGGCGCATACTGACTTCGCACGAGAGGGCCGTCGCCAAGCAGTGCAATACCCGAAGCCCAGACGGTACCATCCGGGCGCAGTGCTAGAGAGTGTTCAAATCCCGCAACAACCTCCCCAGGCGCTGACACCTCAACCGTCCGGGTCGCAGTGTAATCGGAGTACGCCCCGCTGGGCGTCAGCTTGCCTCTCGACCGATACTCATAGACACCTGCACCGACAACAGGGACCCGGAAGCTGGACAGATTTGTACGTCGAACCACAGTCCACACGGCAGCGCCTTGTTTCCGATACTCAAAGAGGTGTTCAGGGCTGTCTTCCAACGATGGGGCATGACACCCAGCACACGGCAACGCCCCCGCCGACACGACTAATGTTCTCGAGACAAAAGAAGAAACACTCACAGCATATGGGTAGACCTTGTAGGTCCTAGGAGTCAGAGAATCAGTCTTGGGCGCCAAATACGGCAAGGACAGCTCACTACAGTCCATAGCGAGCCGATAGCTGGTAGTGAAGTCGGATATGGCACAGTAGTCCACACCGCTCATACCAAACGCATACTCGACCCGATAACTCGTCATCGCAACACCCGAAACAGGGTGCACATAAGCCCCAACCGGCATCACGGAGAGAGGCTGGTTGGGCTGATATGTGCCGCCACCAAATCTCAATCTCGCGTAGCTACCGCTGGACCCAACGGCAATGCTGGATGGAACATCGTGCGTCCAGAAAACACGGATTGCACCGGGCTGCGGCGATCCAGAATCACAGACCAGGTAGTCAACAGAAAAACCACCATAAGCGACACTGTGGTTATCTATATAGTCGTCCATGCAGCCAGGGTAGTCCGCAGCAGCCATCGAACTGGTTCTCGGGCCGAATGGAGGCAGATACCCAGCAGCATCGAGATAGTCGCGTAAGACCGCCTGGCCGCGAGAGTTAGAGATGCCGACAGCGGCAGAGGACAATGGCTGAGTCTTTTGCGCGGGAATTTCGCTCGCAATGCCGAATTGATCTTCGCAGCCCGACCCCAATAGCGAAACCAAACAACACACAGCAAGAATCCGGACAATAGGCATCATCACGCCATTCCTCCTCAATTGACGCACACACCAAGCTCCTCAACCGCACAAAACAGGCACAAAGAGACAGCGCTGGCATGCCCCAGCTCCAGGCATCAATTGCCAAGGTGCTCCACTATATCCTCTCTCAGCGCCGGGGGATTGTCGCCTGGAATAGCGTGCCGAGATGATGGCGCTCTGGAGGGAGGCAATAGGAAGCAGGCCGCAGTGCAGTATGCGGGCACATTGACAGAGCAGTTGATGACTCGAATGGTGGGGATCGGTGGAATGAATGCCGTAGTACTGGCTCTGGGCAAGAGAAGAGCGAGGGAAACGTCGTGACGCAGCCAGCGAGACCCTCGTCCCCAATGGAGACAACCATTTCGAAAGTGAACGCGGACACTTTCGCGTTCAGTTTTTGCCACTCACCTTCACCGCGCCAAGCCGCGCCTGGTCGCTTTCGCCGTGGAACTCCGGCCAGGCGCGGAAGCACACACCTAGCGACACAGGCCCCGTAGTTTCGCGGGGTTGGGGTGCTCCCCCCGGGTGCTCGAGCACCGCGGTCCGAATTCGGGCCTGAACTCGCGCCCGGAAGCACACTCCGTCCGGCGCGCCGTTCACTTCCCCGCCCCACCTGCCC
>NZ_VIFM01000033.1 GCF_006636215.1 Myxococcus llanfairpwllgwyngyllgogerychwyrndrobwllllantysiliogogogochensis | reverse complement strand
CCCGCCGCACGTCCTCCCGCTCCGGCCCCCGCGCCCGCACCGGCGGCCGGCGGCGACGACGACTTCCAGATCGAACGCTTCTGATGTGACAGCGGTGCCCATCCAATCGAACGGATGGGCCCGCTGGCCTGAGTGAGTCGCCCCGCACGGCAGCCCGTCAGCACCCGCCGACTGGACGGTTCGCCTGCGTGAGTCGCGCGGAGCGGGAGCCGCATCGTCCAGAGGGGCCGGCTCGCTCCGAGCGGTGGCTTCGGCCGGTTCAGCGGTTGACCAGGACCGTCCGAGCGCTTGACGTTGAGGCAGGGCAGGGGGCTCGCCCCTCCAGTCGCCCCGGGCCCTTCAGCCGCGAGCTTCGTCTCTACGCGTCTTCCTCGCCGAGCATGGCGCGCAGCCGTGACAGGCGCAGCGGCCCCATGAGTCCCTCACGCGAGAGCACCTGGAGCAGCTGCGCGGTGGCGTGCACCTTGGCCTCCTGCTCCTCCTCGGGCTTGTTGGCGATCTCCGCGTCGAAGAGCGAATCGATGTGCTCGGGGTTGATGGGCGCGGGCCCTTCTTCCCAGGCGATGTCGAAGAGCGCGCGGGCCATGGTCTCCCGCACCTTGCGCTCGCCGTCGTTCGGCGCGCCCTTCACGAACCCGAGGAAGAGGGCGTCCACCGCTTCCTTGGTGAGCCCCGCCAGCGCGGGCACTTCGCCCAGGGACTCCTTCACGTAGTCCCGGTCGAACGAATCCACGTCCTGCGCGTAGCCGAAGGCTTCCTCCAGGAGGATGGAGGCGATGAACGCGTCCGTCTCCTCCTCACTGGCGCCTTCCTCGGCCAGCGCCTCGCGGGCCTTGCGAGCCGGCTCGGCCAGCTCCGCGTCCTCCATCAGCGCGCGCGCCGAGGCATGGGCCGCCAGCAGCACGAGCGCGGCCTGGGCATCCGAGGACAGGACGCGGCCTCCCACGTCCATGAGGATGGAGGCCTGGCGCGGGTGAGCCTTGGCGGCCTCGGTGAAGGACTTCTCCTCCGGAGCGAGGGACTCTCCCGCCTGCTGCTTGCGGAGCGTCTCCTTCGCGACATCGGCGGTGAGGAAGCGGGCGAGGACAGGGTGCATGCCCGCGCCTGTTACCACATGCTACGTATCCCGCCATGCTCTCGGAGGATGAAGGACCGGAGGCCGTCCAGCGCGCCACGGATGCGGGCCTCAAGCTCCTGGCGGCCCGCGCCCGCACCCGCCACGAGCTGCTCCAGGCCCTGGAGAAAAAGGGCTTCCCGTCCTCCGTGCGCGCCGCCGCGCTCGCCCGGCTCCAGGGCTGGGGTTACCTCGACGACACCCGCTTCGGCCGCGAGCGCGCCGCCTCCCTCCTGAAGGGCGGCAAGGGGCCCGCGGCCGTCCTCCATCGCCTCCACTCCCATGGGTTGTCCGAGGACGAGGCCCAAGGTGCGCTCGACTCCGCCCGGGACGCGGTGGAGTTCGACGCGGTGGCCGCCGCGCGCACGGCCCTGGAGAAGCGGGGGCTGTCGGCTCGCCCGCCCGACGGGAAGGCGTGGGCCCGCGCCGCACGGTTCCTGTCGGGTCGTGGATTCTCCCAGGACGTCATCCATCAGCTCCTGGGAGAACCTTCGCTGGACCCCTCGGGGCCGGACGAATAGCGTGGCGCCGATGCGTTCCGCCGTCGCCTTCCTGACCACCGTCCTGCTGCTCACCTCCGGTTGCGCCGCCCTCTCCGGCACGCAGGGCGGAGACCCTGACTACGCCGTCACCGCCGAGGAGAACCTCCGACTCGGCAGCGAGGCCCTGGAGAACAAGGACTTCCTCAAGTCCCAGAAGTACTTCGAGTACGTCCGCGCCAAGTTCCCCTACCAGGAGGCCGCGCGCGAAGCGGAGCTGCGACTGGCGGACCTGGACTTCGCTCGCGAGGCCTTTCCGGAGGCCCGGGACCAGTACCAGTCCTTCATCAAGCTCCACCCCACCCACGCCAAGGTGGACTACGCCGCCTTCCGCTCCGCCCTCACCCACGTGGAGGAGTATCCCTCCGACTTCTTCGCCCTCCCGCCCTCGGAGGAGAAGGACCAGGTGGAGATTCGCGCGGGGCTGTCCACCATGGAGGAGTTCCTCCGCCAGTACCCCGATTCGGAGTTCGCCCCGGAGGCCAAGAAGCACGCGGACGAGGCGCGCAAGCGGCTGGCCGAGCACGAGCTGTACGTGGCCCGCTTCTACACGAAGCGCGAGCGCTGGAAGGCCGTCGCCCAGCGACTGGAGGCCCTTCTCACCAAGTATCCGGGCACGCCCTTCGAGGAGGAGGCGCTCTTCGACCTGCATGAGGCGTACGTGAAGCTGAATGACCCGAAGCGCGCGGAGGAGACGCTGCGCCAGGTGCTGCGCCGCCTGCCCGGGACTCCCGCCGCGGAGAAGGCCCAGCGCATGCTGGGCACGTGAGGACGACGCAGCAATGGAGCCGCCTGGGCGGCCTGTTCATCGCCGGACTGGCGGTGCTCGCCGCCTGCGCGGTGCTCGTCCCCCGGCTCCTGGGCTTCGCCGCGGGGCCCGAGGCTGAGGTCATCACCGTCCTGAAGCAGACCGAGGCCTACGGGCTTTCCCTGCCCATCCCCCACGCGGCCGCGCCGCTCGTCTCCCAGGAGCACCACTTCGCCCGCATCACCGTGACGGTGGAGCCCGGTGCGAAGCGGGCGGAGGCCTTCGCCACCCTCGACTTCAAGGGGACGCTGGGCCCTACCCAGGTGGGCACGGCCGGCGTGGAGCGCGTGCCCTTCGTCTTCAAGAATGGAGACTGGGAACCCGAGCCCTCCGCCGCCCCTCGACTGGTCGCCGTGGTGGCCGCGCTGGAGGCCCGGCGCCGCGCGCTCGAGACGGCGAACGCGGAGGCCCTGAGTCGGCTGACCGTGCCGGGAAATCCCGGAGTGGCGGGACCCGAATGGGAAGAGCTGAAGATGATGCGAGGACGCGTCTATCGGGCGGAGGCGTGGTACATCCGTTTGGAGCGGGAGGAGGCGGTCGTCACGGAGCACTGGCGGCTGCAGGGCTCTCTCCCGTCGAGGCCGGTGGACACCCGGGGCCAACGGTCGCTGTCGCTCACGCTTCACGGTGATGAATTCTTGTTTTCGCCCGGGCTCATGTAGGCTACCTGCGTCGGAGGCAGGGCCCGAGGACGGGCCGAGTCATGGAAGAGCCCCTCAAGCAGCTACTGACCCTCGGGCGCGGCTACTTCGAGAAGAAGCAGTACGCCCAGGCCGAGCAGTACCTCGCGAAAATCGTCGAGCAGAATCCGACGTTCGCGGACGTATTCAACATGCTCGGCATCATCTACCACGACCAGGGCCAGTTCGCCCGGGCGCAGCGGGCGTTCGAGTCCGCGCTGAACCTGAATCCGGCGTACACCGAAGCGGCGCTGAACCTGGCGGTCATCTACAACGACATGGGGAAGTACGCCGAGGCGAAGGAGGTCTACCAGGCCGCCTTGTCCCGGCAGAAGACCGGCCCCGGTGAGTTGGACCCCTACGTCGAGAAGAAGATCGCCAACATGTACGGCGAGATTGGCGACGTGTACGCGTCCAGCGGCGCCTGGCAGAAGGCCGTCGAGGAGTACCGTCGCGCGCTGGGCCTGTGTCCCCAGTTCGTGGACATCCGCCTCAAGCTGGGCAACGCCCTGCGCGACGCGGGTGACAACGTGGCGGCCATCGCCGAGTACGAGCAGGTCATCGCCCAGAACCCATCCTTCATCCCAGGCCGTATCCAGTACGGCGTGGCGCTGTACTCCGCCGGTCGCAGGGCGGAGGCGGTGCAGGTGTGGGAGGACGTGCTGGCGCGCAGCCCGGACAACAAGAGCGCGCAGATGTATCTCAACCTGGTGAAGGACCCCGGCAAGGTGGAGCAGGCGGGTTGATGACCATGGATATTACGAAGACCTATGCCCTGAAGTTCATCTCCGGGAAGTACCAGGGCGGAGAGTTCCCGCTGAAGGCGGAGAAGCAGATCGTCATCGGCCGCTCCAGCGAGCTGGACATGGTGCTCGTCGAGGACATGGTCTCTCGCAAGCACGCGAAGATCAGCTTCTCGGATGGGAAGATCACCATCGAGGACCTCGGCTCGACCAACGGCACCTTCGTCAACGGCGAGAAGGTGAAGCAGGCCCGGCTCAAGGAGGGGGACCGCATCCTCATTGGCACCTCCATCCTCAAGCTCGTGCACCAGGGCGCTGACGGCGCCAACGTGGACGAGAGCATGGCCAAGCTGAAGCTGGAGGAGGCCGCCGCCGCCCAGGCCGCGCGGACCACCACCAAGGGCAGCTCCATGACGGGGAAGATTGAGGAAATCCCCCTGCCGGACCTGCTGCAGCTCTTCCACACCTCCAAGAAGAACGGCGTGCTGGTCGTCAACAGCGCCCAGGAGGGGAAGATCTACCTGCGCCAGGGTCGCGTGTACTACGCGGTCATCAACGAGAACCACAACCTGGGGCCGCAGAAGAGCTTCAACCGCATCATCACCTGGGAGCAGGGCGACTTCGAGCTGCGTCCGGCGGACACCCAGGAGTTCATGGTGGAGCTGGACTCGTCCACGGAGGCGCTGCTGATGGATGCGCTCCGTCAGCTCGACGAGCTCAAGCGCCTCCAGCCGAGCCTGCCGCCCCCGGAGGCGATGCTCCAACTCGTCGTCCCACTGGCGGCGCCGCTCAAGGAACTCACGCCGGAGCTTTTGGACGTGCTCCAGCTGGTCATCAACCAGGGCACCCTGGTGGGCGTGTTGGACCGCGCGGACGCGGATGATGTCGTCACGGCGGAGGGTCTGGTACAGCTCCTCAAGCGCGAGTACGTGCGCATCATCTGAGTCGGACACCTGGCCCGCCCCTCATCCGGGCGGGTCCGAAAAGGGGAACACGCCGTGGCGAACGCGAAGTCGGTGAAGCGCCTGCGCCTCACCGAGCTGAGTCACTGCGCGGGATGCGCGGCGAAGCTCAAGGCCGGGGACCTGTCGAAAATCCTGGGGGGACTGAAATCCTCCCGCGCCCCTCAGGCCCTGGTGGGCTTCAACACGAACGACGATGCGGCCGTCTACCGCCTCTCGCCCGGCCTCGCCGTGGTGGAGACGGTGGACTTCTTCCCGCCGGTGGTGGACGACCCGTTCCAGTTCGGGGCCATCGCCGCGGCGAATGCCCTCTCGGACATCTACGCGATGGGGGCGAAGCCACTGTTCGCGCTCAACCTCGTCGGCTTCCCGGACAGCCTCCCGCTGTCCGTGCTGTCGAAGATTCTCGCGGGGGGCCAGTCCAAGGTGGAGGAGGCGGGCATCTCCATCCTCGGGGGCCACAGCATTCGAGACCCGGAGCCCAAGTACGGCCTGGCCGTCACCGGCGTGGTGGATCCGAAGAAGGTCCTCACCAACGCGGGCGCGAAGCCGGGCGACGTGCTGCTGCTCACCAAGCCGCTGGGCACGGGCATCGCGACCACGGCCATCAAGCGCGGGCTCGCCTCGAAGCAGCTCCAGAAGCGCGTGGTCGCGGTGATGACCACCCTGAACCGCGCCGCGGGCGAGGTCTTCGCGTCCGGCAGGTTCAAGGTGAACGCGCTCACCGACGTGACGGGTTACGGCCTTCTGGGCCACCTGTTGGAGATGATGACGGGCGCGAAGACGCGCGCGGCCATCGACCTGGAGCGCATCCCCCTCATCGCCGAAGTGCCCGCGCTGGCCGAGGCGGGGGTGGTGCCCGGCGGCACCCGGTCCAACCTGGCCCACGTCCAGAAGAAGGTCCGCTTCCCCAAGGGGTTGCCGGAGGCGATTCAGTGGGTGCTCGCCGACGCGCAGACCAACGGTGGGCTGTTGGCCAGCGTGCCCGCGAGCGACGCGCTCAAGGCCCTCAAGACCCTGGAGAAGGCGGGCGTGGACGCGGCCCTCATCGGTGAAGTCCGGGCGGGGCGCCCCGCAATCGAAGTCATCGGCTGAACCGCCGGACCGCCGAGCTTCCGAACCCGGGCCGGGCTGGGATTTCGCGCCCGGGGTGGGGCTCCGCTAGCATTCCACCCCGGCATGCCGCTGTCCCTCCGCCCCCTCCTGGCCTTCGTTGCCTTCCTCTGGCTCGTCCCCGTCACCGCCGGTGCCGGCGAGCGCCCCGCGCGCATCGTCATCGACCCGGGGCACGGTGGAATCAAGGAAGGCGCGAAGGGGCCGGGCGCGCTGCGCGAGAAGGAAGTGGCGCTCCAGATTGCCCACCGGCTTCGCTCGAAGCTGGAGGCGGCGGGTGGAGAGGTCTACCTGACGCGGGAGCGCGACGCGCTGGTGACGCTCACCGAGCGCGTGGAGATGACGAACGACCACGGCGCGGACCTCTTCATCTCCATCCACGCCAACTCCATGCCCACGCCCCGCATGCGCGCGCGCACCGAGGGCGTGGAGACCTACTTCCTGTCCGCCAGTGCCTCGGGTGAGGCGGCCCTCGCGGTGGCGGACCGGGAGAACGCGGAGGCGCCCATGTCCCGCGTGGCACGCGGCGACTCGACACTGGCGCTCATCCTCGAGGACCTGGTCCGCACGGAGGCGCACTCGGATTCCTCCCGGCTGGCCTATGCCATCCACCCCCGCCTGGTGGCTCGCACACGCGCGGCGGACCGGGGCGTGCAACAGGCGCCCTTCTTCGTGCTCTCCGGCGTGGAGTGTCCGGCCGTGCTCGTCGAGGTGGGCTACATCTCCCATCCGGAGGAGGGCATGCGGCTGGGGCGGGACGACTACCAGGAGAAGCTGGCCGAGGCGATCAGCGAGGGCGTGCTCGCCTTCCTGCGTGAGACGCGTCGGCGGGATGCCGCCCGGCCCGCCCAGGTGGCGGGCCCCGTCTCCCCCTGATGGGCTCGGCGATTGGACAGGCGGGCGATGGGGACGCCACGCGCGCCGCGCGGCTCTGGTAGAGAAGGGACGCTCGCCTCACTTCCCCAGGAGCTCGCCGTGCGTTCCTTCCAACGTGGTGCGCTGGACCTTCGCCCCGTCATCATCACCCCCGGAGTGTCCCGCTATGCGGAGGGCTCCGTGCAGGTGGAGTTTGGCCACACCAAGGTGCTCGTCACGTGCTCCACCGAGGAGCGCGTCCCCCCGCACCTGATGGGCAAGGGCACCGGCTGGGTGACGGCCGAGTACGGCATGCTGCCCCGGGCCACGCACACGCGCAGCCACCGCGAGGCGGCCAAGGGAAAGCAGACCGGCCGCACCATGGAAATCCAGCGGCTCATCGGCCGCTCCCTGCGCGCCGCGGTGGACCTGACCACCCTGGGCACGCGCACCCTCACGCTGGACTGCGACGTGATTCAGGCGGACGGCGGCACGCGCACCGCCTCGATTACGGGCGCCTACGTGGCCCTGGTACTCGCGCTGCGCTCGCTGCAGAAGGCGGGCACCCTCACCAAGACGCCCAAGCTGACGCCCATGGCCGCGGTGTCCGTGGGCGTGGTGGGGGGCGAGGTGCGCGTGGACCTGGATTACGAGGAGGACTCGAAGGCGGACGTGGACCTGAACATCGTGGCCACGGGGGACGGGCGCATGGTGGAAGTGCAGGGCACCGCCGAGCACCAGCTCTTCGACCGCAAGACGATGGACGCGATGCTCGACGGGGGGCTCGCCGCCATCCAGCAGCTCGTCGTCGCGCAGGCCAAGGCCCTCGAATGACGACGGGCACGTCGAAGCTCCTCTTCGCCACCACCAACAAGGGAAAGCTGCGCGAGCTGCGGGAGCTGGTGGGGGACTCGGTGGAGGTGGTGTCGCTTGGGGACCTGCCGCCCATCCCCGAGCCCGAGGAGGACGGCGACACCTTCGAGGCCAACGCGGTGAAGAAGGCGCTGGAGTATGCCCGGGCCACCGGACTGCCCGCGCTGGCGGACGACTCCGGACTTTGCGTGGACGCGCTGGATGGCCAGCCCGGCGTGTTGTCCGCCCGGTACGCGCCGGGGGATGACAAGGCCCGGTACCAGAAGCTGCTCTCCGCGCTGACCGGGGTGCCCGACGCGAAGCGCACGGCGTCGTTCCGCTGCGCGCTGGCGCTGGCGTGGCCGGACGGCCGGACGCACGTGGAGGAGGGGCGGTGCGAGGGCCGCATCGGCCACGCGCCGAGCGGGACGCATGGCTTCGGCTATGACCCCATCTTCATGTTTCCGGACAGTGGCCGGACGATGGCGGAGCTGACCCCGGAGGAGAAGTCCGCCGTGTCGCACCGGGGCGCGGCCTTCCGGAAGATGAAGCCCAGGCTGCTGATGCTCACCACGGGCACTTGAGCGAGCTGGTCAGACACGTTGTCCTTGCGCGTCCGTCCGCGATGGTTCAACAATGCCGCACTCTACTTTTCGGGGCGTAGCGCAGCCTGGTAGCGCACCTGCCTTGGGCGCAGGGGGTCGGAGGTTCGAATCCTCTCGCCCCGACTTTAAGTAGCGAAGTGGAAGCAGGCGGCCCGGCCAGCTCCAATAGCTCAGCTGGATAGAGCACCGACCTTCTAAGTCGGGGGTCGCAGGTTCGAGTCCTGCTTGGGGCGCCAACCTGGCTGCTGTGACATTTGGGCCTTGAACTGGCCCGGCTTTCCACGGTAGGGAAGCCACGCTTCAAACGCCGTTGCGGAACGGCGGCCATAGCTCAACTGGTTAGAGCGCTGGACTGTGACTCCAGAGGTTGCCGGTTCGACCCCGGTTGGCCGCCCACGTTTTTCCCCATCCGTACTCTGCGCTCGTAGCTCAACTGGATAGAGCACTGGGCTTCGAACCCAGGGGTTGGGGGTTCAAGTCCCTCCGAGCGCGCTCCAGTACCCTGTCACTCCGATGATCCGCGCCCGAGCAACGGCGCCTCCGGAGAGACGTCCGCCTCTTCGCACCCGTGGATCCGCGTGGCCCGTCCTCCGCCGAGGCTCTTCCGGCGGAGGAGGACTTCACCGCGTCCGGGTGTGGATCAGGCTCCGTGCGAGGCGCCGTTGCCCTTGTCGGCGGTGGGCACCCGGCAGCGCAGCTCCGTCTCCGCCTCCAGCGCGAGCAGGTTGTCTCGCATCGCCTTGGCCCAGCGCGCACGGGGCTGCTCCATCAGCTTCTCGTTCGCCAACTCGATGCTCTCGCTCAGCTCCTCGTCGGAGAGCTCCGAGGCTGTCTTCCCCTTGTACGGACCGAACGCCACCACCACGGCGCTGGCCTTGAGGCTGGCGCGCGGGGCGGACGGCTCGGGGGAGTGGGGTGCTTCAGCGGCATCCACCTCCACGGCCTTCGCCGACTCCTTGGGGGGAAGAGGCGCCAGCGGCACGTCGACGTCCAGCCTCTGTGGCTTCTCCTCCCTGGCGGGCGCGGCGGCGGGCAGGGTGGGGAAGGACGCCTTCACCGGGCCGGGACGCGCGCCCAGCACCTCGTAGGCGCCCGGGGGCTCCGCATGGCTTGTGGCCACCGGCTCGAAGTCGTCCGCCGGCATCTCCTCGCGGACGTACAAGCCCCCGAAGGCCTCGGGATACGCCTTGCGCAGCGCCGCCACCCGGGCGCACTTTTCAATCATCGTCGTGGGAATCTTGGCCCACAGCGGCGTCTGCTGGACGTACCCGCTGAAGTCCAGCCACACCACGACGGGCAGCTTTCCGTCGCGCACCACGCGAGACCAGCCTCCCACCAGCGCACCCTTGCGCTTGGCCGGATTGAAGCGGTGCACGACTTCGCCCTTGCCCTGGTCCACGACGATATCGTCCTCGGCGAACACCGCGCTCGCCTGGATGCCCTTGAAGTCCGGAAAGCGCTCCGCTCGGGCGAGCATGCCGGCCTCGGAGGGCTGGAACTCGTACTTGTTCACCCAGTTGGGGCGCTCCCGGTTGCCGATGTTCTGCCGGCGGGCCACGCAGAAGGCCTCCTTGAGGAGGGGGTCCAACCCGCTGCGCTTGCACTGCTCGATGAAGAGGGCGAACTCGTCCTCGCTGATTCCCCGCGGGCAGATGGTGCGTCGAATCAGCTCCATGCGCTCCCGGCTCCAGTTGCCGAGGGCCGAGCCCGTTTCTTCCACCTTCGGGGACATGTTGGCTTCCGTCACTGTCGTCTCCTGCATACGTCCTGCGCGAAAAGGGCGGACGACCTCCGTCCGCCCGCCTGTGCCTCGGCGGTGCACCCGTGCGAATCCCGAATGGGGGGCCGTGCGTGCCCGCCGTCCCGGTGGACTGGGATGGAAGGCCCGACGTGGCCCCGTTCAACAGAGGTGCTGGGAGTCTGTTTCATCCGCGCGAGGACCCACGGTGGCGCCAGCCCGTGGGGCGGGCGGCGCGGCGTCACCCGGACTCGGCGTCTCCGAGAGGTGATCGCTCAGCGTGGTAATGCAGGGGGGACGAAAATACTTTTTGACAGCGCGGCCGGCCTTCTATAGTTACCGCCGCCACTTGGACGTCACGCAGCCGACGGGCCAAGCGCAGTGCCGGGAGCGTAGCTCAATTGGCAGAGCAATGGACTCTTAATCCATAGGTTGTGGGTTCGATTCCCTCCGCTCTCATTACGGGGTCTCTCCAGCAATGGAGAGGCCCCGTTTGTTTTTCCGAGCAGCCGCCGCATGCTGATGTCCAGCGGACGTTTCGCGGTATGTACGGAACACGGCACGCGGCGCATCCGGGCGGGTGGCGAAACTGGTAGACGCGCCAGACTTAGGATCTGGTACCGCAAGGTGTGAGGGTTCGAGTCCCTCCTCGCCCATTTCGCGTTGACCCGTTCGTGCCTATCCCCTAAAGGCGCACGTCCCACTTAACCGGCGCCGCTCGGGACGACTGTCCGAGGCGGCGGCGAGCGAGGCCCGTATGAAGGTCCAGGTCGAGGAGCTCTCTCCCGTTGAGAAGAAGCTCTCCATCGAGGTCGAGTCCGCCCGCGTGGCGGAAGAGCTGAACCGCGCTTATTCCGCGCTGAGTAAGCAGGTGAAGCTGCCCGGCTTCCGCCAGGGCAAGGTTCCCCGGCGCATCCTGGAGCAGCGCTTCAAGGACCAGGTCGAGGACGAGGTCATCCAGCGCGTGGTGCAGACCGCCTACCTGGACGCCGTGCGCGAGCACAACGTGGAGGTCGTCGCCAGCCCGCAGGTGACCAACGCGGGCCTCAAGGCCGACGCTCCGTTCACCTTCGAGGCCCGGGTGGAGGTCAAGCCCAAGGTCGAGGCGAAGGAGTACGCGGAGCTGCCCCTGACGAAGTCGGACGCCGCCGTCACCGACGAGCAGGTCAACGAGCAGCTGGACCGCATGCGCCAGTCGCTGAGCCGGCTGGAGCCCGTCGCCGACCGCGACTCGGCGGCCTCCGGCGACTACGCCACCGTGGACTATGACGCCACCGTGGACGGCCAGCCGTTCACCGGCAGCAAGGCCGAGGGCATCACCGTCCAGGTGCAGCCCGGTGAGTTGGTGGAGTCGAAGATCGCCGCCCTGGAAGGCGTGAAGGTGGGCGAGTCCAAGGACATCGACTACGCCTTCCCCGCGGACTACCGGGTGGAAGAGGTGAAGGGGAAGACGGGCCGCTTCCACGTCACCCTCAAGGCGCTGAAGAAGGAGATCAGCCCCGAGCTCAACGACGAGTTCGCCAAGGAGACGGGCATCGCGCAGACGATGGAGGAGCTGCGCGGCAAGCTGCGCACCGACATGGAGAAGGCGCGCCGTTCGCAAGCGGACAACGACGAGCGCGAGGCCCTGGTGAAGGTGCTCGTGGAGCGCAACCCGTTCGAGGTCCCCCGCGCCATGGTGGAGCGCGCCATGGACTCCATGCTGCGTGGCGCCCTGCAGCAGCTGCAGCGCTCGGGCGTGGACCCCAGCCGTCTGAACCTGGACTTCAACCGGCTGCGCGAGGAGATGCGCGAGAAGGCCCTCCAGGAAGTGAAGGGCACGCTGCTCCTGGAGTCCATCGCCCTCAAGGAGGGCGTGCAGGCGTCCGAGGCGGACGTGGAAGCGCGCATCGAGCAGCTCGCCGTCGAGGCGGGCCAGCCGGTGGCCGCCGTGAAGAAGTACTTCAAGGGTCCGGACGAGCGCCTCGGGTTGTCTCTGCGACTGCGCGAGGAAAAGACGATTGAATTCCTGAAGGGCCGGGCGAAGTATTCCTGAGGTTCTCTTCCGAGCCGTCTTCAGCGCTTCAGCCCGCTACTCGAGGTCGACATGCCCTTCATGCCCGTTCCCTACGTCATCGAGCAGACGCACCGCGGTGAGCGCTCGTACGACATCTACAGTCGGCTCCTGAAGGACCGCATCATCATGCTGGGCACCGAAATCGACGATGACGTGGCCAACGTCATCGTCGCCCAGTTGCTGTTCCTCGAGTCCGAAGACCCGGACAAGGACATCAACATCTACATCAACTCGCCGGGCGGCTCCGTGACGGCGGGCATGGCCATCTACGACACGATGCAGTACGTCAAGCCGCCGGTCTCCACCATCTGCGTGGGGCAGGCGGCGTCGATGGGGGCCGTGCTCCTGCTCGCCGGGACGAAGGGCAAGCGCTACTCGCTGCCCTCCAGCCGCATCATGATCCACCAGCCGCTGGGCGGGGTGCGGGGCCAGGCCACGGATATCGAAATCCAGGCCCGGGAAATCCTGCGGATGAAGGCGAAGCTCAACGAGATCATCGTCAAGCACACCGGGCAGACCATCGAGCGCGTCGAGAAGGACACGGATCGCGACTACTTCATGGGCGCCACGGAGGCGAAAGCCTACGGAATCGTGGATGAAATCCAGAACCCCCGAAAGGTCGTGGGGCTGGGCAAGGACGAGAAGAAGTAGCCGTTCGCCGGGGCTTGACGCCTCGGCCGGTGGCCGGAGCCGCGGGAATTCGTCCCCGCGCCTCCGGCTTTCTGCTTTCTGCGCCGACCCACTCTCCCTGTTAAGTACCGGGAAGGCGCGTGGACGTCCCTGATGGGGGCTGACTAGATTGCTTTGAGGCCGGGTCGGGTGGCGCGAGGCAGGGTGGCGGCTTTACAGGCGCAGCGAGGGATTTCATGGCGGGCAAGAACGTGGAGAAGCGAGACAACCAGACCCTCTGCTGCTCTTTCTGCGGCAAGTCGCAGAAGGAAGTGAAGAAGCTCATCGCGGGGCCAACGGTCTACATCTGCGACGAGTGCATCGGGCTGTGCAACGACATCATCGCGGAGGAGATCGACCGCGAGGAGACCAAGGACACCAAGCTGCGCATCCCCCGGCCCTCTGAAATCAAGGCCGTGCTGGATGAGTACGTCATTGGCCAGGAGCGGGCGAAGAAGACGCTGTCGGTGGCCGTTCACAACCACTACAAGCGCATCGAGTCCAAGGTCGCGCTCGAGGACGTGGAGCTCCAGAAGAGCAACATCCTCCTCCTGGGCCCCACGGGCAGCGGCAAGACGCTCCTGGCGCAGACGCTGGCGCGCATCCTCAACGTCCCCTTCACGATTGCGGACGCCACGTGCCTCACCGAGGCCGGCTACGTGGGCGAGGACGTCGAGAACATCATCGTCAACCTGCTCCAGGCGGCCGACCACGACATCGAGCGGGCGCAGCGCGGCATCGTCTACATCGACGAAATCGACAAGATTGCCCGCAAGTCGGAGAACCCCTCCATCACCCGCGACGTCAGCGGCGAGGGCGTTCAGCAGGCCCTGCTGAAGATCATCGAAGGTACGGTGGCCAACGTTCCGCCCAAGGGTGGCCGCAAGCACCCCCAGCAGGAGTTCCTGCAGGTGGACACCACCAACATCCTCTTCATCTGCGGTGGCGCCTTCGGCGGGTTGGACCAGGTCATCGAGCGGCGCCTGGGTGGTCGCAGCCTGGGCTTCGGCGCGGACATCCAGTCCAAGAAGCAGCGCAACCTCACGGAGCTGCTCAAGCACGTGGAGCCGGAGGACCTGCTCAAGTTCGGCATGATTCCGGAGTTCATCGGCCGTCTGCCCATCATCACCGCGCTGGAGGAGCTGGATGAGCCCGCGCTCATCAACATCCTCAACCAGCCGAAGAACGCGCTCACCAAGCAGTACAAGAAGCTCTTCGAGCTGGACGGCGTGGCGCTGAAGTTCACCGACGGCGCGCTCAAGGCCATCGCCAGCGAGGCCATCCGCCGCAAGGCCGGTGCCCGCGGCCTGCGCTCCATCCTCGAGTCGGCCATGCTGGACGTGATGTATGAAATCCCGTCCCGCAAGACGGTGCGCGAGGTGCTCATTTCCGAGGAGGTCATCCTCAAGAAGAGCGAGCCCGTCATCCTCCATTCCGCGGCGGAGAAAGAGCCCGCGGAGCCGAAGAAGGAATCCGCCTAGCGCGGCGCCGGGCCGCCTCTTCCAGGGGCGGCCCCTTGAGATGTGACGGGGCGCGTCAAGGGCCAGGCAGCAGGCCCGACGCGCCCCATCCATTCTGGAGCAGGGCCGGCCTTCCAGGCGGCCCACGGTTTTTGTGGGACGGGCGTGGGGCTTTCTGTATGTGCTGGCTCCATGAGACGGCTGCCCCTGCCCGCCTTGTGGTTGATGCTCTCTGCCTGCGCTGGCTCGAAGCCGGCGGAACGGGAAGCGCCTCCGGTGGGGGCGCGGGCCCAGGAGGAACACTCGCGCATGGCATACCCGGCGACACGGGTGGACGCGGTGGTGGACACGGTGCACGGCGTGCCGGTGTCGGACGCCTACCGCTGGCTGGAAGACGAGAAGGCACCCGAAGTCCAGGCGTGGATGAAGGCGCAGGATGCCGTCGCGCGCGAGGCCCTGGCGAAGGTGCCCGGCCGCGACGCGCTGGTGCGCCGCTTCCGCGAGCTGTTCTACGTGGACTCCATCTCCATGCCCAGCCGGCGCGCGGGCCGCTACTTCTACATGCGCACCCACAAGGACAAGGAGAAGGCGGTCCTCTACTGGCGCGACGGTGAGAAGGGCGCGGAGAAAGTCCTCCTGGACCCGAACGGCTGGAGCCAGGACGGCTCCGTGTCGCTGGGCACGTGGGCACCTTCGTGGGACGGCAAGAAGCTCGTCTTCGCGCAAAAGCCCAACGCGGCCGACGAGGCCGTGCTGCACGTGGTGGACGTGGACTCGGGCCAGTGGTCGAAGGCGGATGTCATCGAAGGGGCCAAGTACGCCCAGCCCCGGTGGACGCCGGACAGCAAGGGCTTCTATTACGAGTGGCTGCCCACCGACGCCTCCATCCCCGTGGACGCGCGGCCGGGATACACCACGCTGCGCTTCCACGCGCTCGGCGAGGACCCCGCGAAGGACGCGCTGGTGCACCCGCACACGGGTGACCCGAGCACCTTCCTCCAGGGCGACTTGAGCCGCGACGGCCAGTTCCTCTTCGTCTACGTGCTCCGGGGCTGGAACGAGAACGACATCTACTGGAAGCGGCCCGGGGAGAAGGACTTCCGTCTGCTGGTGAAGGGGCAGGGCGCCCGCTACACCGCCCTGGCCTGGAAGGGCCGCTTCTACGTCAACACCGACGAGGGCGCTCCGCGCCAGCGCGTGTTCGAGGTGGACCCGGCGCACCCCGCACGTGCCTCGTGGAAGGAAATCGTCCCCGAGGACCCGGTGGCCTCGCTCCAGACGATGAACATCGTCGGGGGGCACCTGGCGCTGGAGTACATGAAGGACGCCACCACCGTCATCCGCGTGACGACGCTGCGGGGCAAGCCCGTGCGCGAGGTGGAGCTGCCGGGCGTGGGCGCGGCCTCCAACCTGTCCGGCCTGGAGGACGAGGATGAGGCCTATTTCGTCTTCACGTCCTTCACCACGCCCCGGCGCGTCTACAAGACGTCCGTCCAGAGCGGGAAGTCAGAGCTGTGGGCCCAGGTGGAGCTGCCCATGGACCCGACGGCCTACACCGTGGACCAGGTCTTCTACCCCTCCAAGGACGGCACCCGCGTGCCCATGTTCCTGGTGTACCGAAAGGGCCTGAAGCGGGACGGTGACGCCCCCACGCTGCTGTACGGGTATGGCGGCTTCAACGTGAACATGGAGGCCAGCTTCCGAGCCAGCATCCTGCCCTGGCTGGACGCGGGAGGCGTGTATGCGGTGGCCAACCTGCGCGGGGGCGGCGAGTACGGGACGTCGTGGCATGAGGCCGGTCGCCAGGCGAACAAGCAGAACGTCTTCGACGACTTCCACGCCGCCGCCGAGTACCTCATCCGCGAGAAGTACACCCAGCCCCGCCGCCTGGCCATCCAGGGCGGCAGCAACGGCGGCCTGCTGGTGGGGGCGGCCATGACTCAGCGCCCGGAGCTGTACGGCGCGGTGGTGTGCCAGGTGCCCTTGCTGGACATGGTGCGCTACCACCTCTTCGGAAGCGGGCGGACGTGGATTCCCGAGTACGGGACGGCGGAGAAGGCCGAGGACTTCCGGACGCTTCACGCCTACTCGCCCTACCACCACGTCCGTTCGGACGTGCGCTACCCCGCGCTCTTGATGATGTCCGCGGACCACGATGACAGGGTGGACCCCATGCACGCTCGCAAGTTCATCGCGGCGGTGCAGAACGCACCTGGCGGCTTGTCACCCGCCCTGCTCCGCATCGAAATGAACGCGGGACATGGTGGCGCGGACCAGGTGGCCAAGAGCATTGAATCCAGCGCGGACCAGTACGCGTTCTTGTTCCAGGCGTTGGAGGTGGGAGGGCTCCAGGGTGGGCAGTCAGCGCAGGGCCGCTGACACCCCAGGCGGACACCCGAGTCGGCTCCGGGTGTTCCCTTGAAGGCAGCAAGTCGTTCCCCAATCTTGAGGCGGGGAACGGCGCCTGAAACCGACGTGTTATAGACATGCTTCACCCCGGGTAAGCGCTCGTCGGGCGAGCAACCGGGCAACTCTTCAGGGGCCTACCCTCCCGGTAGGCCAGCAGGTGGCGGATACATGTTCTTCGGACGTGACGACAAGAAGGAAGCCCAGAAGCGGGGACTCACCGTCCCGCTCTTGCCCCTTCGGGACATCATCGTGTTCCCGCACATGGTGGTTCCGCTGTTCGTCGGCCGGGAGAAGTCCATCGCGGCGTTGAAGGACGCGATGGCTCACAAGGGGCCGGACGACAAGGCCGTCATCCTGCTGGCCGCCCAGAAGAAGGCCAAGACGAATGACCCCTCTCCTGACGACATCTTCCACTTCGGCACCATGGGCCATGTCATCCAGCTGCTTCCCCTGCCTGACGGCACGGTGAAGGTGCTGGTGGAAGGCGTGCGCCGGGCCAAGGTGAAGAAGTTCCACCCCAACGACGCCTTCTTCATGGTGGAGGTCGAGGAAGTCGAAGAGCAGACGGAGAAGAGCGTGGAGCTGGAGGCGCTGGTTCGCAGCGTCCACTCCGTGTTCGAGGCCTTCGTCAAACTCAACAAGCGCATCCCGCCAGAGATGCTGATGCAGGTCGCCAGCATCGACGACCCGGCGCGGCTCGCTGACACCATCGTCGCGCACCTGTCGCTGAAGCTGAACGACAAGCAGGCGCTGCTCGAGACGGAGTCCCCGGCCAAGCGGCTGGAGAAGCTGTACGAGCTGATGCAGGGGGAGATCGAGATTCTCCAGGTGGAGAAGAAGATCCGCACCCGCGTCAAGAAGCAGATGGAGAAGACCCAGAAGGAGTACTACCTGAATGAGCAGATGCAGGCCATTCAGAAGGAGCTGGGTGAGCGCGACGAGTTCAAGAACGAGATTCAGGAGATTGAAGAGAAGCTGAAGAACAAGCGGATGAGCAAGGAGGCCACGCTCAAGGTCAAGAAGGAGCTGAAGAAGCTCCGGATGATGAGCCCGATGAGCGCCGAGGCCACCGTCGTCCGCAACTACATCGACTGGATCATCAGCCTCCCCTGGTACGACGAGACGCAAGACAGGCTCGACGTGACGGAAGCGGAGACGGTGCTCAACGAGGACCACTACGGCTTGAAGAAGCCGAAGGAGCGCATCCTCGAGTACCTGGCCGTGCAGCAGCTGGTGAAGAAGCTCAAGGGCCCCGTGCTGTGCTTCGTGGGTCCTCCGGGCGTGGGCAAGACGTCGCTGGCGCGCTCGATTGCTCGGGCCACGGGTCGCAAGTTCGTGCGCCTGTCCTTGGGCGGCGTGCGGGACGAGGCCGAGATTCGCGGCCATCGGCGCACGTACATCGGCGCGATGCCGGGCAAGCTCATCCAGTCGCTGAAGAAGGCGGGCAGCAACAACCCCGTCTTCCTGCTCGACGAAATCGACAAGATGTCCACGGACTTCCGAGGCGACCCGAGCGCGGCGCTCCTGGAGGTGCTGGACCCCGAGCAGAACCACAACTTCAACGACCACTACCTGGACCTCGACTACGACTTGTCGAAGGTGATGTTCATCTGCACCGCGAACACGATGCACAACATCCCCGGTCCTCTGCAGGACCGCATGGAGGTGATTCGCATCGCGGGGTACACCGAGCCGGAGAAGCTCTCCATCGCCCGGCGCTACCTCATCCCGAAGGAGCAGGAGGCCAACGGGCTGGCGGACATCAAGGTGGACATCAGCCGAGAGGCGCTGAAGACCATCATCCACCGCTACACGCGTGAGTCCGGTGTGCGCTCGCTCGAGCGTGAGATTGGCGGCGTGTACCGGAAGATTGCCCGCGACGTGCTGAAGAACGGCAAGCGGGACATGGCGGTGGACCGCAAGATGGCGATGAAGTTCCTGGGCACCCCGCGCTACCGGTACGGCGTGGCGGAGCAGGAGGACCAGGTGGGCATCGTCACCGGCCTTGCGTGGACGGAGCTGGGCGGTGAGATTCTCACCACCGAGGCCACCGTGATGCCGGGCAAGGGCAAGCTCATCATCACCGGCAAGCTGGGTGAGGTGATGCAGGAGTCCGCCCAGGCGGCCATGTCGTACGTGCGCAGCCGCGCCGAGCGCTTCGGTATCGACCGCAAGGTGTTCGAGAACTACGACATCCACGTCCACCTGCCGGAAGGCGCCATTCCGAAGGACGGTCCCTCGGCGGGTGTCACCATCTGCACGGCGTTGGTGAGCGCGCTCACGCGGGTCCTCATCCGTCGCGACGTCGCGATGACGGGTGAAATCACCCTGCGTGGACGGGTGCTCCCCATCGGCGGCCTGAAGGAGAAGACGCTGGCCGCGCACCGGGCGGGCATCAAGACGGTCCTCATCCCGAAGGCGAACAAGAAGGACCTGAAGGACATCCCGCTGAAGATTCGCAAGCAGCTGCGCATCGTCCCGGTGGAGTTCGTGGACGACGTGCTGCGCGAGGCGCTGGTGTTGGAGAAGCCGGAGGAGTTCGGCCGCAAGCCGTTCTCCGACAGCCTGAAGGCCGCGCCGCCGGACCTTCCGTCCACGCCGGCCCCCGCCCCGGCCTAGTGCCGGGGTGACAGCGGAGGAGTTTCCTCCGTGAGGTACCGAAGCCAGGATGCCGGCCGACCAGGAGTCGCCGGTCTCCTGGCTTCTCCTTTTCGGGGGAGCGGCGCTTCGGGGTACAACGTGCTCCGGTGGCTCCTCGCGCGCGACTCGCCTGGTGGTGTCTCTTGCTGGCCTGGGTGACCGGGGCCTGCGGGCCGTGCGGCTTTCAGCCCGACGCGGGCGTCAAGGTGGTGGTGCCCGCGATGCCCACCACGCTGGACTGGAGTCACTCGGACCCCGAGAGCTGGGCCAACTATCCGGTGATGCTGGCCACGCAGCGGGGGCTCACGGTTCTCGGAGCGGACCACTCGGTGCGGCCGGGGCTGGCGGAGCGCTGGGAGCGCACTCGCGACGAGAAGGGCCGCGAGGTCTACGTCTTCCACCTGCGTCGGGATGTGCGCTGGTCCGATGGCTCGCTGCTCACCGCGCGGGACTTCGTCGTCGGCTGGCGACGTGCGCTGCGCGGGCGGGAGCGCGGGGAGATGGCGGACCTGGATGGCGCATCGGAGGTGCTGGCGCTCCAGGAGCGGATGGCGCCCGAGGCGGAAGTCCGCGCGGCGATGGAGCGCGTGGGCGTGGAGGCCGTGGACGCGCACACGCTGCGGGTGACGCTGGTGCATCCGCGCAGCTACTTCCTGGCCCGTGTGGCCAACGTCTACATCTTCTATCCGGCGCCGGCCGCGGACCTGGAGGGCAGGGCGGATGAGGAGGTCCGTGACTACTTCGACCGGCCTCGTGATGGACGTCCGCTGGCGTTGGGGCCGTATCGCGTGGAGAGCTGGGACCGCGCGGGCGAGCGGGTGCGGCTGGTGTACAACCCGCGCTCCGCGTTTCCGCCGCCGATGGTGCCCGGTGAGGCACCCGTGCCCGTCATCACCTTGATGAAGTCGGAGATTGGCCCGGCGCTGTATGAGCGGGGCCGCGTGGACTTCGTCTTCGTGGACAGTGCCGCGGCCCTGCGCGTGAAGCGGCCCGAGGACCTGCAGCGCGAGCCTTTGCTGTCGACGTACTACCTGGCCTTCAACACGGAGCGCGCCCCGCTGGACAGGCCCGAGGTGCGTCGCGCGCTGTCACGGGCGTTGGACCGGGAGGCGCTGGTGGCGGGGTTGCTGCCGGCATCGCGTCCGTCGCATGTGTTGCTGCCTCCGGAGCTTCCGGGTGCGGCTTCGACGGAGGAGGCGGCGCGACTGCCGCACTACGAGCCCGAGCGCGCGAAGCAGGAGCTGGCTGGGGTGCCCGGGTTGGAGCGGCCGTTGCGGCTCGTGTATCGCGCTGGGGACAACTTCGTGCCGGAGGTCGCCATCGCGGAGCGCGTGGCCGCGCAGCTGGCTCGCATGGGTGTGCAGGTGGTGCTGGAAGCGCGCTCGGATTTCATGGCGGAGGTGGCTCGGCGCACGGCGCAGGGGCCTCGCGCGTATGACCTGTATCTGCGCCGATTGGGCGGGGACTACGCGCACCCGAATACGTTCTTCACGCTCTTCGAGCGCGAGGGCAACCATCAGACGGGCTGGGAGACGCAGGCGGGTGGGGAGCCGATGGGCCGCTTCGAGCGACTCCTGGAGGCGGCGGATGGTGAGGCGGATGAGGCCCGCGCCCATGCGCTGTACACCCAGGCGCAGGAGGTGCTGGTGGGGGAGCAGGCGGTGATTGCGCCGCTCTACCACCCTGACCGCTACTTCCGTGCTCGGGACACGCTGCGCGGTCTGGACGTGGACCCGTTCAACTTCCTGGCGCTGCGCACGCTGCGCCGGTCCGCTCCGGAACCGAAGCAGGCCGAGGTGGCGCCATGACGGCGATGCGTGCGGCGCGCGGCGCGGGCACCATCATGGCGGCTCCCGGTGGAACCGTGGCGAGCCGAGGTCACGCCATGAAGGCGATGCGTGTGGCGCACGGCGCTGGCCACGTTGCGGCTGCTCCCAGTGGAGCCGAAGTGGGCCGAGGAGGCGCCCTGATGGCGATGCGTGTGGCGCACGGCGCTGGCCACGTTGTGGCTGCTCCCGGCGGAGCCGAAGTGAGCCGAGGCGGCGCCCTGATGGCGGTGCTTGTGGTGTGTGGCGCTGGCCCCACCATGGCTGCTGCTCCTGGTGGAGTCGCAGCGTGCCGACGTCACGCCATGAAGGCAGGGCGCTTGTGGCACATGGCGTTGGCCCGGTCGTGTCTGCTCCCGGTGGAGTCGCAGCGCGCCGAGGTCACGCCATGAAGGCAGGGTGCTTGTGGCACATGGCGCTGGCCCCGTTGTGTCTGCTCCCGGTGGAGTCGCAGCGCGCCGAGGTCACGCCATGAAGGCAGAGTGCTTGTGGCATATGGCGCTGCCCCCGTCGTGTCTGCTCCCGGTGGAGTCGCAGCGCGCCGAGGTCACGCCATGAGGTCGGTGCTCCAGAAGCTGGCGCGACAGCTCGTGCTGGTACCGCTCGTGGCGGTGGCCTCGTACTTCCTCATGGCGATGCTTCCGCTCACCACGGAGAGCGAAGCGAAGCGACAGGTGTCACCGGAGCTTGCCGCTTCGTATCGACGGGACCTGGGTATCGGCGAGCCGCTGGGCTTCCTTCGGCCGTGGCAGAAGCTCTGGCGCGGCGAGCGACTGGGCACGAGCGCGCAAGGAGTCACCGGCGACGAGCTGGCGCGCAAGCTGTCCGGCAGTGTTGGCGTCGGACTACTCGCGCTGCCCCTGGCGCTGACGTGGGCGCTCGGCTTCGCGATGGTGCGCACGCGCTGGCGTCGGGGCCGCTGGGCCGCGCTGGGCGATGTCGTGCCCGCGCTGGCCTTCGGCACCCCTGTCTTCATCCCCGCGCTCCTGCTCGCTCCCGCCGTGGTGGAGCGCGGCAACATGTTGCCGGAGCTTTGCGCCGCGCTCGTCACGTCCATCTGGCCCGGCATCTTCCTGGGCACCCTGGTGGGTGACTCGCTGGAGACGGAGCTGTCGCGCGACTACGTGCGCACCGCGCTGGGCAAGGGGCTCGCGCCCGGCACGGTGCTTCGCCGTCACGTGTTGCCCAACGTGCTGCCCGCCTTGCTGGACGCGGTGGGGCCGGTGGCCACGGCCCTGCTCGCCGGCTCGTTCGCCGCCGAGCGTGTGCTGGGACTGCCGTACTTCGGTCAGCTCTACGTCCTCGCCGTCCTCAACAAACAGGTGGCCGTTGTCGTGGTGGCCACCACCACCTTTGCCTCGCTGCTCGTCGTCGTCAGCCTCGCGGTAGAACTCACGCGGTACGCGGTGGACCCTCGCTCACGAGAGGCCCGCGCATGAGGCCTGTTCCTGCATCCACCTGCTACGGAGCGGGGTTGTGCGATGCGCAGATTCCGCGCACGTGTCACGCTCGCCCCGCGCGCGGCTTCGTGAGACCGTGGTCGTGTGACTCGCTGATGCCGCGCCCACGCGGGGCTCGCCGTATGCACGGTGTCGTGAGCCCGAGGTCGCCGGACCCACTCGAGGTGCTCGCATGAGACGCGTTCCCGCTCGCGCCACCTTCGGGCTCATCCTCCTCGTGGGCCTCGGCGCGCTGAGCCTCGTGGCCGGGCGCCTGTTCCCTGACTGGCTCGCCAGCACCTGTCCGCTGGGCGTGGACCCGACGCGGCCGGACCGCACCGTCTGCGAGCTGGCCTTCGGTGGGCTCTGGGTGTCCCTCGCCGTGGGCCTGTGCGCGGGCGGGCTCTCCACGCTCATCGGCCTCCTCGTCGCGGCCGTGGCACGACTCGTCGGTGGCGCGTGGGAGCAGGCCCTGCTGCGCGGCGTGGACGCCGTCTTCGCCCTGCCCGACGTGCTCGTCGTCATGGTGCTCCAACTCGCGGGCCAGTCCCTCGCGGACGCGGGACACAGCGGAGGCCTGGGCCCCTTCGGGTTGATGGTGGCGTCACTCGCGCTCGTCGGCTGGGCTGGCCCCGCTCGCATGTTCCGCAATCGCCTGGCCACACTGGAAGGACAGGAGTTCGTCGCCGCGGCCCGAGCACTCGGCGGTGGCGGCACGCACGTGTTGCGCGTCCACCTCTGGCCCGCCCTGCGCCCCTTCGCCCTGGCCGTGTTCCTCAGCCGCCTGCCCACCGCCATCCTCACCGAGTCCACCGTGAGCTTCTTCGGCATCGCGCGAATGGAGCCCATGTCGCTCGGGCGCTACCTGGGTACCAGTTACGCGGCCCTCATCTACGAGGGCGGCGCTCGCGTCGTCCTGCCCGCCTGGGCGCTGCTCGTCCTCCTGGTGCTCGGCGCTTCGCTCGCCTCACAGGCACTCTCGGCGAGCCCTCGCAAGGCCACCTGAGCAGGCACCGGGGCACCGGTGGGTGTGAGGAATTCCCACCGTGGAAATGTGGGTTCCCATCACACGGAAACCTTTTGCCCAACCGGTGCCCTCATGTCCCTGCCTACCACTGAAGAGACCATCCCCGTGCTCGGCCACGACGCGAAGGAGCGCACGGAACGCAGCGACGAGTTGAAGGTGGAGACCGTGCGCAGCTCGGTCCTTGTCGTGGAGGATGATCCATCCCACCGCGAAATCCTGGTGGAGATGCTGGCGGGCTGGGGCTACGAGCCCATGCCCGTGGGCAGCGCCGAGGAGGCTGAGTTCGCCGTGCGCAACAAGCGCATGGATGCCGCCATCGTCGATGTGTTCCTCCCCGGTCGCAGCGGCGCCACGCTGATGTCCCGACTGCGCGAGCGCTTCCCGCAAGCGGTCCTCATCGGCGTGAGCGCGATGAGCGACGCGGCCATGGCGCGCAAGTGCAAGGGCCTGGGCGCGGACCTCTTCATCGGCAAGCCGCTCAACCCGGAGCGACTCTCCGAGGCGCTGCAGTCCAAGCACACCAGCTGGCACTGAAAGCCAGGGCGGCGGCGTGCTCGGAGCGAGCCCCGACGGGGGCGGTTCCGGTTGCGCCGCCCGCTCGAACGGTTGATGCTCGGCTCGTGAAGAACCTCGCTCCCGGCTTCCTGCTGGCCATGCCTCAGCTCGGGGACCCCAACTTCTACCGCTCCGTCATCCTGATGATTGAGCATGGGGAGTCCGGCTCCATGGGGCTCGTCGTCAACCGGGGCGCACCGCTGACCCTGGGCGAGCTGGCGCGCGGGCAGAACCTGGACATCCACACGGAGCGCACCAGCCAGCCCGTCTTCGTCGGCGGCCCCGTGGAGCCTCAACGGGGCTTCGTGCTGCACGACGACGGAGGTGTCCTGGAGAAGCACTCGGTGCTGCCCGGGCTGTTCCTCAGCGTGACGCTGGATGCCCTGGGGCCGCTGCTGGAGCGCGGGGCGCCCCGCCTGCGCTTCTGCCTGGGCTATGCGGGCTGGGGACCCCGGCAACTGGAGAGCGAGATTGCCGCCGGCTCCTGGCTCTTCACCGAGGCCAGCGCGGACGCGGTGCTGGATATGGAGCCTGGCAAGTTGTGGGAGACGACATTGCGTGGCATGGGCGTGGACCCAGCCATGCTGGTGATGGGAAGGGGAATGAACTGATGCTTGACGCAGACTTCGTCCGCAGCCGAATCCTGGAGGCCCTGCCGGGCTCCGAGGTGGAGGTCCAGGACACCACGGGGACGGGCGACCACTTCGAGGCCCGTGTCATCAGCCCCGACTTCGCCGGTAAGGCGATGGTTCAGCAACACCAGCTCGTGTACGCGCCGCTCCAGCAATGGCTGAAGTCGGGCGAACTGCATGCCCTGGCCCTTAAGACCTACTCGCCCGAGCAGTGGAAGAAGCTCGGGAACCGCTAACGAAGGAGACCCATCCATGAACCCAGAGCTCAAGGCCCGGTTCGACGAGCTGACCCAGTCGCACCCCATCGTCCTCTTCATGAAGGGCAATGCCCTGTTCCCCCAGTGCGGCTTCTCCGCGCGGGCGCTGCAGATACTCCAGCCCCACGGTGAGGTCTTCACGGTGGACGTGCTGTCCGACCCCGCGATTCGCCAGGGCATCAAGGACTACACGAACTGGCCCACCATCCCGCAGATCTTCATCCGCGGGCAGTTCGTTGGCGGCGTGGACATCCTGGCCGAAATCGCGGAGCGCGGCGAGTTGACCGACCTGGTCGCTGGCAAGCCCCCGGCCTGACCCGGGCTGGAGGGGGGGAGGGGAGATTTGCTCCCCTCCTGCGGGTAGAATGGGTGGCCGCTCCCGCGAGGAAACACCGTGGTCACCGCCACTCAGCCCAACCCGTCCGAGAAGACCGAAGAGACCGCAGACCCGTCGGGTGCCCCGCCGGTCTCCAACGCCGCCACCAACGCCGCTGTCGTGTTGACGGATGCCCCACCGGGCGTCGCGCCCGCGGTGGTTGACCCCGATGACCTGGTGGCCACGGCGAAGACGCCCACGCTGATGGAGAAGGTGCAGGCGTTCCGCACCCGGCACGAGAAGTGGGAGATGGCCGCCTTCTTCTTCGGCGGCTTCCTCTACGACATCGTCTCGCTCAGCCGCATCGACGACACGCTGACGATGGTGCAGAGCTTCGCCTACCTGCTCATCCTGGCGACCCTCATCCTGTTGGAGCAGCGCTTTCCGGAGGGCACGCCGCCCCCGGGGGTGCTGTCGAAGGTGTGGCGCTGGCGCGAAGACGCCATCCACTTCTTCTTCGGAAGCCTCCTCAGCGTCTTCATGCTGCTCTTGTTCAAGAGCACGTCGGGCTTCACGCCGTACCTCTTCATCGTGGGCCTCTTCGGCCTGCTGGTGGCCAACGAGCTGCCGCGCTTCCGGCAACTGGGCCCCATCGTCCGCGTGTCGCTGCTCAGCCTCTGCGTGACGATGTACTTCGCCTTCCTCCTGCCCGTGCTCATCGGCCGGATGGGCTTCTGGGTGTTCCTGCTGGCCGTGTCCCTGGGCTGCGCGAGTGTGTTCGGGCTGATGCGGCTGATGGAGCGCCTGCGCCCGGATGTCGAGTACGTGGTGCGCAAGGTGGCCCTGCCGGGCTTCGGCGTGCAGGCGGCGCTGCTGATCTGCTACCTGGTGGGCGTCATCCCGCCGATTCCCCTGGCCGTGCAGTACTCGGGCATCTTCCACGAGGTGAAGCGCGTCAGTCCGGGCCTGTACCAGCTCACCTCGGTGGACGACTCGCTCTGGTACAAGCCGTGGACGTGGTTTGGCCCGGACTTCGTGATTCGGCCCGGCGACAAGCCGTACTACTTCTTCCGCATCTTCGCCCCGAAGCACTTCGCGCCCTACAAGGTGCGCGTGCGCTGGTACTACGACCACCCGGAGAAGGGCTGGACGACCAGCGGCAACGGCTTCATCGCCAACGTCAGCAGCAACGGGACGGACGGCGGCTACCGCTTCTACGCCACCACGTCCAACCTGAAGCCCGGCAACTGGCGCGTGGTGCTGGAGACGGAGGCCGGGCACGAAATCAACCGCCTGTCCTTCACCGCCGGTCTGGACACTCGCACCGAGCCGCGCGACCTCAAGGTCGAGTACTCCACGCTCAAGGAGATCATCCCCCTCTCCGCCGAGGAGTGGGCGAAGACGCGCAAGCCGACCGACAAGGTTCCGGGTGAGACGGCACCGCCTGCGTCGGCTCCGACCGACGAAGCCCCCATCCCCGTGGAAGTCGCACCCTCGCCCACGCCCTAGTCGCGCGCGGGTGCAGTCACTTCGCGCGAAGCCCTGTGAGATACTGAGCTCATGCTTCCTCGCCGCAAGTCCTCCCATGCGCGGTCCTGGCTGCTGCCGGGAACGCAACTCGATTACGAGATTGCGCGCGCCGTCGACATGACGTTCGAGGACGGCGAGGGCTTCGCGCCGGTGGCGGGCGGGCTGGCCATCTGGCACCTGGACCGGTGGCTCGCGGGTTCGCGGGCGACGGTGTACTCGCTCTACGAGGCGCTGGGCGGCATGTGTCCCATGGGCCTGTCCACGTTGGAGCGCACGCACTTCGAGCAGCGGCTCAAGCAGCGGTTGGAGCGGGCCCTGCTCGATGGCGAGCTGACGGTGCGCGAGGTGCCGCTCGTACGTCACGTGCCGCCTCCGTTCACCGAGCCGGTGGTCATCGAGCGCGAGGCTCCGGTGGAGCGTCCCGCGCCCCCGCCTCCCGCGCCCGAGCAGGACATCGCCGCGCAGGTGCGCGCCTTGCGACAGGCGGCCGCCGACGGCACGCCCTTCTGCGAGGAGTGCGCGAAGAAGGCCCTGCAAGGGCCCCAGAAGCGCGCCGCCTGAAGGGGAGAACGAGGATGTCACCGCGCGCCAGACACTTGTCAGCGTTGCTCTGGGCGGCTCCGGAAGAGGGCTCGCCTCCGCTGGAGCGCTACGCCCTGCTCGACGCGGCCCGTGAGCCGCGCGTGTACTCGCTGATTCGCTGGGAGCCCGCCGCTTCGTGTCTCTACGAAGGGCGCATCCCCGCCGAGCTGGCCGAGGTGGCTCCCTACCTGGTCCGGCTGCGGCCCGATGCGCCCCTCCTGGGAGAGCTGCTCGGTACGGGGTGGGGCCGCGCGTGGGGGCTCTACGTCGAGGCGCCCGTCGCGCCGGAGTTGCTGCGCCGTCACTTCCGACGCTTCCTCAAGGTCCAGGACGAGCGGGGCAAGCGCCTCTACTTCCGCTACTACGACCCTCGAGTGCTCCGGACGTACCTGCCCACGTGCAACGCCGAGGAGCTCCAGTTCGTCTTCGGTCCCGTCCGCTCGTTCCTGATGGAGGACGAGGAGGGTTCGTCGCTGCTGCGCTTCTCGCTGCGCGACGGGGAACTCCTGCTCCAGCGCGTGCCGCTCCTGGCCGACACCGTCGCCGCCTGAGCTGCCGTGTTTCTTCGTCGCGCGCGGGCGGCGGGGCGCCTGCCCAGATACCTGACATATAGCTGTCACGCCCGAGGGGCATGGTGCGTCTTACGAAGCCGTCGAGCTTCCGGACCCGCCCAGGACCCCAGGCCCCATGATTCCCATCCCCTTGATGTTCTTGCCTTTCCCCTTCATTCCGGCCGAAGAGACGCGCTCCAGGGTGGGCGGTGCGAAGAACCCGGGACGTCGCCAGCGCGTGGTTGCCGCACCCCGGAATGTGAAGGAGGTCGCCTTGTCGCCTCGAAGCAAGAGCCCGTCATCCGCCACCACCCCGCGTCGGAGCGGGAAGGGTGGACTGGCTCCGGTGCTGACGACGCGGGAGCTCAACCGGGCCCTGCTCCAGCGGCAGTATCTGCTGCGCCGGACGGCCAGCTCGCTCCCGGAGGTGATTGAGCACCTGGTGGGGCTTCAAGCGCAGGCCGGCAACGCGCCCTATCTGGCTCTCTGGACGCGGATGAAGGACTTCCAGCTCGACGACCTGACGCGGTGCTACCAGGCGCGCACCGTCGTTCGGGCGACGATGATGCGGTCCACGCAGCACCTCGTCACGGCGCGCGACTTCCAGCGCCTGCGGCCCACGCTCCAGGCAGTCCTGGACCGGATGATGAAACAGAGCGTCTATCCGCGGGAGCTGGTGGGGTTGGACCTGGACCTGGTGGTCGCCGAGGGACGGAAGCTGCTCGCCAAGGAGCCCTTGAGCACCGTGGAGTTGGGGCGTCGCCTCCAGGCGCGCTGGCCGGAGCGGGATGCTCGTGCGCTGAGCTTCGTGGTGCGGGTGGCCGAGCCGCTCGTCACCGTGCCTCCCTTCGGGACGTGGGGCGTGGGCGGAGAGGTGGAGTTCGCCACGTCGAAGTCGTGGTTCGGTGAGCCGCCAGGCCCCGCGCTGCCCCTGGAGGACGTGGTGCTGCGCTACCTGGGCGCCTTCGGTCCCGCGAGCGTGAAGGACATGCAGGCCTGGTCCGGGCTGATTCGATTGGCGGACACCGTCGAGCAGCTTCGTCCTCGGCTGCGAACGTTCCGCGACGAGCAGGGGGTCGAGCTGTTCGATGTGCCGGACGCGCCTCGGCCGGAAGGGGACACGCCGGCTCCGGTGCGCTTGGTGGCGGAGTTCGACAACCTGCTGCTGTCGCATGCGGAGCGCTCACGCATCATCTCCGAGCCCTACCGCAAGCGTGTCTTCACCATCAACGGCATCATCCGCCCGACGGTGCTGGTGGATGGCTTCGTGCGAGGGATGTGGAAGCTGGAGCGTGAGAAGGAGCGCGTCACGCTGCGCATCGAACCCTTCGAACGGATTGCGCGCGAGGACCGCGCGGCGCTGACGGAGGAGGGGGCGCGGCTGCTCGCCTTCGCGGCTCCTGACAGCCCGTCCCACGACGTCCACTTCGCGCCGGTGTCCTGACGCGAACGGGGGGCGTCGGGCTTCGCGCCACAAGGTGGGCTCGGAGCTTGTGACTCCGAGCCCCGCGTCGGGCGCCGAGAGTCGGACCGTCGGGCCCGACTCCGTCGCCGCGTGCTACTTGCGCTTGCCGGCCTTCGCCTTCTTCGCGGGGGCCTTCTTCGCGACGCGGGCCTGGGGCTTCTTCGCGGCGGACTTCTTCGCCTTCGCGGCCGGGGCCTTGTCGGCATTCCACAGGCCGCCCATCCACGCCTCGATGTCCTTCACCGTGCGCGGGATGTTGGCGGAGAGCACCTTGCAACCCCGGGCGGTGACGACGAGGTCGTCCTCGATGCGCACGCCGATGCCTCGGTAGCGCGCGGGCACCGTGAGGTCATCCTTCTGGAAGTACAGGCCCGGCTCCACCGTGAGGACCATGCCCGCCTGGAGCTTGCCGTACTTGTAGGCCTCCTGCCGCGCCTGCGCGCAGTCGTGCACGTCCAGGCCGAGCATGTGGCTGACGTTGTGCAACGAGTAGCGCTTGTAGAACTGGTGCTCGTCCTTGAGCGCCTCGGCCGCGCTCTCGAGGATGCCCAGCTTCTGCAGCCCCTCGGCCAGCACGCGCATGGCGGCGCGGTTGGGCTCCATGAAGTCGTTGCCCGGCTTCACCGCGGCGAAGGCCGCCTCCTGCGAGGCATACACGAGGTCGTAGATGGCCTTCTGCTCCGGTGTGAAGCGCCCGGAGATGGGCAGCGTGCGGGTGATGTCCGCCGTGTAGAGCGTGTGGCCCTCCACGCCCGCGTCCAGCAGCAGCAGGTCCCCGGGAACCAGCGGGCCGTCATTGCGCGTCCAGTGCAGCACGCACGCATGCGAGCCGCTGGCGGCGATGGTGTTGTAGCCCACGTCGTTGCCTTCCACGCGGGCGCGGAGGTTGAACACGCCCTCCACGTAGCGCTCGCTCTTGGCGACCTTCAGGCTGCGGATGACGTCCTCGAAGCCGCGCTGCGTGGCGTCGATGGAAATCTGGAGCTCGCGCAGCTCCTGCGAGTCCTTGATGAGCCGCATCTCCGACAGCGTGGTGGCCAGCGCCTTGTCGCGCTCGCCGCCCTCCGTCACCGCGCCGTCCACCTTGGCCGAGTGGCCGCGCAGAACGCGCGAGGGCTTCGTCGCCGCGCCCTTGAGGCCCGTCAGGTAGTCCGCCAGCGTGTCCAGGCCGCGCGCCTCGTCCACGTCATGTCGCGCGCGGCTCTCCGGCACGCCCAGGCGCGGGCCCACCCACAGCTCGCCCTTCACGCGGTCCGTGAAGAACGTCGCGTTGGCGCGGCCCGGGTTGGGCTCCACGAAGAGGATGTCCGTGTGGCCACCGCCGTCCTTCGGCTCCAGCACCAGCACGCAGTCCGGCTCCAGGTTGCCCGTCAGGTAGTAGAAGTCCGTGCCGGGGCGGAAGCGGAAGTAGGTGTCGTTGGCGCGCACCTTCTCATGGCCCGTGGGGATGACCAGCGTCTCGCCGGGGAACGCCTGTGACAGCGCCTTGCGACGGGCCTTGAAGGCGTCCGCGTACTTGATGCGCGGAGGCAGCTTCTGCGCGGAGGGCTTCCACTGCTGAAGCATGAAGTCCAGCAGCGCGGGCGGCGGCACCGAGTCGTGGCTGGCGGGCTTCGCTGGCGCCTGCGGCTCGGACGTGACGAGGGGCTGCTGCTCACCGACCGCGGGCTGCGAGCTGTCGGAAGCGACCGGGGACGAAGGGATGGACGTGGCCATGGCGAGGCACTCTTCAACAGCGCCCCGCGCTCCTCAAGCCCGAGATGCATCCTGACGCGGAGCAGTGTCTTCCGCGAGAAGGGCTACTTGCCCGACGAGCACGGGAACCGCCGTCTCCACCCTGAGGATGCGAGGCCCCAGGGAGAACGGCCGAAAGCCGTGGGACTCCAACAGTTGGGCCTCGAACGACACCCAACCCCCGTCGGGGCCGATGGCCAGGACGGAGCGCTGGCCGGGGGCTGCTGACACGGCGCGCAGCGGCTGGCTCGCGGGCGGGTGGGGGAGCAGGCGGACGGCGTCGGGCGGGAAGATGGTGTCGAGCTCGTCCTCGACGAAGGGGCGGAAGCGCTCGCGGATGAGGACCTCCGGCAGGTACGTGTCGCGGGCCTGCTCCAGGCCCTGGAGGAGCAGCTCTCTCACGAAGGCGCCGTCGAGCACCTTGGAGTCGAAGTAGCTCTTCTCCACCCGGGCCGCGTTGACCAGGACGATGCGGTCCACGCCCAGCGAGGCCACGGCGGGGAGGACCTTCTTGAGCGCCTTGGGCCGGGGGATGGCGAGCAGCAGGTCGATGCGGGCGCGCGGCGGAGGCGGCTCGGTGAGGTCCACGCGCAGGTGGAGGACGCCGGGGCTGTTCTCCAGCACTTCGCCGGTGCCGATGAGTCCGCCCAGGCGGCCGACACGCAGGGATTCGCCGGGCTCGGCGCGGAGCACCTCGCGCGCATGCTGGGCGCGGCGGCCGGTGAGGCGCGCGGTGCCGTCCGGAAGGAAGTCCTCGTCGAAGAGCAGCAGCAGGTTCACGGGGAGCTTCTGTACCCCGGCCAGGGGGCGCCGTGGGGCCCTTCTTCCCTCCGGGGTGGCCCTGGAGCGCCCGGCTCCCTGACAGGTGGGGCGCCCTTCCACCAGCAGTGCTTGCCCGGCCCCGGGCCGTGCCGTAAAGCCGGGCTGTGCGTAACCTTTGTCTTCGCTGCCATCGCCCCGAGAGCACCTGCTACTGCTCGCAACTGCCGCCTCGGTTGGACACTCGCACCCGCGTCGTCTTCCTCCAGCACCCGCGTGAGCGCCGCGTGGCCATTGGCACCGCGCGCATGGCGCACCTGGCGCTGGCCAACTCCGAGCTTCACCACGGCGTCGACTTCACCGGCCACACCCGGCTGGAGGAGCTGGCCGCGGACCCCGGGTCCGTCGCGGTCCTCTTCCCTGGTGAGGACGCCATCTCCGTGGAGCAGGCGCGCGCGCATCCGCCGAAGACGCTCATCGTGGTGGATGGCACCTGGCCACAGGCGAAGAAGGTCGTCGCCCGGAACCCGCTGCTCGCCGGGCTGCCGCGCATCGGCTTCGTGCCTCGCCGGCCGAGCAACTACCGCATCCGCGCGGAGCCCGCGGACCACTGCGTCTCCACCATCGAGGCGGTGGTGGAGATCCTCGGGCTGCTGGAAGGTGAGCCGGAGCGCTTCGACACGATGTTGAAGGCGTTCGAGTACATGGTGGACACGCAGTTGGGGCGACAGTCGACGCGGACGTCGCCGAACCGGCGCCGCATCCACTTTGGTCCGTGGCGTCCGCCGCAGGAACTGCGCTCGCTGGCGGAGGACTTCGAGAACCTCGTCGTCTTCTACGGCGAGGCGAATGCGCACCCGACGGGTGCGGACATCCCGCCGGAGCTGGTGCACGTGGTGGCGTGTCGTCCGGCCACGGGCGAGCGCTTCGAGGCCATCATCGCGCCCGAGCAGCCGCTGGCTCGCAGCACGACGTTGCACGTGGAGCTGTCGGAAGAGGTGCTGCGCGCGGGCGAGCCTCGGGTGCAGGCGCTCGAGCGGTTCGAGCGCTTCCTGCGTCCCGATGACGAGCTGGCGGTGTGGACGACGTTCGCGCTGGACCTGCTGTGGAGCGGCGGTGTGCAGCGCAGGCCCGCGAGGAACGTGCGGCTGGCCACGGCGCGTGCGTTGGAGGGCAAGGCCGGCGGTGTGGAGCACGCGATGGAGCTGCTGGCCGGTCCGGACGTGCCCTCGTGGGCACCCGGGCGCGCGGGCACGCGCATCCGCGCGCTGGAGTCCGTGCTGCGCGTGCTGGTGGAGCGTGGCCTCGCCCAGGAGCCGATGAAGCGGGTGAAGCAGCAGCGCACGGGCACCGAAGGCTGACGCGTCGGGCACCGGGGTGCTCGCGGGGTTCAGGGCAGCAGCGCGGTGCCGGCCTCTCGCGCGTACCGGCCGCGCGGGAAGTCGTTCAGGTACTGGCGATACTCCATCTTCGCGTCCTGCCCCTGGAGTCGCTCCTCGAAGCAGCGTGCGCGCAGATAGCGCGCCTGCTCGCGGTGGTCCGTGCGCGGGCTCTTGTCCGCGATTTCCTCCAGGCCCGCGAGGAAGTTCTCACACGTCCGTGGCCCCATCTGGATTCGCGCGTAGCCCAGGAACCGCTCGTCAGCGTCCTTCGACAGCAGGGACATCGGAATGAGTCCCTCCTTCTTCTTGGGCTGAGGACGCTCCGCCACCTGCACCGGCGGCTTCGGCTCGGAAGCCTTGGTTGCCAGTTGGGCAGGAGGCAGCTTCTCCGTCACCGACGGCGCGGGGTAGGGCGCGAACTCCTGCGTGGGGTCCGCGGGATTCCGAGGAGTGGGGGCCGGCGGGGGCGTCGACGCGGCCACCGCGGTCGGCGGCGGTGACGTGGGCTCCACGGGGGACTTCTCCTTGACCTCCGATGCCTCTGGCGGAAGCGGAGCCTTCTCCTGTCGAGACTTCATGGATGCGGCCACCACCTTCGACTTGCGCTCCACCTTGTGGGAGGGCTCCGTTGCGAGGGCCGGCTTCACGGTGCTCGGCGTCTGGGGGGCATGGGCCACCGCTGGCACCACGCTCGGAGCTGCCTCGGGTGTGCTCGCACCTGTCGGCACCGTCGGGCCTGGCTCCTGCGTGGACGACTCGGTGGGAAGGTCCATCGAGTCGAGCGCATCACGGTCCGGTTCGGACAGCGGTTCCTGCTTCAGCGCGCCCCCCTGCTCGGACAACTCCACACGCTCGCCCGCGCCCACCATCCGCGCGGGCTGGCCCTGCAGCTCCACGCGGACTCGACCTTCGGAGACCGCCACCGATGCCCCCAGGGCCGTGCGCTCCACGGTGAACACCGTGCCCACCACCGACACTCGCAGGCCCGCGACGTCCACGAGGAAGCCACGGCGCTCCGCATGCGAGGCCTTCACGGACACCCGGCCCTGGCGCACCGTGAGGTGCACGTCGCTGGCCTCCGCGCGGGACAGCTCCACCTCCGAGTCCGACGACAACCTCACCCGGCTCGCGTCCGGCAGGCGCAACATCGCGGAGGCTCGCGCCGGAGTCTTCACCGCCGCCCCCGAGCGCAAACGCATCCCGGCCCGCAGCTCTCGCTCCGCGCCGCCGCGCTCGCGCATCACCGCGCCCGTCGTGCTCTCCGCTCGGGTCGAATCCTGCTCGGCGGGGGACGTGGGCGTGCCCATCGCCACCGTCGCCTCGGGAGGCGGAGCCGCTTGCTCCGCGAGCACCACTTCAGGAGGACGGGGACTCACGGACGGCCCTGTTGGACGGCCCATCCAGAGCGCGAACACCACGGCGCAGGTTCCCGCGAGCGCGAGCGCCCAGGGCCACGTCGGTCGGAATGACTTGTCTGCCCGTCGCGCGCTCACCGTTCTCACGGGCGACAAGGTCGCGGTGGACTTCCCCTCCTGTCGCGCGTGTTCCTCGCTCCCGGAGCGTCGCGCCGTCGCGGTGCTCCACGGCCATCGGGACCGCCAGGACTTCGCCTCCAGTCGCGCGGCGGCCTCGGCACGCAGCTTCGCGCCCACCGCGTCCCAGTTCACCTGGGGCTCCACGCTCCTGGCTTCGTGCAGCACGGCGCGGCTGGCCCGCACCTGCTCCCACTCGGCGGTGCACGTCGCGCAGCTCGACAGGTGCGTGCGCGTGCTCGCCGTCTCCTCGGCGCTCAGCTCGTTCGCCGCCAGCGCCCACAGCGCCCGTGCCTCAGGGTGCGCCATGAGGGCCTCCAGGGCGGCGGGTGGCGAGCAGTCGCTGCATGGCCTCGTTGAACTCCAATCGCGCGTGGTGCAGGCGGCTGCGGACGGTGTTGGGAGAGCTTCCCACGGCCTCGGCGATTTCGTCCGGGCTCATTCCGCACAGCTCGTAGTACACGAAGACGATTCGCTTCTTCGGCTTGAGCTTCTCCAGCGCCGCCTCCACCAGCCGAGCGGCCTGCCGCCGCGACGCGGCACGCTCCGGGTCCTCGTCTGGAGACTCTTGCTCGGGCGGCTCCGCGACCGAGTCCTCGGGCCTGCGCCGCTTCCAGCGCAGATGCGACAGCGCCACGTTCGAGCACACCCGGTAGAAGAACGTCCGGAAGCGCGACTCGCCCCGGAAGCCCTTCACCGCCGTCAAGAGCCGCAGGTACACCTCCTGGAGCAGGTCCTCCACGTCCACGCGATTGCCCACCAGGTGCCGCAAGGTGCGCGCGGCGTCCACCCGGGTCAGCTCGTAGAGGTGCTCGAAGGCCGTGGTGTCTCCTTCCTGGAGCCGGCGCACCAGCGACTGGAGCTGGGGCTCATCCGACGTGGGAGGTGAGGAAGGGCCCTGTCCAGGGCGCTCCTCGGGCGAGGCGGCCGGCGCCAATGCCTGGGCTTCGCGGAAGATCACCGGACGCTCTCCCTCCGGGACGCGCCATGAGGTCCCCCCCTGTAGGAGCGCCCCACCGTCCATGTGAAAGGTCCAGGCCAGCACACTACCTCCGTGCCCCTGGGTCGCCGCAGCGACGTGACCCGATCAAAAAAGATTTTTGATCAGCCGTCAGCGCCTTGGAGTCGAACGCGGGTGAAACCGGACAACCCACCCGGTGGCCGGACCGGTTCCCCGAAGCATGGAGTCCCCGCTCATGAGGCACCACCCCGCACGCGGCCTGCTGGCGCCGCTCCTCGTGTTGTTCGCATTCTCTGGCTGCATCATCCACGAGAACGATGACAGTTGGCTGGACGACGAGGAACTCTGCTACTGCGCCACCAACGCCGACTGTGACGCCGACCAGTACTGCCGCGCGGGCTACTGTCGCGACCTGGGGCCCAACGCGGATCGGTGTACCTCCACGCTCGAATGCCCCGGCACGGAGATCTGCATCAACTCCGTCTGCAATCAGCCCTGCACCCGCACCGCCGAGTGCTCCTCCGGTGGCAGGTGCGAGGACGGCTTCTGCACCCCGAGTAGCTCGCGGCCGCCGCGTGACGGCGGCACTCCCGATTCCGGCCCGAAGCCCGACGGTGGCCCTCGCCCGGATGGCGGCGGTCGTCCCGACGCGGGTCCTCCCGACGGGGGGCATCCTCCGATGGATGCGGGTCCGGGGCCCGTGTGCCAGGTGAACGCGGACTGCGGCACGGGGAACTACTGCATCAACAACCAGTGTCACCGCGGCTGCGCGACGGATGGGCAGTGCTCCAGCACCGAGGCGTGTGTCTTCGGCGTGTGCCGCCCGCGTCCGCCGGACCCGAACGCGTGCCGCACGGCGGCGGATTGCTCGGGTGGCAAGGACTGCGTGGACGGCCAGTGCCGTGCGCAGTGCGAGTCCACCACGCAGTGCCCCGCGGACCAGTCCTGCCAGATTGGCTACTGCCTGCCCATTCCCCACGGCGGTGAGTGCCGCGCCAACTGCGAGTGTCCCTCGGGCCAGGTCTGCACGAACGGCCAGTGCCGCTCCACGGAGCCGGAACCGGGTCAGACGTGCCTGGCGAACTGTGACTGCCCCTCCGGCCAGGTCTGCACCAGCGGCTACTGCCGTCCTCCCGCGCCGCCGCCTCCTCCGCCCGACGCGGGCCCGGGCAATGCCTGCGCCGCCAACTGCGACTGTCCTTCAGGTCAGGTGTGCACGAACAACTACTGCCGCGCGCCTCCGCCTCCGACGCCGCAGGATGCGGGCACCACCACCGTGTGCCGCGCCAACTGCGAGTGCCCGGCGGGAGAGGCCTGCACGGAGGGCGCGTGCAAGCCCGTCAACCGAGGGAGCGGCAAGGCCTGCGTGGCCAACTGCGAGTGCCCCGCGGGAGAGCGCTGCCAGGAAAACGTCTGCTGGCTGTAGTCCGTCATGACGGGTGGCGCGCTGAGGTCCGTCCTCAGGGCGCCACCATCCGCCAGCAGCGGTGGATGTCCTTGCGCTGGAAGTCCTCGGGGATGGAGGCCGGTGTGAGCTCCTCCACGGACTTCCAGCCGCGCGTCGCCTTGGCGTCGAGCTGGAAGCCGAGGAAGTTGTTGGAGAAGTAGAGGACGCCTCCGGGTGACAACAGTGTCCGGAGTGCGTCCAGCAGGCGCGGGTGGTCTCTCTGCACGTTGAACGAGCCCGTCATCTTCTTCGAGGTGGAGAAGGAGGGCGGGTCGCAGACGATGAGGTCAAAGCGCTCGGGGCCCCGGGCCTGGGCCTCCACCCACGCCTTCGCGTCCGCGCGGATGAGTTCGTGGCGCGAGCTCGCCAGTCCATTCAGGTCCAGGTTGTCCTCGGCCCAGTCCAGGTACGAGTTGGACAGGTCCACCGTCACCGTGCTCGCGGCGCCACCCGCGGCGGCGTACACGGTGAACGCGCCCGTGTACGCGAAGAGGTTGAGGAAGCGCTTGCCCCTGGCCTCCTCGCGCACGCGCTGCCGGGTGTCGCGATGGTCCATGAAGAGGCCGGTGTCCAGGTAGTCGCCCAGGTTGACCCAGAACTTCAGGCCCCGCTCCTCCACCACGAGCCGTCCACTGCCCTGGCCCACGCGGCCGTACTGCGCGCGACCCCAGGGCTGGGGCGTGTGCGTCTTGACGAAGACGCGCTCGGCGGGAACCTCCAGCACCTCCGTCACCGCCGCGAGCACCTCCGTGCGCTGCGTCTCCGCCGTGCCGGACTTGAGCGCGCGTCGGCGCGGGTACTCGGTGACGTGGACGCAGTCGCCGTAGATATCCACCGCGAAGGGGTACTCGGGGATGTCCCGGTCATAGACGCGGAACGACGTCAGCCCCCGGGCCTGGGCCCACTTGCGAAAGTGCTTCGCGCCCTTGCGCAGCCGGTTGGCGAACATGGCCGCCTCGGTCGTCCCGGGTGTCTCGTTGCCGCCGTTGCCGTGGGTATCTTGTGGGTCAGCCATCTCGGCCCCACTCATCCCTGACTCGCGGACGGACGACAAGCTCGGAGAGGCCGCTTCGGGCGGGCAGGTGACGAAGCGCACGCCCCCCGCGCGGGCATTGCGGCGAGTGCTGGGGGAGGGAAGACTCGGCGCCATGAGTGTGCGCGTCGAGAAGAGCGGCCCCATCACCACCGTCATCCTCCAGCGGCCCGAGGTGCGCAACGCGGTGGATGGCGCCACCGCCCAGGAGCTCGCGGAGGCCTTTCGCTCCTTCGACGCCGATTCCGACGCGCGCGTGGGGGTGCTGTACGGCGACGGTGGCACCTTCTGCGCGGGCGCGGACCTCAAGGCCGTCTCCGAGGGCCGCATGCCGCGCCTTCAAGTCGACGGGGACGGCCCCATGGGTCCGTCGCGCATGGTGCTGGGCAAGCCCGTCATCGCGGCGATTTCAGGCCACGCCGTGGCGGGTGGCCTGGAGCTGGCGCTGTGGTGCGACTTGCGCGTGGCGGAGGAGGACGCGGTGCTGGGCGTCTTCTGCCGGCGCTGGGGCGTGCCGCTCATCGACGGCGGCACCGTGCGTTTGCCCCGGCTCATCGGCCTGTCCCGGGCCATGGACCTCATCCTCACCGGACGCCCCGTGTCGGCTCAGGAGGCGCTGGCCATGGGACTGGTCAACCGCGTGGTGCCCCGCGGGCAGGCACGCGAGGCGGCCGAAGCGCTCGCCCGGGAAGTGGCCGCGTTTCCGCAGGCTTGCATGAACGCGGACCGGGCTTCGGCCTACGCCCAGGGGGGCCTGGGCCTGGAAGAAGCGCTGCGTCAGGAGTTCGTGGGGGGCGTGAAGGTGCTGGAATCGGAGTCCATCGCCGGGGCCACCCGCTTCGCGAAGGGGGCGGGGCGGCACGGGACGTTCGAGTAGGGCAGCGGGGCTGATGCACGGCCCAGGGGGCTGTGTTACTCCCCCGCCCATGCGCTTCGACACTCTCGCCATCCATGCCGGTCAGGAGCCGGACCCCACGACGGGCGCCATCATGACCCCCGTCTACCTGACCTCCACCTACGTCCAGGACGGGCCCGGGGAGCACAAGGGCTACGAGTACAGCCGGACGCAGAACCCCACCCGCAAGGCGCTCCAGGACTGTCTGGCCGCGCTCGAGGGCGCGAAGTACGGCGCCGCCTTCGCCTCCGGCCTCGCGGGCACGGACATGCTGATGCACATGTTGGATCACGGTGACCACGTCATCGTCTCCGACGACGTCTACGGAGGCACCTTCCGCCTCTTCGACAAGGTCTACAAGCGCTGCGGCCTGAACTTCTCCTTCGTCGACCTGTCCGACCCGAGAGCCTTCGAGGCGGCGATTACGCCGAAGACGAAGATGGTGTGGGTGGAGACCCCCACCAATCCGATGCTCAAGCTCATCGACCTGGCGCGCATCGCCGAGGTCGCCAAGAAGCACAACATCCTCGCCGTCGCCGACAACACCTTCATGACGCCGTACTTCCAGCGCCCGCTGGACCTCGGCTTCGACGTGGTGGCGCACTCCACCACCAAGTACCTCAACGGACACAGCGACGTGGTGGGCGGCTTCGTCTGCACCAGCCGCGAGGACGTGGCCGAGCGGATGTACTTCCTCCAGAACGCGGTGGGCGGCGTGTCCGGCGCCTTCGACAGCTTCCTCGTGCTGCGCGGCGTGAAGACGCTCCATGTCCGCATGGACCGCCACGCGCACAACGCGATGAAGGTGTCCCAGTTCCTGGCCACGCACCCCAAGGTGAAGAAGGTCACCTACCCGGGCCTGGAGACGCATCCGCAGCACGCGCTCGCGCGCCAGCAGATGACGGGCTTCGGCGGCATGCTGACGTTCGACATCCACGGCGGCCTGGAGGCGGCGCGCCGCTTCCTCAAGACGGTGAAGGTCTTCGCCTGCGCGGAGTCGCTCGGCGGCGTCGAGTCCCTCATCGAGCACCCGGCCATCATGACCCACGCCTCCGTGCCCAAGGAGACGCGCGAGAAGCTCGGCATCGCCGATGGCTTCATCCGCCTGTCCGTCGGCATCGAGGACTCGCGCGACCTCATCGATGACCTGTCCCAGGCGCTCGACGCGGTGAAGTAACCGCGTCAGCCCCCGCGCCTGGCGGGCTTCCAAGGGCCTCCCCGCTCCCTCGCATCTGGGACGCGCGGAGGCCCTTCGTCTGTCCATGCCCTGCCAGCCGTGGCTCGCGCTCGGCTGCCCTGCCGCCTGGGGGGAAGGGCGAGTGTCCACAAATGGAATGTCGCCAGATGGGTTCCGTTTGGGCTCCCATCATGAGCGACCGACGCAATCTCTCCACATGCTTCCTGGGCGTGCTGCTCGCGGCCGTTGCTGGCTGCGACGAGCCCCCCGCGTCCGCCGACCAGGACGTTGTTCCACCCGAAGTCCCCACGACGGAGTCGCAGGTCTCCGAGGCCGCCTTGACGGCGCCCGACTGCCGCATGCTCACCACCGCCTCCGTGACGGCCAGCGGTGACGACGGTGATGGCAGCGTCGCGGCCAACTCGCAGGACGACAACCTGGACACGCGCTGGAGTGGTCCGGGCAAGGGCGCGTTCCTCATCATGGACCTGGGCGCGTCCCAGACGCTGGTGGGGACCACCGTCGCGTGGCACCGGGGGAACGAGCGACAGAACCACTTCGTCCTCTCCACGTCCGAGGACGGCGCCACCTTCACGCAGGCGTATGCGGCCGACAGCGCATTGAACAACCAGGCGCAGACGTATGCGTTCAGCGCGCGCAAGGCCCGCTACGTGCGCATCACCGTGAATGGCAACACGGTGAATGACTGGGCCTCCATCGCGGAGACGCGCGCGTGTGGTGAGCAGACCGTGCCGCCCGCGTCCACCGCGGACTCCGGGCCGGTGTTGCCGCGCCTGCCGTACCTCCAGAGCGTGGGGCCCACGAGCGCCATCGTCGTGTTTCGCTCCGGCGTGTCCTGCACGCCCTTCGTCCGCTTCGGCGAGGGCACGTTGCTGGCGCGCACGGCGACGGCCACCGTCGCGGGCTGGCGTCACGCGGTGAAGCTGGAGGGCCTGCAGCCGGGCCGCGCGTATGGCTACAGCGTGGAGGCGTGTGGCTCCGTCACGGGGCTGCGGACGTTCCGCACGGCCTCGGCGCCGGGGACGCGGCGCGTGCGCTTCACCACGATGGGTGACTTCGGCACGGGCGGCTCCGCGCAGTCGAAGGTGATGGCGATGATGAACAAGCCGGAGTGGCGCGGAGAGTTCCTCGTCGCGCTGGGGGACAACGCCTACTCCTCCGGTACCGAGCAGGAGTTCCAGGACCGGATGTTCAAGCCCATGGGGGCCTTGCTGCGCGAGGTGCCGGTGTTCCCCTCGCTGGGCAATCACGAGTACGTGACGAACCAGGGGCAGCCCTACCTGGACAACTTCTACCTGCCCACCAACAACCCGGCGAAGAGCGAGCGCTACTACTCGTTCGACTGGGGCAACGTGCACTTCACCGCGCTCGACTCCAACTGCGCCATCGGAATGGCGTCGTCGGACCGGTGCTCGGCGGCGGCGCAGAAGACGTGGGCCGAGCAGGACCTGGCGGCCAGTGCGCTGCCGTGGAAGGTCGTCTTCTTCCACCACCCGCCCTGGTCCAGCGGAGAGCACGGCTCGCAGCTCACCATGCGCCGCACGTACGGCCCGCTCTTCGAGAAGTATGGCGTGGACCTGGTGCTCACCGGGCATGACCACAACTACGAGCGCAGCAAGCCGATGAAGGGAGACGCCGTGGCTCCGTCGGGCACGCGTGGCATTCCCTATGTCGTGGTGGGCAGCGGCGGCGCGACACTGCGCCCCTTCGCGGGCAGCCAGCCCTCGTGGACGGCCCTGCGCGACAACCAGGTGTATGGCTTCATGGATGTGGTGGTGGACGGCGGCACGCTGACGGCGCGGCTCATCACCTCCACGGGGACTGTGCGCGACACCCTCACCGTGACGAAGTCGCTGCCGGCGGTGCGCACGTCGTCCCAGGCCCAGAAGCTGGAGCCGATGGAGACGGTGCCTGGACCCGTGGATGACCCGGCCCACATGCCGGAGAGCCTGAGGGTTCGGCCTCCGCTGCCTCCAGCGGACCGGCTGGAGGACGTGGCCGACGCGCCCGAGCCTCCCGCGCGGACCGAAGCCCCCGAGTCCGAGTAGTCCCGGCATCGCGACACCGGGGTTGAACAGGGCCTCCCGTGCTCCCTCCATGGAGTCGGGAGGCCCTTCGTCGCTCCAGCGGTGGTGGAGCCTGGGTGCCACGGTGCGGACGGCTCCAGGGCCGCGTGCCGTGGCGCAAGTCCGGATGGCTACGGGCGCGCGGCCTGTGCGTGGACGGCGGCTTCCAGGCGCGACAGACCGCGCTTCAGCTCGGCCAGCTCGGCCTTGAGGGTGTCGACCTCGGCGGTCTTCTCGCGCAGCTCCCGCGTGCGGACCTCCAGCGCCTTGATGGCGGCCAGATTCACGCCGCCAATATCGAGCATGCCGATGCTCGTGTCGTCCGCGCCCAGGCCGAAGGCCGCCCGGAAGTCCTGTGCCATGGGGCCCAGATGCCGCACATCGGACTGCTCCTGCTTGTAGCGCCAGGTCGAGATGGGCAGCTCGGAGACCTTCGCCAGCAGTTGCTCGCCGTCGACGTTCCGGAAGCCCTCCTTCTGGTTCCGGTCCGACGTACAGGTGAAGTCGCCGCCGCCCGGCGCCAGGTCGCAGCCCGCGCTGGCGTCCGCGGTGACGCGCAGGCGGATGCCACCCGCGGCGCGCACCATGAACTGGTTTTTGGCGGTGTTGTTGATGACGGCGACCGTCGACTGGTCTCCCCAGATGAACGAGCCAGTGTAGCCGTTCGTCGACGCCGCTTGACCGAGGGCGATGCTGTAGTCGGCGTTCGCCGTGACGCCCGAGCCCAGGGCCACGGCGCCCTGGCCGAAGGCGACGTTCAAGAGTCCCCCGGAGAAGGCCCCAAGGCCGCTTGAGCTGTTCGAAAGGCCCAGGGCCACGCTGCTGGCCCCATTGGCACTGCTGGACTTGCCCAGGCACGTCGAGGTCTCGCCGCTCGCGATGCAGCTCTCACCCATGGCGAATGATGCTCTGCCGCTGGCGGTGGAGAGGGTGCCGCCCGCCCAGGAGAACAACCCGACGCCGCTCTCATCCCACTGGGTGTCGGCGTTGCCCGCGCGGAAGGCCCCCTTGTGGGGCGCCCACATGAGGCGGGCTCCCTTGCCCGTCATGGGGAGCTTGCCCTGGCCCTGCTCGCCTCGCACCAGCAGCCCACCGGCGGAGTCCACGGTGAAGAGGGGGAACGCGGTCCAGCTCACGCCGTCCGACGTCGTGTTCTGGAGCTTCAGGAGGGACGTGGGCGTGGCGATGGCCGTCGCCGCATCGACGAGCAGGTCGGAGCGCGTCGTCATCCGCCCGCGCGTGGTGCCCGTGCCCGACAGCGAGAAGGAGGCGTCCTGGGCGAGGACGCCATTCTGGATGTAGTTGGTGCTGCCCGGCAGGGGCTGGCGCGCATCGGTGAGGCGCGGGTCGCTGCTCGGCACGGGGGCGGTGGCTTCGTCTCCGTACCGGAGGCTCAGGACATCGTCCTTCAGCTCCAACCCTGTCCCCACCTGCCAGGATGGGCCCACGGGGCCAATGGGACCTTGAGGCCCCGCGACGCCCTGGGGTCCCGCGACGCCTTGAGGCCCCGCCGCGCCTTGGGGCCCCTGGAGTCCCTGGCCGCCCTGCGCGCCGTTCACACCATCGGACCCACCACAGCCCAGGCCGGCGAAGACGACTCCCAGCGCGGCCAGCCACGTCCCGACCTTCATTCGATGCCTCCAGGCAGATAGGGCGGGGAGCTTACCGCCCTACGCGCCAGGTCATCTCGGGAGATGGACTGCCTTCAGTGTCGTACCCCGGGGGCTGTCTGCCCGGCGATGACCGCCCAGGTGGCGAGCGCGCTGCTGACGCTGGTCCAGTACCCGTAGGCCTCGTAGTACCAGACGGCCCAGTGCGCCTGCATGTCGAGCCGGCTGGGCGCATCCGGCAGGTCTCCGTTGATTTGAGGGTCGGAGGCGTTGCGGATGACGAGCCACAGGGGTGCGGTGTTACCCAGCTCCTCCGCCACCATGCCGAGCACCGCGTCCCCCATCTCCACACCCGCGCCAACGGCTTCCAGGCCGTTTCGCGAGGTGCCGAACTCGAAGAAGTCCGTGGTGAGGATGGGGTGGAAGGCGGGCAGGTCCCTGCCATCGAGCTTGATGTCGGGGGAGTTGCGGGGGCCCTGGAGCAAGGGTCCGTCGAAGGCGTAGCGCTTGGTGGGCGGCCCGAAGTCCGGCTCGCCGAGCTGTGGCGCGTGCTGGGCCATCAGCCGCTCCGCGTCGTCGAAGAAGCGGGTGGGGACGTCCATCTCGCAGCGATAGGTCTTGTCGTTGAAGGGTTCGTTGCGGAACTCCTGGGAGAGTCGGAAGCGGGCGGCGCGGGTGACGATGACGTCGCCCAGCTCGTGGTCCGCGAACGTCGCTCCGGCGGTTCCCACGGTGATGGCCATGCGAGGCTTCACCTCTCGCAGCAGTTGGTGGAACAGGTCCTTCACCGGCAGCGTCGCGGTGCCGACGCCGGTGCGCACGCCGTCCTGGTTGAGGTGCAGCTCCGACTTGAAGCACAGCACGCTCCGGCCACCGATGTCGGTGAGGAACCAGCTTCCCAGGCGCTGCACGCGCTGGGCGGGCGCCGACTTGCGGATGAGCGGCTGGTAATGGCTCTGGAAGTTCCTGTCGTACGGGTACCAGGCGGTGCGCCGCACGCCCGGGGTGAGGGTGTCCGCCAGGGCCTCCACTTCGGCGACCGTCCACGTGACGACCAGGTAGTCGGCCTGCGGAAGCGCGGCGCCGGGGTCGGGTGTGGTCGGCAGTCGTCGGGGACGCGGCTCCAGGCCCGTGGGCCAGGTCAGCCCCAGGGCCACCTCGGCGGGCAGGGGGCCTCTGGGAAGGGCCGTCGCCTCCAGTGGCTGCTCGTCCACCGTGGCGCCGTATTCGATGATGTGCCGGGCAATCAGCTCCGGGCTGCTCAACAGGGTGTGGGGATTGGGCATGACGCACCTCCAGCGTCTCTTCTTGAAGCTAGGAGCGACGGAGGGGCGAGGCCCGGTGCCCCGCCTGCTCGCGGAGGACGCGGTGGGACAGCTTCAGTGCTCGATGACCGCGTCCGTGAGCGCCCTGCGCCAGCGCGGCTCCAGGCGTGCGTCCGCGCTGCGATGGCCCAGGGCGATGACAATCGGAATCACCGTGCCGCGCGGCAGCCCCAGCGCCTTGGCGACCTTGGGGGCGTCGAAGCCTTCCATGGGGCACGAGTCCAGGCCGCGCGCGGACGCGGCCAGCATGAGCGTCTGAGCCGCGTAGATGCCGCTGCGCGCCGCCCAGTTGCGCATGCCCGACGTGCCAATGGGCAGGAGCGAGTGCACGGGATTCAGCAGCGACAGCAGGGCGCGCATCGGCGTCCAGAGCAGCAGCGGGGCCAGCTTCAGGAAGCGCGTGAACTTGCGGACCTGTCCCAGGTGGTAGGTCCTGGACCGGGCATCCAGGTCCGTGGCGTGCTCGACGTGCTGAAGCTGCCGCGCCGCTGTCCTGAGGCCGATGCGCCTGCTGGCGGCGACGACGACCAGCGTCGACGCGGACCGGGCCGCGCGTTGGGCGTGGCAGGCCTCCGCCACTCGCTGCTTCAGGTCCGTGTCCCGCAGCCAGTGCAGCTCATAGGGCTGGAGGTTGCCGCTCGACGGCGCCAGCAGCGCGGCCTGCAACACCGCGCGCACGTCTTCGTCCAGGAGGGGGGCTCCATCGAAATCGCGGATGGCGCGGCGGTGCTCGTTGACCTCGCAGAAGTGGCTCCAGCGAGGCTCGGTATGGGTCTGGTCTGTCATGTGTCAAGAATGTAAGTTGGAGCTTGGATTCACAACTTGCATTCAGGACCCAGCGATGGCCGCGCGAAAGCCCAGGACCTCTCCCCGCAAACAGCCGAAGCAGGACCGCTCCGTCGCGACGGTCGACGCGATTCTGCAAGCGGCGACTTACATTCTGGTCCGCGAGGGCTGGGAGGGCTTCACCACCAACCGCGTGGCGGAGCGGGCCGGGGTGAACATCGCCTCGCTCTACCAGTACTTCCCCAACAAGGAAGCCATCGTGGTGGAACTCCAGCGGCGACATGTCGCGAAGTCACGGGAGGGGATGCAGGGGGCCATCTCCGCGCTGCGGGCGCAGAAGACGCTTCCGCGCGTGCTCGAGCTCGTGGTGGAGGGGGCCATCGCCGAGCACCGCGTGGCGCCGGAGCTGCACCGAATCTTCTCCGAGGAGCTGCCGCGCTCGGCCCGGGCTCCCTCGGAGGTGCCGGATGCGCAGGTGGACCGGTTCTGGAGGGAGGTGCTGGCGCCGTTCGTGCGCAATGTGACGGACCTGCCGCTCGCGGCCTTCTTCGTCCGGGTGACGCTGCACGCGGTGATTCACGAGGCGGCCACTTCGAGACCGGAGCTGCTGGACCGGCCTGACTTCGCCAGTGAGGTGGTGTGCCTGCTCGACCGCTACCTTCGCCGGGCGGCCCCGGCGCGCTCACGGACGCGCGCGCGGGGAGCATGACGGGCCCGCCTCAGCGAGGTGTCTCTCTCCAGGTGTGTGGGCACACGCGGCACTGGCGGGCCTTGGCCGTCCGCGCGAGGGCACCACACTTCGAACAGCGGTTGATGACGACCTTGTCCGGATGGTCCGCGAGGAGTCTGCGCTCCAGGGCACGGCCCAGCCCCGCCTTCCCCTCGGTGAGCAGCGCGAGAATCTCCGGTTGGTCCGTGGCCCAGCGTGGCCCCTCTTCGGTGTTGAAGGTCTCCATCCGCGCGGCCTTCTCCTCCGTGTCCGTCAAGAGTCGGCGGTAGTTGTCGACCAGATATTGGAGGAGCGGGTCATCGGTGGGCCGGCGCTCCAGGGGGAGGGGAAGCCCCAGTCCTTCGTCGACGGTGTGCCGGCCCGTGTCGCCCCGTGCGATGGCGGCACTCTCGAACGCCAGCAGTTGCTTCACGAGCGAGGACGCTCCCACCTGGCGGACGCGGTCCACCTCACGCAGCGCTTCTTCGCCACGGCCCGAGCGGCGCAACACATCCACCAATCGGACGCCACGCCAGCCTCGCCAATCAGGGTCCTCGCGGTCTTCCCAATGTTTGAGCGGGGGCGCATTCAGGAGCAGGTCGGCCGCTTCGGAGCGACAGCGTCGGGCGAGCGCTTCCAGGCCCGCATCATCCGCCACCCATGCGGCATGCGTTCGGACCGCGGCGGAGTCTCGCGCGAGCCCCTCCGCGTCATGGAGGAGCGCCAGGCACAGGAACTGGTTGAGCAGAACCGGCGCCTCCGGATGGTGAAGTCGCGCGCGGTACGCCTCCGACGGGACCACCTCCCGGGCACTGGGGTGGGCCTTCGCGAGGCTCGCCGCGCAGTAGCCACAGGAGGGACACCTCTCGACCCAGGTGTCCATGGTCGACCGCGCCATCTCGGAGGGGCGGCCATCGAGGTCGGGGCGTTCGAAGCTCGTGACACACTGGAGGGTGCGCTGCTCGCTCACGCTGGCGCAGACGGCGCACATCACCTGCGTATTGGCATACCGGGTCATGGAGGATTCCGCCGAGGGTGGCCGGTGAGGCCCGCCCGCCTGGAACGAGCCGTCTGCTTCCCGTCAAGCCGAGAAGAATGGGCTCGGGAAATGTCCCACGGAATGAGGGTCATGCGTCTCGCTTCGTGGGTCGAGCCTCCCCCGACGCCCGCGCCGGGCGAGACTGACTGTGGGGGCAGGTGTCGGCCCAGGGTGAGGTCCTTGCGTGCGCGAGCCAGTGAATGAGGTCGAGCAGACCGAGGGCTACTACCGTCGCTACGGTGAGGCCGTGCACCGGCGTTGCCTGCGCTTGCTTGGCGACGACGCGCTGGCCTGGGACTCGACGCAGGAGGTGTTCCTGCGCGCCCACGCGAACCTGACGCAGCTCCGCGCCGCCGGCTCTGCCTTGTCGTGGTTGCTCACCGTGGCGGACCGACAGTGCTTCTCGGTGCTGCGTCGCCGCCGCACGGAGGTCACCAGCGCGCTGACGCGACTGGCTCCGCTTCCGGACGCCCACGCTTCCCCAGAGGCCACGCTGGAGCGGCTCCTGGTGGATGCGGACCTGGTGAGACGCGTCCTCGCCCACTGTCCGGAGGACGTCCAGCGCATCGTGGCCCACCGCTTCATCGACGAGTTGGAGCAGGAGCAGATCGCCACGCTGCTCGACGTCTCGCGCAAAACGGTGCAGCGCAAGCTCCAGGCCTTCTTCGACACCGCACGGCGGCTGCTGGAAGTCGCCCCCCGTCCTGAGCCGCGAAAGGGAGCGGCCTCCGCATGAGCACCTCATCCATTCCTCACTTCCCGGGCGTGCCGGACCTCCTGGTGGAGCGCTACCTGTGTGACGAGCTCTCTCCGGAAGAGGCTCGTCACGTGGAGGAGGCGGCCAGGGCCTCGCCCGCGCTGGCCGCGCACCTGCGCGAGCGACGGGCGGAGAAGGCGGCCTTCGCCCTCGTGCGTCCCTTCGGGCCGGTGCGCGCGCGTCTGGAGGCCCCTCGTCCGAGCCGCTGGCGGATGCTCTGGCGCTGGAGCCAGCCCGTGCTGGTGCTCGGCGTGGTGCTGGCGGCGGTGCTGCCACGGCTACATTCGCTCCAGGAGGTGGAGCGGGTGCGCGTGCGCGGTGGCCTCACCGCGCGGGTGCTCGTCAAGCGAGGCGAGGTCGTCTTCGAGCAGGGGCCTGGCGCGGTGCTGCGTTCCGGCGACAGGGTTCGCGTGGAGGTGGAGGACGTGGAGGGGGGCGCGCTCTATGTGCTGGCGGTGAGTGAGCGTGGCCGCGTCACTCCGCTCCAGGGTTTTCCGGCCACGGGTGGCACGTTGTCCATGCTGCCGGGGCGGTGGGTGTTGCCCGGGAGCCTGGAGCTGGATGACGCCCCCGAGCAGGAGGCGCTGGTGGTGGTGCTCGCGGCCGACGCCCGTGATGCACCGTCGCCAGAGGCCATCCATCGCTGGCTGGAACAGGCGGCGCGAGAGTCAGACTTCCCACCGTCACTCACGCCGCTGCCCGGCACCCGACATGCCGTGCGCGCGCTGCCCAAGGAGCTGCCTTGAGCGCCAGGGCCGCGCGCGCGCTCGGAGGCCTGCTCGTCCTCCTCGCCGCCTCTGTCGCGAGCGCGGAGAACCGGTTCTCCATCAGCGTGGGACACAACCTGGGCCGGGACACGGATGAGCCCCTGCGCTGGGCGCAGCAGGACGCCGAACGCATGGACGCGGTCTTCGGCCAGCTTGGCGGTGTGCCCGAGGACCGCCGCATCCTCCTGCGCGGTGAGTCGGTCTCCAATCTCCGGCTGGGACTGGCGCGGATGCGAGGCCGCATCGAGGAGGCTCGACGCGCCGGGGAGCGCACGCTGCTGTTCTTCTTCTACTCAGGCCACGGAGACGAGGCCGCGCTGCGCATGGGTGGGGAGGCGCTCCCGCTCGCGGAGCTGCAACGGCTGCTCGCCGAAGTCCCGGCCACCGTCACCATCGCCATGCTGGATGCCTGTCACAGTGGCGCGCTCGTGCGCGGCCGGTCCAAGGGCCTCAAGTCCGCGCCCGCCTTCGATGTCTCCTTCCTCCGACAGGTGGGGCCGGAGGGCCGCGTGTTCATCGCCTCCGCCGGCGCACACGAGGTCGCGCAGGAGTCGGACAGCCTCCGGGGCTCGTTCTTCACGCACCACCTGATTTCGGGCCTGCGGGGCGCGGCGGATGTGGACGCCGACGGCCGCGTCACCCTCACGGAAGCGTATGGCCACGTCTACCACCGCACGCTCGCGGGCTCCCATGGCTCCACGGCGGCGGTGCAGCACCCGGAGCTGTCCAGCCAGCTCGCGGGAGAAGGGGACCTGTTCCTCACCACGCTCTCGCGAGCCCACGCGCACCTCGAACTTCCTCCCTTGGTGGGGGACAGCGTCGTGCTCGTGGACGAGCGCACGTTGCAGGTGATGGCGGAGGTGGAGCCGCGGGCGGAGGACCCGGTGAGCATCGCCCTGCCTTCGGGGCGCTACCGCGTGCAGGTGCGGCGTGGCTCACAGGTGCTCTACGGCAAGGTGTACCTGCCCTGGGGCGAGAGGCAGCGCTTGAATCCCGAGTCCCTGGAGGTGCGCACCCTGGCCCTGCACCAGCGCAAGGGCGAACTCCTGGAGGCCAGCTCCTGGCGACTTCAAGCGGCGCTGGGCGCGGGCCGCTCCTCGACGCAGTTGGGTGGATGGGGGCCGCAGGTGGGCGTGCTGCTCGCGCGCGAGGGCACGGGAGGCCTGGGCGTGTCCTTCCTTGGCGGACTCACGCTGGGAGCCACCCGGGGCTCAACTACCGCGCAGGACTTGGAGCAGTTGGAGTTGGGGCTGTGGAGTGGCCTGGGCGTGGCGGGCTCCGTGGGACGTGTCTGGGCCGGAGCCCATGCGGGCCTCGGCGTGCTGGGCCTGGTTCAACGCGCGACGAGCCCGGATGCGGAGCGACGCCGGGAGCTGGGGCTGCCCGCGCGGCGGACACGCACGGGCGCGGGAGCAGCCGCGTTCGCCTCGCTCTCCGCGGAGGTGCCGGTGGGGGCGCGCACGGGCCTCTTCGCCCGGCTGGGCGGCCATGTCGCGTTGATGCGCGAGGATGAAAAGCTCCGCACGCAACTCGCGCCACACCTGCTACTGGGTTGCACCTGGGGGCTGTGACACGGAAGCGCGTGGAAGGGATGTCCCACGCCTCGCTGTCCGCGCGTCTCCTTTCTCGCATCGTTCAGGTGGCCCGAGCGCATTCGAAGCAAGGCGCGCGTGTCTCCTGGCCGGTGTCTGTCACGCGACATGGGATTGCTCCCATGCACCGAGAGGAAGGCCATATGACGACGAGGCTGGAGCGCGGTTTCTGGAAGTGGGGCCTGCTTTCACTGGCATTGGCGGGGTGCGGCGGTGTCCTGGGGGACGAGGCGGGGGATGAGCCGCTGCTCACGCTGGAGGGGACGCTTCAATCCAGCGCTTCATTCGATCTGGGCAACTCCAACTCCGACCGGCTGCGAGCGGCGCTGCTCTGGAACACCTGGCCCAAGGTCGTCGTGGACTGCCTGGTCCAGCAAACGTACCCGGAGGGCATCTCCAAGTGCGCGCGGCTGAGCCCCAGGTCGTCGTTCCACCATCCCGGGGTGGACGTGAAGGTGAACGGCCGGTTCCCCAACTCCTTCAGCATGCCCCTCAATCGCCTGCCGGAGCCTGGAGCCCTGATGGGGGAGGAAGGCTCCCGGCTGGGCATGGCCTATGTGATGGCCTACGTGGACGGCAACGGCAACGGCAAGCTGGACCGAGTCCCGACCGAGGCTCTTTCCAGCCCTGACATCGTCGTCGGGTTTCAGGAGGGCTTCGACGGAGAACAGACGGAGAGCTCCTTCATCATGTTTCGCGAGGGCGCGCTCCACCCGCTCTTCCACCTGGACTTCCCGAACTGCCCGGAGATTCCCCAGGGGTACTCCGTGGTGACGATGCGCTACACGCCTACCTCCGAGGAGTGCTTCGTGACGACGCGCAAGGTGGACGTGAACGTCGTCCTGAAGGCGAGCCAGGCCCTCCAGCAGATGGCCTGTGAGCTGCCCAACGCGAGCGTCCTCGTGGACTCGGTGCGCGCCTCCACCATGGGGCCGCCGCCGCCGGGGAGCACCCAGCGCTGCGGCACGTACATCCGTCCCGTGTCGCGCCTCGAACAGGTGCTGCTCGTGAACCCCCATCCGGAGCGCTTCTGCACCGCCGCGAACACGGTGGCGTACACGCTGCGAGACTACTGGGATGGCGCCTGGGATGACCGGGCATCTCCGCCCGCGTGGTGGCCCTGCCCGGTGACCGCACCCTGACGTGAGGACCGCGAGGGGGCAGGCCGAGTGCGCTGCCCCCTTCGCGACGAGTCACCCGATGGCGGCACGGAAGACTTCCGAGTGTCACAGCCTTTGGTGACGAGGACCGCGACCCCTGACTCCGCGAGCCCATGAATCCCAGGCGACGGATTCATGGGGCACTTCTGAGCAGAGATTGGCCGCGTCCATCCATGCTGGGTGGCTCAACGCTTCGAGGACTGTCTACATACAGCGGTTTTCACAGACACCCAGCAGGCAGAACCAGCACGGGCCCACGCAGCCGGGGCGACAGGCCGCGTTGGCGTGCTCGCTGTCGGCGAGCAGCATGCCCTCCGGCGGCGTGCTCACTTCCATGTCACACGTCGCGTCTCCTTCCCCTTCGACGAGCGCGGCCTGAGGCTCACCCATGGACAGGGCGGCGAGTCCCACCACGAGCAACATGCACAGCACCATGGACCACTGGCTCTTGAGCAGCTTCGCGAACATGCGTGTCTCCTTGGCAGTGCCTGACGAGGCCACGTCAGTCTGTCATGAAAACAACCAGTCCAGAAAGTCGAGGATAGATGGTTCGGGGGCGGATGGGCGCTGCAATGCGTTGCCCTGACCCGGCGAGCGGCCTATGCAATGTGCCAGGGGGCCACGCAGCACGAGTCACCCATATCCGAGGAGTCCCATGCGTTACTTCGACGACTTCCAACCTGGTGAGGCGATTGAGGCCGGGCCCTACGTGGTCTCCCGGGAGGAGATCATCGCCTTCGCGAAGCAGTTCGACCCGCAGCCCTTCCACCTGAGTGACGAGGGAGGCCGGGAGGGCATCTTCGGCGGCATCATCGCCAGTGGATGGCACACGGCCTCGATCTGCCACAAGCTCGCGGTGGAGAGCCTGCTGGGCAAGTCCGCGAGTCTGGGCTCACCGGGGCTCGACGAGCTGCGCTGGCTGCGGCCGGTGCGCCCCGGGGACGCGCTCACCGCGCGCTTCGAGGTCCTCTCCACCACGCCGTCGCGCAGCAAGCCGGACCGGGGCGCCATCAAGTTCCGCTTCGAGGTCCGCAACCAGAATGGCGAAGTGGTGATGACGGAGGTCGCCAACGCGCTGTTCGCCCGACGGCCGGAGGGCGGCGCGGCGAAGTAGCCGCGAGCCATCTTTCGGCAACCACCGACGGCACGGGCCGCGCCATTCATCGGCGCGGCCACGCTTCACCTGCCAGGTGCTGGCTGGACCCGACGTCGGTGTGCCCCTCCGCGTGGGCGAGCGACACCGCGTCGTCTTGTTGTCCGCCCGCGCGACGTCGGCTCAGCGCTGGGCCATCAGGGCGTTGAGCGCGGGATAGGTGATGCCCGCCTCGGGCGGAGGCGCGGAGGAGCCGTCCCGCAGGAAGTCCGCGCTGAGCGCCGCGATGCGGCCGAAGATGGACTGGGCCATGCCCGCGCCCGCGCTGACGCGACGCACGCCGAGCGAGGCGAGCTCCGACGCGGGAGGCAGGCCCCCAATCGCCATCAGGTTCAAGGGCAGGCCCGCCTCCGTGACGATGGCCTTGATGTCCACCGGCGTCTTCAGGCCCGGAACGAAGAGTCCATCCGCGCCCGCGGCGCGATAGCGACGGGCCCGGGCCAGCGTCTCCTCGACGCGACGCTCCGCCGGGCCAATGCCTCGCAGGAACACATCCGTGCGCGCGTTCACGAACAGGTCCGCGCCCTTCCGAGCGGCGGCGCGCTTCACGGCTTCAATCTTGGCGCACAGCAGGTCCACCGAGCCCGAGCCATCCTCCAGGTTGATGCCGACGCCGCCCGCTTCCAGCACCCCCGCGGCCACTTCGCCCACCGCGTTCGGGTCCTCCGAGTAGCCCCCTTCGATGTCCACCGTCAGCGGCACCTTCACGATGCGGGTGATGGCGGCGACGGTGTCCAGGAGTCGACTCACCGGCAGCAGGTCCCCGTCCGGGTATCCCTGGGCCCAGGCCACGCCCGCGCTCGTCGTGGCGAGGGCCTTGGCCCCCAGGCTCTCCATGACGCGGGCGCTTCCGGCGTCCCACGCATTGACCAGCAGCAACAAGCCCGCTTCGTGCAACTGACGGAAGTCCCGGGCGGAGTTCGGCGGAGCGACAGGCATGGGCAGAGGTCCTCTTTCGACAGGGGTGTGGAGCGGGGCCGGATGATACGCAGGGCGCTTCAGGCCGTGGAGGCCCGTCGCACTCGCGACTCGTGGTCGAGTAACCAGCGCTTGCGCTCGATGCCACCTCCGTAGCCGGTGAGGGAGCCGTTGGCACCCACCACGCGATGACACGGCACGACAATGCCCACCGGATTGGCGCCGTTCGCCATGCCCACGGCGCGTACGGCCGCGGGACGGCCGATGCGCTTCGCGACCTCCGAATAGGACACCGTCGCGCCGCAGGGAATGTCGCGCAGCGCCGCCCACACGTCGCGCTGGAAGGGCGTGCCTTCGGTGCGGACGGACAGTGCGTCGATGGCGTCGAGTCGCCCGGAGAAATACGTCCGCATCGTCTCCGTGAGTCCGCCCGGATTTCGCGCGGGGTCCAGCTCGAAGCCTCCGGCGCCGTAGTGCAGGCGCAGCAACTGGCGCATGCGGCCTTCGTGTTCCGTCCAGTCGACGGCGCGCAGGTGTCCGTCGCGGTCCGCGATGATGACCAGCTCGCCGATGGGTGTATCCGTCTTGTCGATGAGGAAGCGGAGAGTCTCAGCCATGACGCACCTCTTGGAGTCGTGGAAGCAGGCCCGGGTCCGCGGCCCACAGGTGTTGCGCGGCATAGGCCCGCCAGGGCCTCCAGGGTTCCGCGCGTTGAAGCAGGTCCTCGGGTGTGGGACGCGCGCCCGCGTCCGTCGCCGCGCTCCGCAAGAGCGCCACGTCGCTGGCGGGGAACGCGTCCGTCTCGCGCAGCGCGCGCAGGGCGATGTACTGCGCGGTCCACTCGCCCACGCCCCGGATGGAGCGCAGCCGGGCGACGCCTTCCTCCACCGTGCCGAACGGCTGGAACAACAGCGGGTCCGCAAGCGCCGCTTCCGCCAGGGCCTTCAGCGACGCCTTGCGCGCGGAGGGCATCCCCAGCGCTCCCAGGTCCGTCGCCACGACGCGCTCCGGTGAAGGGAAGGCCCGCGACAGCCCCGGAGCAAGTCCGTCCACGGGGGCGTCAGCGCACAGTCCCACCAACTGGCCCGCGAGCCTGCGCGCGGCCACCACCGTCACCTGCTGGCCCAGAATCGCGCGGACCGCCAGCTCGAACCCGTCCCATGCGCCAGGGGCCCGCAGCCCGGGGCGCAGCGCCACGAGGGGCGCCAGGAAGGGGTCCCTGGAGAGGTGCGCGCCAATCACCTCGATGTCCGCGCCCACGTCGAACACCCTGCGCACGCGCGCGACGATGGCGGGGAGCGACTGGACGCGCGGGAAGCGAATCCTCGCCACGAGGTTGTTCCTCGCGGGCTCGTGGGACACCTCCACCGTGCCCACCGCGCCGTCCTGGGACACCGTGCGCAGGTAGCGCGAGTCGGACACCTGCTCGACGCCCTGGATGGCTCGCGCGGACAGATAGGCGAGCATCGCAGCCCAGTCGTACGGCGGCCGGTAGCGCAGCCGCAGCGTGACGCCCGCTTCCGCCGCCGCGCTGGAGGTCGTCTCCACCGCCTGCTTGCGGCGCAGGGCGCTGGGGGGCCGCTGGTAGAGGTCCTGGAACGTCTCGTTGAAGCGCCGGATGCTGCCGAAGCCCGCGGCGAGCGCGACCTCGGCCAGCGGCATCCGCGTCTCCTGGATGAGCTGCTTGGCGAAGAGCACGCGCCGCGTCTGCGCGACGGCCACCGGCGTGGCGCCCAGGTGTTGCTTGAAGAGGCGGCGGAGCTGTCGTCCGCCCACGCCCAGCCGCTCCGCCAGCGCGTCCACGCCCGCTTCGCCTCCGTCCAGCGCGCCCTCCGCGATGAGGGCCAGCGCGCGCGACACGGTGTTGGAGGTGCCCCGCCAGGAGGCGAGGTCCGGGGCCGTCTCCGGCCGGCAGCGCAGACACGGCCGGAAGCCCTCTTCCTGGGACGCGGCGGCGGAGGCGAAGAAGCGGCAGTTCTCCCGCTTCGGCGTGCGCGCGGGGCAGATGGGCCGGCAGTAGATGCCGGTCGACGTCACCGCGACGAAGAGGCGGCCGTCGAAGCGGGCATCCCGCGTCTGGATCACGCGGTAGCAGGCGTCGGAATCGAGCAGGTCCATGCCCAGACAGTGTCATCGGGGCGTCGTGCGCGCTCGCGGTTTTCGGACATCGATGGCACGCACCCTCCAGACGCGAAAAGGGCCTCCCACCACCGGTGAGAGGCCCTCTTCAAGACGCGACTGCCTGGGGGCCGACTAGGCCGCCGTGCGGTGCAGGAAGTCGATGAGGTCGATCTTCGTGACGATGGCGATGACCTTCTCGCCCTCCTTCACGACGGCCACGTTGTCCTGCGCGAAGATTTCCCGCAGGCGGGCGATGCTCGTGTCCGGCGACAGCGCGCCCTGCAGCGGCGAGACGATGGCGTCGATGGTGTCGGCGAACTTCGCCTTCCCGGCGACCAGCGCGTTGAGCAGGTCGTACTCGTGCACCATGCCCACCGCGCGGCCGTCCTCGGACACCACGGGCATCTGGCTGATGCCGTGACCGCGCATCGTCTCCACGACCTGGTCCACCCGGTCGCCCTTGCGCGCCGTCTTCACGTCGCGCTGCTTGCTCCCGATGATGTCGCGCACGGTGCCGGTGCTCTTGTCCTCGGCGAAGCCGTTGTCGCGCATCCACTCATCGGAGTGGAACTTGCTGATGTAGCTGCTGCCGGAGTCGGGGAGCACGACGACAATCGTCTTGCCCTTGCCCACTTCCTTCGCCAGCTGCACGGCCACGTGCACGGCCGCGCCGGAGGAGCCACCCGCGAAGATGCCCTCCTCGCGCGCCAGCCGCCGCGCCGCCGCGAAGCACTGGCGGTCATCCACCTGGCGCACGTCGTCCACGACCTTGAAGTCCATGGCGCCGCACAGCATGTCCTCGCCGATACCTTCCACCTTGTAGACGTGCGGCTCGGTCAGCTTGCCCGTCTTGAAGTAGCCCTCGTAGACGGAGCCCTCGGGGTCCACGCCCACGTTCTTCAGGCCGGGGATCTTCTCCTTGAGGAACTTGCCCGCGCCGCTCATCGTCCCGCCGGTGCCCAGGCCCGAGATGAAGTAGTCCATCTTGCCGCCGGTCTGCTCGAAGATCTCCGGACCGGTGAGCTGGTAGTGCGCCTCGATGTTGTCGGGGTTGTGGTACTGGTTCAGCATGAACGCGCCCGGCGTCTCACGGTGCAGCCGCTTGGCCGTCTCGTAATAGCTGCGGGGGTCCTCGGCCGCGACGTTCGTCGGCGTCACCACCACCTGCGCGCCCAGCGCCTTCAGGCGGTTGATCTTCTCCAGCGACATCTTGTCCGGCATCGTGAAGATGCACTTGTAGCCCTTCACCGCGGCCGCCAGCGCCACGCCCATGCCGGTGTTGCCGGACGTGTTCTCCACGATGGTCCCGCCGGGCTTGAGCTTCCCCTCCCGCTCGGCCTTCTCGATGATGTACAGCGCCATGCGGTCCTTGATGGACGCGCCCGGGTTCATGAACTCGCACTTGACCAGAACAGTCGCATCGTTCGGTCCGACGAGCTTGTTGAGCTTGACCAGGGGCGTGTTGCCAATGGCGGAGAGAATGGTGTCGTGGATGTCCATCGGGGCTTCCAGAAAAAAGGGGGTTCGCGGCGCGTCTTATATGCCGCCGGAGGGGCCCGGTCGACAGCGGGAGTCCATCTCCCCGGTCGAGAAGTAACAGTGCCCCATCCCGGGCACTTCCCCGCACCCCTGGAGCAGCAGGACCCGGGGTGTCTCCTGGCGACCTGCCAGCAGGGACGGGCCTGCTTCGTCAGGGGGCGGCCGGGCGCGCGACGCGTCGCGACGGGAATTGGGGGCTCAAGGTTTCGCCGTCGCTTACGTGACAGCCCGAGGGGCCAGGGGGCAATCGCCGCGCCGGGCCTTTGACGCGGAAAGTCGCCCCTCCCATACTCGCAAGCCTCTTCTCCCAACCCCCTTGGAGAACCCCGTCGATATGGAACTCGAGGCCGCCCTGCGCGACCAGGTGGGACAGGCCACTGGCCGTCCCGTGCCCCATGCTCCCATCAAGAAGTTGAAGGGAGACGCGAGCAATCGCTCGTACTACCGCGTCGGCGCGCCCCCGGAGAGCTGGGTGGTGATGGTGATGCCGCTGGACGCGACGAAGAAGAGCGAGGAGGCCACCAAGGGTGAGCCTCCGAAGGAGCTGCCCTTCGTCAACGTGCACCGCTACCTGAACAAGCTCGGTGTGCGCGTGCCCGCCATCCTCCGCTACGACGAGCCGGCGGGGATGATGGTGATTGAAGACCTGAGCGACATCACCTTCGAGTCCGCGCTGGAAGGTGGCAAGCACAACGAGGCGCTCTACACGCGCGCGGTGGACCTGCTGGCGCGGCTGCGGGTGCAGGCGGAGAAGCACCAGGACCCGGACTGCCTGGCCTTCACGCGCTCGTTCGACGAGGACCTGTACGACTGGGAGCTGCACCACTTCCGCGAGTGGGGCCTGGAGGCGTGGAGCGGCAAGCTGCCCACGGACGCCGAGCGCGCGCAGTTGGACGCGACGTTCCGGGACATCGCGAAGCAGCTGGCCGCCGCGCCCCGGGGCTTCACGCACCGCGACTACCAGAGCCGCAACATCATGGTGAAGGAGGGCGAGCTGGTGGTCATCGACTTCCAGGACGCGCTCCAGGGTCCCAGGCAGTACGACCTGGTGGCGCTCCTGCGCGACAGCTACGTGGAGCTGGACCGGGCCTTCGTGGACGCGATGCTGGACCGCTACATCGCCACGTTCCAGGAGGCGAGCGGCGAGCGCATCAACGCGGTGGAGTTCAAGGCGTTCTTCGACCTGCTCACCGTGCAGCGCAAGCTGAAGGACGCGGGCCGCTTCGAGTACATCAACCGCGTGAAGGGCAACCCGGGCTTCCTCGTCTCCATCCCCGCGTCGCTGCGCTACGTGCGCGAGGCGTTCCGTCAGCGGCCGGAGCTGCGAGGGCTGCAGGAGCTGGTGGCGAAGTACGTCCCGGAGCTGGCGGCCTGAGCCCATTGGCGGGGGAGGGGAGTCGACAATGAAGGCGATGGTGCTCTGCGCGGGTCTGGGAACCCGCCTGCGTCCGTTGACGGAGCGCTGGCCCAAGCCGGCGCTCCCGTTCCTGGGTCAGCCGCTCCTGCGCTACCACCTGGCGGTGCTGAAGGCCGCGGGTGTCACGGCGGTGGGCATCAACACCCACCACCTGCCGGACACGATGGAGGAGGTGGCTCGCGAGGAGTGCGCGCGCGCGAAGCTGGCGCTGCACGTGGTGCGCGAGCCCGTCATCCAGGGCACCGGCGGCGGCATCCGGGGCCTGCGCGACTTCCTCTCCGACGGAGACTTCATCGTCTACAACGGCGACATCCTCTACCCGGTGGACCTGCGGCCGGTGGTGGCCGTGCACCAGGCGTCCGGTGCGCTGGCGACGATGGTGTTGCTGCCCATGCCGGAGGGAGAGAAGTACGCGTCGGTGGAGCTGGATGCGTCGGGGCGCGTGCGGAGAATCGCGGGGCATGGGCCTGGAGGCGAGGGCCTGACGCCGTGGCACTTCACGGGCGTGCACGTCATGTCCCCGCGCGTCTTCGACTTCATGAGCGCGCAAGGACCCGAGGACATCAACCGCGAGGTCTACGCGCGCGCCATGTCCCAGGGGCAGGTGGTGCGAGGCGTGCGCGTGGATGGCTACTGGTCCGATTTGGGCACGCCGTCGCGGTATCTGGCCACGGTGCGGGACGTGCTCGCCGGCCGCGTGCGGTTGGAGTGGCTGGGGGCGGACTCGCCGCTCGCTGGCACGGTGCGAGGGCCGGGGTCCTCGTGGGCGCATCCCGACGCGCAGGTGTGTGGCGCGAAGGTGGAGGGCCCCGCGTACTTTGGCCGGGGCGTCACGGTGGCGGAGGGCGCCGTCGTCGGCGAGTCCGTGTCGCTGGGCGCTGGAGTGAAGGTGGACGCGGGGGCTCGCCTCCAGAACGCCGCCGTCTTCGAGCAGACCGTGATTACGGCGGGTGAGTCGCTCACGGAGTTGCTCGCGTGGCGGGAGCATCGGATTCCCGCGCCGCTTTCGGGGCGCTGACTCGCACGAGCCTCAAGGCCCTCGGATGAGCTGACCGTGTGCGCGGCCAGCGGGTGCCGTGCGCCGCCCGCTCGCGCGTGCCCTCGCCACGAGCGCGTGGGGCGGGCCGCACGGTGTGGCCTGTCGACTCCTGTCCGCGCGCGCACGAACCCCGAGCGGGAAGGGTCTGTTACCGCACGGCGTGCGAGCGAGCTCTGTCGTCCGCACGAAGGTCGCCGTTTCGGACAATGGGCCCTACCTTTCGCCACGGACAGCCTGCCTGCGCTGGGGGTTTCCGGCGGGGAACAAGGGGAGGTCCGGGGCATGAAGTGGCGAGGTTCTCTGGGGGCCAGGCCGGCGGGGGGAGACAGCACTCACTTCCGCGTGTGGGCGCCACGCAGGCGCAGTGTGGAGGTCGTGGTGAAGGGCGGCTCCCGCCCGCTCCCGCTCGTGGGGGATGCCCAGGGCTATTTCGAGGCCGTGCATCCGGTGGCCGTGGGGGCGCTGTACAAGTACCGCCTGGATTCGAGCGAGGAGTTCCCCGACCCCGCCTCGCGCTTCCAGCCCGAGGGCCCGCATGGCTTCAGCGAGGTCGTCGACGCGCACTCGCACTCGTGGACGGACGGCGACTGGAAGGGCGTGTCCTCCATCCGGGGGCAGGTGCTCTACGAGCTGCACCTGGGCACCTTCACACCCGAGGGGACGTACAAGGCGGCCATCGCCAAGCTGCCGCTGCTCAAGGAGCTGGGCGTCACCTGCCTGGAGTTGATGCCGCTGCACACGTTCCCCGGGCGCTTCAACTGGGGCTATGACGGCGCGCAGCTCTTCGCGCCCAGCGGGCAGTACGGCCGGCCGGAGGACCTGCGCGCCTTCGTGGAGGCCGCGCACGCGCTGGGGCTCGGCGTGCTGGTGGACGTCGTCTACAACCACCTGGGGCCCGACGGGAACTACCTGGCCCAGTACTCACCGGACTACTTCACCCGCAAGTATGAGAACGAGTGGGGCGAGCCGACGAACTTCGACGACGGCGCCGCCGCGGGCCCCAGCCGCGACTTCTTCATCCAGAACGCCTGCGCCTGGGTCGCCGAGTATCACTTCGACGGGCTCCGCCTGGACGCGACACAGGCCCTGTACGACGACGGGCCGTGCCACATCGTCCAGGAGCTGACCCGCGCCGTGCGCGAGGCCGCGGCCGGCCGCGGTGTGCTCGTCATCGCCGAGAACGAGCCCCAGGACGAACTGTGCGTGAGGTCGGTGGAGAGGGGCGGCTGGGGCACGGACGCCCTCTGGGTGGATGACTTCCACCACTCCGCCCGTGTCGCCGCCACGGGACGCGCGGAGGCCTACCTCCAGGACTATCGCGGCACCGCGCAGGAGCTGTTGTCGTGCGCGCTGCGCAACTCGCTCTATCAGGGGCAGTACTACCGCTGGCAGAAGAAGGCCCGAGGCAGTCCGCTGCTGCGCGTGCCCGCGAGCGCGTGCGTCTTCTACCTCCAGAACCACGACCAGCTCGCCAACATGCTCCAGGGCCAGCGGCTGCACCGCATCTGCGGCGAGCGACTGGCGCGCGCGCTCACCACGCTGTGGCTGCTGCTGCCCCAGACGCCGCTGCTCTTCATGGGCCAGGAGTGGTTCGCGAACTCCCCCTTCTTCTACTTCGTGGACCACAAGCCGGAGCTGCAGCCGCTGGTGCGCAAGGGCCGGGACCAGTTCCTCGGCCAGTTCGAGAGCGCCCGTCACGCGCTGGAGCACGAGGGCTACGTGGAGCACGTGGACGAGAAGGCGTTCACCCTCTCCCGGCTCGATTGGAGCGAGCGCGAGCGCCACACCGGGCCGCTCACCCTGCACCGGGAGTTGCTCCGACTGCGCCGCGAGGACCCCGTGCTTGCCCGGCAGGACAGCGGCCAGCTCACCGGCGCGGTCCTCTCCCCGCTCGCGCTCGTGCTGCGCTACTCGGGCGGCGAACAGGAAGGCGACCGGCTGCTGCTCGTCAACCTGGGGGGCGAGCTGGAGCTCTCTCCGTGCCCCGAACCATTACTCGCACCACCTCGGGATGAAGGGTGGCGTCTTGGACTGTCGAGTGAAGAGGTTCGATTCGGAGGTGCAGGGTCTTGCTCACTGGAGTCACTGAGGGTCGAGACGTCGTGGCGCGTACCGGGGATGACCGCCCTGTGGATGACGAGCACCGGGAGGAGCGGCCAGGGGCTCGGCCCACGGAAGGTCGGATGAGCCGGGTGCGCGGGCTGCCGGAGCTGAAGTTCGCATGGCCGATGGGAGCGCCGGCCATCGAGGTACTCGGACGGGAGTGGCTGATGACGAACGGCCTGGGGGGCTATGCGTCCGGCACCCTGGCGGGGGTGAACGCGCGCCGCTACCACGGCCTCTTCATCCCCACCCTGCCCGAGCGGGGCCGCACCGTCATGCTGTCCCGCCTGGTGGAGACGGCCCGGGTGGAGGGGCAGACGTGCCGCCTGGACGGCGAGGTGCGGGCGGACGGCGCGCTGATGGGGGACGCCTCGCTGCTGCGCTCCTTCCGGCTCGACGGCCTCATTCCCGAATGGGACTACGTCCTGGGCGCCTCCCGTCTGCGTCGCAGGCTGGTGCTGGTGCACGGGGAGAACACGCTCTTCATCGAGTGGGCGCACCTGTCCGGCCCTCCGGTGAAGCTCCGGCTGCGGCCCTTCCCGGTGTTTCGAGTGCACGAGCACGACTTCCCGCACGACTACTGCCAGCCGAAGGTCATTCTCCAGGGAGAGCGCATCGAGATGCAGGCGGCGAAGGACGCGCCTTCGCTGCGGCTGCGGCTGTACGGCGATGGCACCGTGCCCTTCGTGGCGATGCCTGAGATTTCCTCACCCCTGCTCTACCGGACGGAGCGCTCCCGGGGGATGCCCCACATCGAGACGCAGGCGAGCCCTGGCTACTTCGAGTGCACGGTGAGGCCAGGCGGTCGCCTGTCGCTCGGTGCCACGGTGGATGACTGGGCGCTGTTGGACCGGGACCCGTCCATGAGCTTCGACATGGAGCGCGAGCGCGAGTGGCGCCTGCTGGAGCGCGCGCCCGTGGCGGCGAGGACGGGCACGGCGGCGCGCCTGGTCCTCGCGGGCGACCAGTTCATCGTCGACCCCATGCGTCCGCGCGACGATGCGTGGGCCCGGGCCATTGGCGAGGATGCCCGCAGCGTCATCGCGGGCTACCCCTGGTTCACCGACTGGGGCCGCGACACGATGATTTCGCTGGAGGGCCTGACGGTGTCCACGGGGCGCTTCCGTGAGGCGGCGGCGATTCTGCGCACGTTCCGTCACCACGTGAAGGACGGGCTGTTGCCCAACCTCTTCCCGGAGGGAGAGGCCGACGGGCTCTACCACACGGCCGACGCGACGCTCTGGTTCTTCCACGCGGTGGACCGCTACGTGACGGCCTCCGGGGACCTGGAGCTGCTGCGGGAGTTCTACCCGACGTTCGAGGACATCGTCCGCAGGCACCAGCAGGGCACCCGCCACAACATCCGCATCGACCCCACGGATGGGCTGCTGACGCAGGGCGAAGAGGGCTACCAGCTCACCTGGATGGACGCGAAGGTGGACGGCTGGGTGGTGACGCCCCGACGCGGCAAGGCCGTGGAGCTCAACGCCCTGTGGTTCAACGCCATGCGGCTGATGGCGGAGTGGGCCGCGCTCCAGGGACTGGACGGGACGCCCTACGCGATGGCCGCGCAACAGGCGCAGGACTCCTTCAACCGGCGCTTCTGGAACCCGGCCGAGGGGTGCCTGTTCGACGTGGTGGACGCGCAAGGGGGCGGCAATGACGCCGCCGTGCGGCCCAACCAGATTTTCGCCCTGTCTCTCAAGTACCCGGTGTTGAACCCGGACCACTGGTCGGACGTGCTGCGCAAGGTGGAGACGGAGCTGCTCACCCCGGTGGGGCTGCGCTCGCTGGCCTCGGACCACGACGACTACAAGGCCACGTATGACGGAGACCTGCGCGCGCGTGACGCGGCGTACCACCAGGGCACGGTGTGGAGCTGGCTGATTGGCCACTACGTGGACGCCGCGCTCAGGGTTCAGCCGGCCCGCGCGCACGTGCGTGACGTCATGGAGGGCCTGGAGACCCACCTGAGACAGGCGGGCGTCGGTCAGGTCAGCGAAATCTTCGACGCCACGCCCCCCTTCAGGCCCAGGGGGTGCATCGCCCAGGCCTGGGGAGTGGCCGAGGCGCTGCGGGTCTTCCTGCGCACCGCCTGACGTCGGGTCAGGCGGGGTGGTAGCGGGCGAGCACGCAGGTGACGTTGTCGTTGCCGCCCGCGGCGTTGGCCATGTCGATGAGCTGCGAGCACGCCTTGTCCAACTCGGGCGTGCGGCCGAGGATTTCCTGCATCTGGGGGTCGGTCACCATGCCGCTCAGGCCGTCCGAGCACAGCAGGAAGACGTCGCCGGGCTGGGGGTCCACGCGGGAGACGTCCACCTGGACGTTCTCCTTCATGCCCAGGGCGCGGACGATGACGTTCTTGTGCGGGAAGTTTTCGACTTCCTCGGGCGAGAGCTTCTTCGCCTTGAGGTAGTCGTTGAGCAGGGAGTGGTCCTCGGTGATCTGCTTGAGGGCTCCAGCGCGGAAGCAGTACACGCGGCTGTCGCCCACGTGCCCGACGTACGCGACGTCGCTGGCGAAGTGCACGCTGACGATGGTCGTCCCCATGCCCTTGTACTTCGACTCGCTGCTGGCCTTCTCGAAGATGCGCGCGTTGGCGAGCTTGATGCCGGTGGCCAACCGGTTCTCGTCATAGTTGCGCTGTTTGTCCATCTTGAAGGGCCAGGTGCTGTCCTGGTCCTTGGAGGTCATCTTGTAGAACTCACCCAACTCGTCCACGGCGATGCGACTGGCGATCTCTCCAGAGGAGTGCCCGCCCATCCCGTCCGCGACGATGAAGAGGTGCTCATCGGGCAACATGAGGAAGTTGTCCTCGTTGTGGTTCCGCTTCATCCCGACGTGGGTGCTGCCGGCTACCTCGATGCGCATGCGCGGGGACTCTTCTAAGGGGACGAGAAACTGGCGGCGCACGTTAACAAAGCGCTCGGAAAACGGTCAAAAGACGTGCTCTTGGTGCGGTCAGACAGGGGACACCGGGGCAGGGGAGGCAGGCTCGAAGCTCAAGCTGTCCCCTTCCTGGGTGCCGCTCGCGGCCAGGACGCCCGCGGGCAGTTCCAGCACGGAACGGGCCTGGAAGTACACGGAGGTGGCCCTCCAGGGCGGCAGCGCCATCATCTGCTTGACGATGCGGCCCTGGGCGTCCAGGAAGGCGACGTCAATGGGGATGCGCATGAAGAACGTGTGGATGGAGTTGCAGGGCTGGATGTGGAGGCCGTCGCCCATGGCGAGCTCCTGGCGCCCCATCAGTCCCTTGAAGCGCTGGGCGAAGGAGGTGGCCTTCTCCGCCCGGTCCGCCAGCGGCTTCTGCCGCGTCTCGTTGGTCACCTTCCAGCGCATGTAGCGCGTTCTACCCCATGCTCGAGCCCCTGGCGCGTCCTCTGCATCTGGTTCTGGTCTCCCCCCAGATTCCCCCCAACACCGGCAACGTGGCCCGCCTCTGCGCGGTGACGGGCTGCCGGCTCATCCTGGTGGAGCCCCTGGGCTTCTCCATCGATGACCGGAACCTCAAGCGGGCCGGGTTGGACTACTGGGACAAGGTATTTCTACGGCTGTACCCGACTTATGAGGCCTACGTGGCGGCGTATCCGGACGCGCGGCGGTGGTTGTTCTCGGCGCGGGCGGAGCAGACCTTGTACGAGGCGCGGTTCGAGGAGGGGGACCACCTGGTGTTCGGCTCGGAGGTGACGGGGCTGTTGCCGGAGGTGATGGAGGGG
>NZ_VIFM01000339.1 GCF_006636215.1 Myxococcus llanfairpwllgwyngyllgogerychwyrndrobwllllantysiliogogogochensis | reverse complement strand
GGGCCGGGGGGAGCGTGTCGAGGTGTCGGTGACGCTGGAGGTCCAGGCGGGGCAGGCCGCGCTGGATGTCTCGTTTGGCGCTCAGGGGCTCGGGCTCCCCGCGCTGGGGCTGCCCGCGGTGAGCATCAACGCCATGGCCGTGACGCCGGATGGGAAGTGGATTCTCGCGGGCTCCACCGGCTCGGCGGGCCTGAGGGACGTGCTGGTGGCGCGGCTGCTGCCGGACGGAACGCCCGACGTCTCCTTTGGCACCCAGGGCACGCGCGTCATCGACGTCTGTGACGGTGATGACTATGTCGACGCCGTCACCGTGCTCTCGGATGGGCGGGTCGTGCTCGCCGGTGGTGCCATCGCGGACACCAACAGTTGCACGGCGCGCAACTACCAGAGCCTGCTGCTCGTGCGGCTCACCGACACGGGCGCGCTGGACACCACCTTCGGGACGACCGGGGTGAGGACCTTCCAGCTCTCCGCGGGCAACGCCACGCTGCATGCCCTCACCGTGGACTCCCGGGGCCGCGTGGTGGGCGCGGGGACCGTGCAGAACACGGACCGGGACCAGGTCCTCGTGCGGCTGCTGCCGACGGGCCAGCTCGACACCTCGTTCAGCGCGGACGGACTCGCCTGGGAGGACGTCGGCGGGGACGACGAGGGGCTGGGGGTCATCGCGCTCGCGGACGACTCGCTCCTGCTGGCGGGCACGACGGCGTCTCACAACCATGGCCTGTCGCTGCGGCGCTATCAGGTCAACGGTGAGCGGGACCGCGCCTTCAGCTACAGCCCTCCCGCCTATGTCACCCCCAGGCTCACGCCCCGGACGCTGCACCTCCTGGAGGGTGGCAAGGTGCTGGTGGGGACTCGCGCCGTGTTCAGTGGGGAAGGGGCCGGCACCGGCGCGGGGCTGCTGCGCATCGACAGCGGCACGGGCGCGGTGGACGCCTCCTTCGGCACGCAGGGCTACCGCTACTTCGTGACGGTGGAGAATCAGGCGAGGGACGTGCTCGTGGGCACGGGGCTGCTGCCGGGCGGCGACATCGCGCTGTCCACGGTGTACCGGGACGAGTCGGGCGCGCCGGGCCTGGGCCTCATCCATGTCTCCGCGAACGGGCTGACGGTGCTGCGCTCGCACCACTCGGACCTGCCCGGAAGCGAGCGGCCCCTCGTCGCGCGGCTCGACGCGGAGGGCTTCTTCCGGGTGGCGGGCCTGCACACCGCGCCGGGACAGTCCGTGGAGACCCCGTTCGTGGCGCGCTTCTGGCCCTACTGAGCCCGTCCCCATCCGCCTCCACGCCCCGTCAGCTGTCGAGCGGGCGGGGAGGCGGGCGTGGGGCGCGTTGACTCGCCTGGAGGGGGCTCCGAGAATGCGCGCTCCCCAGGCCCCGTGGAGCCCCGCTTGAACCTGCTGACCCGCGTGAAGAAGAGCCTCCGACACCGGGCCGCCCATCAGGCCTCCCAGCCCCTCTCGAAGCTGCTCAGCCTCACCGGCTTCGGCCGCTATGGGCCGGGCCCCCAGCTCAAGAGCCCGGAGCCGCTGCGGCAGGCGGGCATCCCCTACGAGACGTTCCGCTTCGACGTGGCAGGGCTGGACCGCTTCTGGAACGAGCTGCAGGCGGGCAGCCCCGTGCTCCGGCACTACTGCTCGCTCCAGCCCTACTGGGAGAAGCGTTCGCAGTACCACTACTCCTGGACGCAACTGGCGCCGCTGCTGTCGCGCGAGGAGGCCGTCTACGTCGACATCGCCTCCACGCTGAACAGCCCCTATCTGGAGGTCATCCGGGCCCTGGCGAAGACGCGCAACGTGTTCGTCCAGGACCTGGTGTTTCCGCCCGGCATCAACGGCCATGAGATTGGCGGCTCGGCCGCGGAGCTGCCGCTGGGCAATGCCTCCGTGGATGCGATGACGCTGCACTGCTCCTTCGAGCACTTCGAGGGGACCGCGGACACGGGCTTCATCCGGGAGGCGGCGCGGGTGCTGCGGCCCGGGGGCCGGGTCTGCATCGTCCCGCTGTACCTGGGCGAGTATGCCTTCACGATGTGCGACCCCGCGTGGGGTTATGACATCCGCCGCGAGGCCGAGCCCGTCATCCACCTCTTCCCGGGCTGGGGAGAGCGGCACGGGCGCTTCTATGGCGTGGACACGCTGAAGGAGCGCGTTCTGGACCCCGCTCACGCCGCGGGGCTCACGTCCCGCGTCATCCACTTCGAGAACATCCTCGAGCTGCACCCGACCTGTTACACCCACTTCGGCCTCGTGCTGGAGAAGCCCGCGGTCGGTTGAGGCTCGGTCCCCAGCCCCGTGCCCGGGGCGGGGGCCTCTCCCCTGAGGTCGTGGCACTGAAGGCATCGCGCCGGGCGACACGCGCCCAGGCGCGGTGGCGCATTCTTTCTTCATTTCCAGGTCGCGAACGCGAAGCGTCGAATGCGGTGCGCCACCTGGGCGGTAGGTGTGTCTCCCTGATGAAGCCGGAGTGCGAGCCGCACCCTGTCCGAAACGTCTGCTGTCGGGCGACACCCGCGACCTGAATGACCTGTCACGCGACCCATGCGCCGACCCTCGCGGCGCGTGACGGTCGCTGTATGTGTTTCATGTTTCATGTGACGCAAGGGTTTTTCGGTGAAAACAGGCATTAAATCCTGTCGCGAAACTCGCTGTCTCACATTCCGACAATGTTGAAGCGCGGGCTGGCAATGTGCCGGGCTCCTCGCCGTTCTCCCGCGCCTCCCCCATCCCCCAGGAGGTTGTCATGGCCATTCCTAGAGAGCTGCCCACGAAGGTCCGCAAGCCCGTAGAGCAGCCCAAGCCGAAGCCGAAGGCTCCCAAGGTCACGGCCGCGCAGGCGAAGAAGAAGGCGGAGAAGGCGCGCACGGAGGCCAAACGCACGCTGCAGAAGGCGCACGCGTCGGAGAAGAAGGCGACGGAGGCGCGCAAGACGCGCGGCGACGCCGGCTCCCGGCTGGACAAGGCGGACAAGGAGCGCGCCGTCGCGCTCTCTCCCGGAGCGAAGGACACGGCCCAGAAGAAGGTTGAGACGGCGTCCAAGGACCTCGACAAGGCGGACAAGGCCTCGAAGACGGCGAACGAAATCGCCGCCAAGGACAAGCGCGAGGCCCTTGCCGCGGCCAACAAGGCGCTCGCCGCGGAGAAGGAGGCGAACGACGCCGCGGAGAAGGAGAAGCTGCCCAAGCCGTACGCCCTCGCGGACCGGCAGAAGGATGTCTTCGACGCGGGCAGCCTGTCCGCCAAGGACCAGGAGAAGTTGTTCGGGACGAAGTCCGTCGTCTCCTCGAAGGAAGCCGCGACCTCCGATGCCAGACGCGTCGCGGACGCCTCCTCCAAGAGCCCGCGCGCTGGCGCCGAGGAACTCAAGCGTCAGCTCGCGCTCGGTCAGGACCCCGCGTACCGCAAGGCCCTGGTGAGCGAGTCCGCGCCGCAGGTGCAGAAGGCCGCGGACGCGGTGGGTGACAAGAAGACGCCCGCGGAGGACCGCAATGCCATGGTGAAGAGCCTGGCCGACAGCGCCGCGCTGGCGGGGCCCGAGGGCCGCAAGCCGATTGTCGACAAGCTCAACGCGCAGAAGGACCAGGCGACCGTCATCGAAGGCCTCAAGTCGCAGGGCAAGGATGCCAACACCCTGGCGCTGGGCGCGACGATGGCCCGCGAGCTTCGGGCCTCCGCCCAGTTCGACAAGGCCGACGCCATCACCCAGGCCAGCCCCGAGCTGAAGAAGGCGGCGGCGGAGTCACCCCTCGATACGGCGCTGCGCAAGGAGGTGGACCTCCAGACGGTGGCGGAGGAGCGCACCGGCGTGGAGAAGGGGCTGAAGCAGACCCAGAAGGACCTGAAGGCCCGTGCCCAGGCCCTGGAAACGATGGCCCAGAACCCGGAGAAGCTCCCGCCCGGGGTCTCCGTCGAGAAGTCGGATGGGTATGGCACGACGCTGGTGACGAAGGACGACAAGGGTCAGGTCACCGAGCGGGTGCGGTTCGGCGACCGCGACGACATGACGTACGTCTCCACGCAGAAGTTCGACCGGGAGAAGGGCACCGTCGAGTCGGAGTCGCTGGAAGACCACCACAAGCTGGACACGCTGACCAACACCCGCACCGTCTGGAAGGACCCGGACGTGGACGCGGCGTCGAAGATCTCCAGCACCAGCGACGTGACGAAGCGCAAGGCGGAGGACCCCAACGCCCTCTTCGAGTCCCGGGAGCTGAACTTCGCGACGAAGAACCTGGTCGAGAAGACCCTCACGGAGGACCCGAAGAACGGCACCACCCAGACGACGCGGACGTTCGGCACACAGGACGACGAGAAGGGGCTGAACGACCAGCTCAAGGGCAAGTTCGACGACGACCGTCCCCTGGACAAGGTGGACACCAAGACGGTCCACATCCCGCCCGAGGGGGCCAAGGACCCCGACGGCAAGCCCGCCAAGGCCAGCTACACCTTCGGCACGTCGTACTCCCAGGACAACGCCCGCGTCACCGCGAGCGAGAGCAAGGTCTTGGACCGGCCGGAGAAGAAGCCCAGCGAGAGCTCGTACGACAGCGGCTTCTACGACGCCGCGGGGGACGTGGAGTACCGGGCGGAGAAGGAGAACGGCTCGCCCAAGAGCTGGACGCTCCAGACGAGCAATCCCGGCGAGCTGAACACCCAGACGTTCATCGAGGGCAAGGAAGACCTCTCCGTCACCACCCGCAAGAAGCTGGACGGCAACACCGTCACGGAGACCACCGAGGGCCGGGTGCCCGACCCGAAGAACCCGGACGGGGACCCGGTCAGCGTGAAGGGCGACACGAAGCGCACGTTCGACGCGAAGGGGCGGCTGGCCTCGGCGCACTCGGACCAGACGGAGGCGGACGGGACGCGCACGGTGCGCGACTACGCGCTCACCGAGAAGCGGGACGACAAGGGCCGGCTCCAGACCACCGAATCGAGCACCACCTCCACGCAGCCCAAGGACGGCCCCGCCGTCGAGGCTCGCAGCGAGCTGACGCGGACGTTCGACGACAAGGACAGGGTCGTCGCGTCGCACCTGGACCAGACGGACGAGACGGGCGCGCGCGCGGTGCAGGACTACTCGCGCGAGGAGAAGCGCAACGCCCGGGGCGAGGTGGAGATCCACGAGCGCACCACGTCCAGCCTGAAGCCCAAGGACGGCCCCAAGAGCACCCAGGAGCAGGAGCAGGTGTCCGTCGACACGAAGACGGGACCGGAGCTCATCCGCGCCTCCAACAAAATCACCAACGCCGACGGGACGGCCCAGCACTCCATCACCCCTGAAGGACAGACGCTGACCGTCAACGGCGAGAAGGTCGATTCGGTCGACGCGCTCAAGGCGCTGCCCAAGGGGCAGGCGTCGCTGGGCGGGGCGGCGGTGGATGGCCTGTCGCAACAGGTCAGGGACTTCAATGAGCTGGCGCTCGCGATGTCTCCCAACCGGGCGTTGAACCCGGACAAGGTGGAGCGCAACGACTTGAAGGAGGTGAAGGCGGCGGTCTCAGCCAACTCCGTGGGCATGCTCCGCCTGAAGGAGGCGCTCACGCCGGCGCTCAATGGCCAGCCGTCGCTCAGCCTGGACCCCAAGGCACGCCTGGTGGGCGGAGCGAGCGGGATTGCCGGCCTGGCCGGCAGCGCTGAGATTCTGGCCAAGGCGGGTCCCCTGTTCATGCGGGACTTCAGCCAGGGCAACTACCTTGGCGCGGCGAAGGACGGGGTGGCGCTCGTGACGGGCACCATCGGCGTCGTGTCGGGTGGCAGCGCCGTCACCACCGCGCTTCGTGGCGCGGGCAGTGGCCTGACGCTGGACGGAGGCGTCATCACCGCGGGACAGCGCCTGACGCCCATGCAGGCCGCCAAGAGCCTGAACGGGCTCGCGAAGCTCACCGCGGGGCTGGGCGTCCTGAGTGGCGGCATGCAGGCCTACGACGGCATCCAGAAGGGCAATGGCTGGGCGGTCGCCAGCGGCGTGACGACGGCGACCGCGGCGGTGGGCGGCTACCTGGCGGCCGGCGCCGCGGCGGGAGCCTGGGGCGGGCCCGCGGGAGCCGCCGTGGGACTGGCGATTGGCCTGGGCGCGTGGGGCATGACGAAGGCGTTCGACCACTTCGACAAGAGCGACGTGAAAATCTCCGAGCCGACCATCTGACGACGACGTCCTCCTTCCCGGGCCCGTTTCGCCCGGGAAGGAGGGATGCCGCGCGTGTTACCGGTTGGGAGGCGCCCCCAGCGTCACCCAGCCACTGAGCGTCTTGTTGCCGTCGGTGTGGCTCTCCACCGCGTAGAAGAAGTGGCGAGTCGCGTCGGAGGCGTCGACGAAGCGCACCGCGGTCGTCTCGGTGAACTCCTCGCTGACGTCGACCTCACCAATGGCCTCCATGTCGCCCGCCTCGGGGTTCTCGCTCCGGTAGACGACGTAGTGCTTGTGGTGCACGGTGTGCGGCCACGTCAGCTCCGTGTACTTGCCGTCGACGCCGCGCACCGCGAGCTCCACGGCGACCGGCTCCGTATCCGGCGAGATGACGTTGACCTCGTACCTCACGCCACCGATGGGGTCCTTCCGGTCATCCCTCTCGAAGATGTTCATCGGGAAGAAGCCCTCGGGCCCGTCCGACAGGAAGTTCACGTGGATGCGCTCATCCATCTCCTTGTCGGTGTGGAGGCCCAGCGCGCCGCCGTGGCCGCCGAAGAACAGCGTCGTGCCTTCGACACCCTCCAGGCCCTCGGCCTCGCCGCCCGCGGCCTCCCAGGCCGCGAACAGCCGGTCCGTCAGCGTCAGCGTCACGCGGCCCGGGAACGGCTCTGCCTCGGGACGGATGAAGAGCGTCGTCGCATGGCCCACCGTGGGGCGCACGTCATACGTGGTGGTGCCCGTGCCGCCGGGCAGCATCCGGACCACGTCCACGTTGCGCCAGGCGATGTTGTTGTTGAGCTGGGTGTTGGTGACGGTGTCGGAGCCGATGATTTCCGGGTAGCTCATCGGGTCGCCGTCGGACACCCACCGCGCCAGCAGGCAGTAGTGGCCGGGCAGGGGGACGTTGGCCCACTGGATGCGGATGTCACGCGTCTCGCCCGCGTCCAGGAAGATGTTGTGTTGGGTCTGGATGCGCCTCCAGCTCGTGGAGCCCCAGGAGGAGTTGCCGCCCGACGCCAGGTAGTACAGGTGCAGCGAGCCACCAATGGGGCCGGTGGGGCGCAGCGGGCCGTAGTTGCGCAGGGTGACGAAGACGTAGTTGTTGGGCGTGCCGAACACGGGGTTGGTGGAGCTGGCGCAGCCGTTGACGTTGTTGCACACCTTGATATCGGGGCTCGTCCAGATGGCGCCGGAGCTGGGCTCCCAGCCGTTGTCGGCCGGCGTGTCGCGGATGAAGACGTCGGACGGGGTGCGGCAGTCGCTCAGGAAGTCCTGCACGGCCTGGGGCACGTCCGCGCCGCTGGGCGCCGTCAGCCGGTAGGCCCCCTGGGAGACGGTGGCGTAGTTCTGCATGATGCCCACCACCGTGGGGTCGGGCGTGCCGCCCGTGGGGACGTAGACGGCGTGAATCCGGATGCCCTCGTTGTAGGCCTCCTGCGCCTGGAGGCTGGCCAGGGCGTTGCTCGTGTACGAGTCATTGAAGCCGCCGGGCAGGTTGTCGGTGATGAGGACGACGACCCGGCGGGCCCCCGTGCGCCAGTAGCCCGTGAAGGCGCCGTTCTGGTTCGGGCGGAAGGCGATGTTGTGGATGACGGTGTTGAGCGCCTCGTCGGACGCCTCCGGCAGGTTCCACCCGCCGTTCGCGCTCAGGCTGGCGATCTGCGCCTGCATCTGGGCGTCGTTACCCGCGCCCAGGTCCACGCGCACGGTGACGTCGTCCTGGAAGGTGACCAGGCCCAGCCGGTAGTCGCCGTTGGACGACGTCTGGATTTGCGTCAACAGGTTGGAGAAGTTCGCCTGGAGGGCGGTCAACGAGCCGCCCATGCTGCCCGTGTCGTCGATGGCGAAGACCACGTCCAGGGGGCCGCACTCGCACGGGTCGACCTGGGGCGGCTCTTTCGGGGGAACCGGGGCGGGAACCCTGGCGGCCGAGGCGACCTGCGAAGACATGAAGAGACAGAGCATTGCCGCGCCGAGCCAGGACATGGCTCGTGGGTGGAGCGTGTTTGACTTTGACATGTAGTGGTTTTCTCCTACGGGGTTTCCACGTCATGTCGGAGAGGGATTGGCGGGGCGTCGACGTGGCGGGCGGCTTGTGAGCAGGAAGCAAGCCATTGCGGGCTTGCAAGTCATTCAGGCGGTTGCGGGGACACGGCGTGGCGGGATGGGTTACTCACGGGGTGGTTTTGTGAAGTTTCCCGCTACACCTCGCACGTGGCGGACGTGTCACAAGCCCCGGGGGCGTGTCGTCTCGGGGATGTGCGGCCGGGGCTTCCGGTCTCACGCTCTCCAACCACCCTGGTGCACCGTGCCCTACAAGTTCCTGAAGCAGCCGAAGACGCCTCCCGACTCCAAGCTCTGTGGTTTCTATGCGCTGTACCACTTCACCAATGGCGGGCTGACGCGGGACGAGTTCATCCAGAAGGCGACGCAGCACTACGAGACGGCGCTCGGCCTGCCGAACAAGGAGGCCCAGGAGATGGTGATGGATGGCAATGACCCCTCCGTCCTGGGGTTGTATGGCCTGGCCCAGAGTGACGCGGACACGCTCAAGAAGCGGGGCGTGGGTGTGATTGCGGACACCACCCGCGGCCACTTCTTCACCGTGCGCCAGGAGAACGGCATCTGGTCCAGCTACGACAGCTACAACCATGACGCGGCGAAGGCCTATCCCTCCTTCGAGGCGCTCCAGAAGGCGGAGATCGGCAACAGTCAAATCTGGGTCTGAGGGAGGTCGGCGGGACAGCCCTGCTCGGGCGTGCGAGATTGGAGCCTTTGACGAGGACTCCCGCTTGCGCGCCCGAATCGCCGCCCCTTGGAGTGTCGGACTGGCCTTGGTTGTCCTTTGCCTCGCGTGTGCCCACCGGCCGTCGTCCCCGGGGTGCTCGGCGGGGGAGACGCTGTGCTGGGACTTCGAGGAGGGGCGGCTGCCCGCGGGTTGGACACCGCACCGTGACGAGTTCAGCGGGCGGCTCGTCGTGGATGACACCCGGGCCCATGGCGGCAGGTATTCGCTGCACGCCAGCCAGTTGGTGGGAGGCCGGGAGGGCGAGCAGGGGGGACCGAAGAAGACGGTGCGCTTCGAGTTGCCCGGGGACTTCGGCCCCGTGCTCTGGGGGCGCGTCTTCGTCTACACGACGCCCGCGCGCCCGGCCTCACACGCGGGACTCTTCAACGCGCGCTATCCCCGGCCCGGGAGTGATGACGGCGCGTTCCAGGCGCTCGACTGGTACGAGGTGGCGACGTACCAGGAGAAATACATGGCCCTCTGGCATCCGCCGGAGCCGCCCGGCTTCCCGGAGTGGGTGCAGGTCTCCGACACGCCGCTCGTGCTGGACCAGTGGGTGTGTCTGGAGTGGCTCTTCGACGCGGCGAACGGGGAGGCCCCGGAGGCCGCCGAGCCGCGTGTCTGGCTCGACGGCGTGGAGCTGGCCTGGCCCCGGAAGTTCGTCTTCTCCGACCCGCCCACGGACACGCCTCCGAAGCGGGAGAAGGCCCGGAGCTTCACGGTGCTGGAGACGGGCGTCTTCCTCTACCAGGGGCTCTCCGTGCCCACCGACTGGTGGCTCGACGACCTGGCCGTCGGTGGGCAGCGGGTGGGGTGCTCCCCGCGCTGACGGCTAGAACCGGAGGTGGTCAAGACCCGGGACGGTGTCCCGGACCTTGCTCATGACTCCTTCCTTGAGGTCGATCATTCCCGTGATGTTCAGGGCACGCAGCTCGTCTTCGGCTTTCTTCTTGCTCTGTCCGTCGAACGTATTCCCCCGCCAGATGGAGATGGGCCCCAGCTTCTCCAGCGCCTCGATTTGCGCGGGTTTCGTGGGGTGCTGGCCATACTCGAAGACGAAGGTGACGGGGCGTGTGAGGCCTCCGCATTCGACCGCGGCTGTCATTTGGGCGATCTTCTCATCCATCGAACCCTCGCCTGGCGGGTTGATGGCGAGGGTCGCACCGGGAAACATGTCGCGTGTGGCTTTTCCATGTTTGCTCATGACGTCGAAGCCGTAATTGAACATGAGCCGTTCGTTGGGGACACCGGCGGCCCTGACGTCTTCGAGGAACCTGTTGTTGAAGACTCGGTCATCCTTCACGTCCAGCTTGAGACCGACCCCTTGTTCCTTACCCTTGTTCAGCCACTCCATCAGGGTGAGATTGTCGCCGGTCTCATTGCCGCCGTGACGCATCTCGATTTTGCCCTCGCGATTGAGCTCCATGCGGATGTCGCCTTCGAACCAGTTGTAGTCCCCGTTCTTGGCGTGGTTGAAGTCATCGCGGAGGTTGGTGGCGTGGGCGTTCTTCGCGAGCGCGAGGGGCGTGCCGGGCACCCAACGGTTTCCGTCTGGCGGAGGGCCAGGAGGGACCTCCGCCAGAGGCTTGTGCTCCTCGCGCAGCGCCTTCGCGGCCTTGTTCTTGCCCGAGGCCTCGAGCTCCGTCACGAGCGTTCCCGCGAGCTTGTCCAGGCCGGGCATGTTCTCCGACTTGAGCTCCTTCAGCTTGTCGTCGAGCTGGTTGATGTCCGACTTGTCGGGCGTCGACGCCGCCAGGGTTTGACCCAGGAGCTTGAGGCTGTCGGGGCCGACCTGCCCGGCGACCACGGACAGGTTCTTCAGTGTCTCATAGGTGGTGTTGTACTTCCCGTGGGAGTCCTTCTTGGGGTCATCCAGCTTGCCCTTGTTGGCGCGCTCTCCCAGCTCGCTGGAGATGTCCTGGAGCGTCCTGGCGGAGGTCTTGAGCAGGGTATCCGCATACCCTGGCTCGGCCCGGTGCTGCATGGTGAGGTCCGCCAGGGTTTGGGCAGCCTGTGACGCACCTCCCGCGCGAAAGGCCCTGTCGACTTCGAGCGCGTCGCCCGCGACGCCGCTCGGATCGCTGTACTCGGACTCGGGCTTGGCGATGTTGCTTGAAGTCGAAGGGTCGTACTCGGACTCGGGCTTGGCGGTGTTGGTTGAAATCGACGGGCCGTACTCAGACTCGGGCTTGGCTGTCGAACTGGCCGCCACCAGGGGTTGAAACGTCGGGGCGCCCGTCAGGTCCGGTCCGGTGGGCAGCTTCGAGCCCGCCACGAACTCGTCCTTCGTGGGCATTCCGACGGCCGGAGGGGGCTCGGG
>NZ_VIFM01000338.1 GCF_006636215.1 Myxococcus llanfairpwllgwyngyllgogerychwyrndrobwllllantysiliogogogochensis | reverse complement strand
AAGTGGAACCCCACCCCATACCGCGTGTCCACTCCTTCCTACTCAGGAGGTCTGACATTCGGCGGCCCACCCAAAGGCCCCCATGGACCTGCCATTCCATAGAAGGAAGAATGTCACCGCCCCATGCTTCCTTCTCGCTCTGGCCTTCTCGTCCTATCGCTCCTGCTCCTGTCCGTGCCCGCGTACGCGGACAACAACGCCGACGAGGCGGACATCGCCTTCGAGCTGGGAAACGACGCCTACGCCAAGGGCCAGTACACCGAAGCCCTGCGCTCCTACTTCACCAGCTACCGGCTGGTGCCCAACCGCAACGTGCTCTTCAACATCGCCCGCTGCTTCGAGGCGCTGGGCAAGTTCAACGAGGCGTACCGCTACTACAACGACCTGCTCACCGAGGACCTGCCCACGGAGGACGCCTCGGAGGTGTCGCGCTCGTTGGACCGGCTTCGCCCCAAGGTGGCGCTCGTCAAGGTCACCACCGTCCCCAAGGGCGCGGACGTCTACGTGGACCGCATGGACCTGGGCAGCCGGGGCCGCTCTCCGCAGACGCTCGCGCTGTCGCCAGGCCGCCACAAAATCATGGTGAAGAAGGAGGGCTACCGTCCCACCGAGGCCACCGTCACCGTGGCGCGCGGTCGTGAGACGGAGCAGACCTTCGACCTGTTCCTCATCACCGGCGGCGTGGAGCTCACCGGGATCCCCGAGGGCGCCGAGGTGCGCGACGCCCCCAACGGCCCCGTCATCACCAAGCTGCCCGGTCGCGCCCGCCTGCCTCCCGGTCAGCGCATCCTCTACGTGCGCGCCCCCGGCTACTCCCCCGGCCAGTACGTGGTGGACGTGCCCGCCGATGGCAGCGTCCCGCTCTCCGTCGCGCTCCGCGTGCAGGACCGCCCCTCCGGCCGACTCGTCGTCACCGCCAACCGCGACGGCGCCACCGTGCGCGTGGACGGCAAGCCCGCGGGCTTCACTCCCACCGTCGTCACCCTCCCCGAAGGTGAGCACGCCTTGGAGGTCGAAAGCCGCGAGGTGCGCCCGCTGCGCCAGAAGGTGACCGTGGTCGCGGACCAGGAGGTGAAGGTCCACGCGGAGCTGCGCTACGCACCCCCGCCCGTCCGCGCCGCATCCAAGAGCCTGGTCGCCGTGGACGACGCGCCCGCCTCCACCACCGTGCTCACCCAGGAGGAACTGCGCGCGTTCGGCTGGCGCACCCTCGCGGAGGCACTCTCCGGCGTGCGCGGCTTCTACATCACCGACGACCGGACCTATACGTACCTGGGCGTGCGCGGCTTCTCGCCCCCGGGAGACCTCAACACCCGCGTCCTCATCCTCTGGGACGGCCACGCCATGAACGACGTGTGGGCCGGCCAGGGCTACGCCGCCCACGACCTCAACGTGGACCTGATGGAGGTCGAACGCATCGAAGTCGTGCGCGGCCCTGGCAGCGCCCTGTACGGCACCGGCGCCTTCTTCGCCGTCATCAACGTGGTGCCGCGCGAGTCATTGGGCCCGGACAACCACCTGGAAGTCACCGGCGCGGTGGGCGCGCTGAACACCACGCGCGGACACGTCACCGCCTCGTGGGAGGACGGCAATCGCTCCATCCTGGTGAGCGCCTCGGCGCTGACGGCCTCCGGCGCGGACACCACGCGGTTGCGGCGCCTGGACCCGTCGCTGGCGGACGTGCTCGTCAACGGCCTGGACGCGGAGCGGGCCGCCACCGGCTCCATGCGCGCCCGTCTGGGCGATGTGTCCTTCCAGGCACAGCTCAACGTCCGCTCGAAGGAGCTGCCCACCGCCCCCTACGGCACCGTGCCTGGCGCAGAGGGCAACACCGTGGAGGACCTGCGCGCCTTCGTCGAGGCCCGTTACGAGCGCGAGTTCACCGAGCGCTTCAGTTTGTCCGCGCGCGCCGCGTTCGACATCAGCCGTTACGAAGGCATCTACGTGTATCCGGAGGACGCCGGTGGCTCAAACAAGGAGGGCGGCGCGGCGGATTGGGTCAGCGGCGAGGTGCGCGCACGCGTGGGCATCTTCGAGGGCAACAGACTCACGCTCGGCGTGGAGGCCCAGGGACAGCTGAGCGTGCGGCAGACGGCGAGCAACGCCCCCCTGGATGAGAAGTCGCGCACGCTCTTGTCCGCGTATCTGCTCGACGAGTGGCGACTGCACCCGCGCCTGAGCCTCTCCGCGGGCCTGCGTCTGGACAAGTACCTGGACCTGGACACCACCCCCATCACCCCGCGACTGGCCCTCATCGCCCGTCCCTATGACGCGGGGCTCACCAAGCTGGTGGCCGGCAAGGCCTTCCGCGCGCCCAACGTCTACGAGCTCTACTACACGGACGGCATCACCCAGGCGCCCCCGGGCTCGCTGGAGCCGGAGACCATCACCACCTTCGAGCTGGAGCACTCGCACGACCTGACGGACGAGCTGCGCCTGTCGGTGGCCGGCTACCACAACCGCATCTCCAGTCTGGTGCAGCTGCGCACCGACGACGCCCCCTCCACCGAGTGTGGCGGCACCCCGTGTCTGCGCTTCGTCAATGACAGCGGCACCACGCTGGCGTGGGGCGCGGAGGCGGGCGTGCACTGGCAGCCGGGACGCTGGCTGCTGGTGGACGTGAGCTACTCGTACGTGAAGCTGCGCAACGCGGCGGACGTGGTGGCCTCCGCGTCACCCGCGCACCTGGTCTCCGGACGCCTGCTGATGCCGGTGGGCAACGGCGACATGCGGCTGGCCACCCAGGCCACCTACCAGAGCGCGCGCCCCACCGGCCCGGGTGGAGCCGACAGCGGTGAGGCGCTGCTCGTCGGCTTCGGGCTCTCCGGTGACTATGGCCCGCTGCGCTACTTCGCCGGCGTCCACAACCTGCTCGACTCCGAGTACCAGATTCCCGTGTCGGACGAGAATTCCATCGCCCCCGTGCCGCAGTACGGACGCACCTTCACCCTCCAGCTCACGGGAACGTTCTGACGCATGGGCGAGGCCGACTTCGAGTTCACCTTCATCCAGCCCGGGCACGCGCTCTACGAGGCGGAGCTGGAGCTGCGCTTCCGCGTGCTGCGCGAGCCCTTGGGACACACGCGGGACGCGGTGAAGTTTCCCTTCGAGGCACAGAGCCTCCACCTGGTCGCCCACCAGGGTGACAGCGTGCTGGGGTGCGTCCTCTTCCACCCCGAGGACTCGCACGGTGGACGCCTCTTCCAGATGGCGGTGACGCCCCACCTGCAGGGTCAGCGCCTGGGTGCTCGACTGGTCCATGCGCTGGAAGCGGAGCTGGTGCGACGCGGCGTCACCCACGTCCACCTCCATGCACGGCAGGCGGTCGTCCCCTTCTACGAACGCCTGGGCTATTCCGTGTATGCGGAAGCGTTCACGGAAGTGGGGATTCCCCACCGACACATGGAGAAGTCACTCGCGACGTAGGCCGGGGCGGGTGCTCACCACTCGACACCGCCGAATGTCTTCGGGCACGCGGGCGGACCACCGCCCCGTTGCCCCCTGACCTCAACAGGCAGGGGATGCTGGTAACCTTTCGCGAGAGGTCAGCGGGCCAGCGACACCGAGGAGACATGATGAACGGAACGAACGACGGACGCGCCGCGCCCCCTTCCCACCGGGCCGGCCCCTCGGGGGGTCCTGGGGACAGCGAGCTGGATGACGAGGGCTCGCCAGCCGAGTCGGACGAAGGCCGCGCGCCTCGGCGTCCGCCCATCCACGTCCTGGAGGACAACACGCTGCACACGCGGCTGACGCGTGACTTGGGCGTGCACTATCCTTTCGTCAGCGCGGGCATGGCCTTCGTGGCGCTGCCGCCGCTGGTCATCGCCGTGTCGGAGGCGGGAGGCATCGGCATGCTGGGCTCGGCACCGGAGCCCGCGCCCTTCCTGCGCTCGCGCATCCAGGCCATCCGCGCCGGCACGCAGCGCCCCTTCGGCGTGGACTTCATCCTCGACCGCGCGCGAGCAGGGGACTTCACCACGCGCGAGCACATCGACACGTGCATCGCCGAGCGCGTACCGGTGGTCGCCTTCCACTGGGCCCTGCCGCCCGCGGACTGGGTGAAGGACCTGAGGGCCGCGGGGACGAAGGTCTGGGTGCAGGCCAGTTCGGTGGAGTTCGCGAAGGAGGCGCTCGCGCTGGGCGTGGACGGACTCATCGCGCAGGGCCGACAGGCGGCGGGTTACAACCGGGGCACCACGCCCACGCTGAAGCTGGTGCGGGAGCTGCGCGCGCTGGTGGGTGAGCTGCCGTTGCTCGCCGCCGGTGGCATCGCGGATGGGCTGAGCGCGGCGCGCGCGCTGTTCCATGGCGCGGACGGCGTCTGGGTGGGCACGCGCATGGTGGCCTCCGTGGAGGCGTACGCGCACCCGGGCTACAAGCAGCGCGTGGTGGACGGAGACGCGCGCGACTCCGACTTCACCACCCTCTTCGGCCCCGAGTGGTCCGGGCCGCGTCAGCGCGTGCTGCGCAACCGCGTGGTGCGCGAGTGGGCGGGCCGCGAGGCACGTGCGCCGACGAACCCCACGGACTCCATTGGCACCACGCGGCTGTACCCGGGGCTGTCGGGTGGCGATGCGCTCTACACGATGCCGCGCTTCAGCGCCTTCGTGCCCACGCCCGACACGCAGGGTGACCTGGAGGAGATGGTGCTGCCCGCCAGCGGCTCCAGCATGGCGCGCATCGAGAGCGTGCTGCCCGCCGGTCAAATCGTCGTGGAGATGATGGAGGGCGCGCACCGGCTGCTGGCGAACCCGTACGAGCTGGAAGCGGACGCCGACGAGAACGACCGCTCCTGAGTCGAGGTGCCCGGCGGACGGCGCCCTGGTGCTCCGCCCGCCGCCATTCCCGCTGAAACGGGTGAAGCGGCCGGGGAAGTTGGAGTAGGAACCCACGGAAGACAGGTGGGTCCCATGACGATGACGACGACACAGGCGCGCTGGCGGCGCGTGGCGGTTTCGGGCTGGATGGCCCTCGCGCTGTGTGGCGGCGTGGCGGTGGCGCGGGCGGTGACTTCGGAGGTGAGGACACCGTCGCGGCGACTGTCCGCCGAGGAGCGTGTCCTCGTGGGCCGGGCCGCCGCGGAGGCGGAGCCCCACTGGCGTCGGCGCTCGATGCACTCGTTCCCCGGAGACCACTGGTCCCAGGACGACGACTTCGGCGCGTCGGAGCGAGGCTGGGTGATGAACGAGGCGCGCAGGCGCGACGTGCCGGTGACGGACGTGTTCGACGCCATCGACACCGAGCTGCGCTCGGCGGCCCCCATCCTCCCGCCGCGCAAGGCCTCCGCCAGCCCGTGCAAGCCCCGTCCGTTCTACGACTGATGCCCGGCACGAACTCGACCCTCGCTTCGCGAGGCCATCGTCGGCCCGCGCTCGCCACGACCCTTCGCCGAGGCCCGAGGCCCGACCCCGTCGTCTTCCCGCGAGGTCGCCGCCGCTCCGTGCCTGACTCCTGCTGCTCGCGTCCCTTGATGCCCGGCGCGTCCCCCGTCTTCTCGCGCATCGGCGCGCTCCCTCTCGAATGACGACCTCCTCCCACGGACTGCTCCGCGCCGCCCACCGCGCCGCCTCGCTCACGAGCGTGCGCCTGGCCCTCTTCGGCGTCCTCGCGCTCGCCGCGTGCTGGCATTCCCTGTCGCTCGCTGGAGGGATGAACGACTTCCGCGACTCGCACCTGCTCGATTCGTACGAGGACGCGGGCACGCGCAGCGTGACGCACTACGGACAGCTGCCCTTGTGGAACCCCTGGTCCTGCGGTGGCCAGTACGCCCTGGGCAGTCCGCAGACGCGCGTCTTCGCGCCCACCGTGGTGCTGTCCTCCCTCGTGGGCCCGCGCCGCGCGGAGCCGATTCTGCTGTGGGCCTTCCTCGTGCTCGGCATGGAGGGCTTCTTCCACTACGCCCGACGGCGCGTGGGCTCCGCGACAGGCGCACTGGGCGCGGCTCCCCTCTTCGGGTTGATGGGCTTCACCGCCCTGTCCTGGTCCATCGGCTGGCTCAACTTCGCGGGCTTCCTCCTGCTGCCGTGGCTGCTCGTCGGCACGCGTCGCGTCGCGGAGGGGAAGCTGTCTGGCGTCGCGCTCGTGGGCGGCGTCTTCGCGCTGCTGCTCAGCTTCGGTGGCACCTACCCGGTGCCCATGGGCGCACTCTTCGTCGCGCTGGAGACCGGACGCACGCTGTACGGGATGCGCGGCATGCCTCGACGGCGCGAGGCGCTGTGGGCCCTGGGCATCACCGCCTGCTTCACCCTGGCCGCGTGTGCCTTCCGGCTCTGGCCGCTCATCGAGACGATGCGCTCCTCGCCGCGCGTCATGGCGGGTACGCCGGGCAACGCGCTCGTGCCGCTGACGAAGATGCTGCTCCAGCTCCCCGCGCGCTCCGGCTACAGCGACCCGGGCAACTTCTACTTCGCGCCCGCGGCCCTCCTGCTCGCGCTGCCCGCCCTCGCCCTCGCCCGACGCCGCGCGCTCTATCCCGCCGTCATGGCGGGCCTGTGCGCGTGGATGGCGGCGGGATACTCGGCCACGCCCTCGCTGTTCGCGGGGCTGCGCACGCTCCCCATCTTCGAGACGTTCCGCTACCCCGAGCGCTTCCTCGTCCCCACCTGCTTCTTCCTCGCGGAGCTGGCCGCGCTGGGGCTCGCCGCGCTGCTCGCGCGCACGTGGCGCGCGCCCTCCCGGTGGACCTGGGCCGCCGTGGCCGCGTGTGCCGTGGCCATCTCCAGTTGGGGCTTGCAGCTTCGCGCCTTCGACAACCTCTCGCGCTGGGCGCAGATGACGGCGATGCCCGCCGAGCGGGAGCAGCCCTTCGCCCAGGCGCGCGGCAATCGCTGGTCGCAAGGACACCTGCTCGCGCTCAACCGGGGCTCCATCGCCTGTGGCGAGGCGTGGCCCGTGCCCATGTCCTCCAAGCTGCGCGGAGACTTGAGCCAGGAGGAGTACCTGGAGGAGCCCGGCGCGGGCACCGCGAAGCGCGTGGAGTGGACGCCCAACCGCGTGTCCATCGACGTGGACGCGACGCGGCCCACCGTGCTGCTCGTCAACCAGAACTGGCACCCGGGCTGGAAGTCGTCGCAGGGCGAGGTCATCTCGCGTGACGGGCTGCTCGGCGTGCGCGTGCCGCAAGGCCGCCAGCAGGTGGTGCTGAGCTTCCTGCCCCGCTCGGGACTCGGAGGCACGCTCGTGTCGGCGCTCGCGTGGGCCGGGCTCGCCTTCCTCATGTGGCGCGAGCGGCGCGGTCATCGGCTGCCGTGGCCCGGAGCGCTGGGCGTGTCCGCCGTGCCCCTCGCCGTGTGGGGTGTGCTCGCGATGGCGTGGCCTGAGCCCGTGGCGAAGCCGGACCCGCGCAACGCGGATGGCTCGCCGTTGACGGTGGCGGCGCTGCCCCCCGCGGCGCGGCCGGTGAACGCGCGCTTCGACGTGCCCGTGGAGCTGGTGGCGGCGGAGGTGCCCGCGGAGCCGGACGCGGAAGGCATCACCCCCCTGGTGCTCCACTGGCGCACGACGGGGCCGGTGCCCCGCTCGGTGGGCATCTTCGTGCACGTGGTGTCGGCGGAGGGCCAGCGCCTGGGCTCGGACCATCCGGTGCTGGGCGGCACCTGGTTCTTCGCGGATGCGCCTCGGGACACGCTGCTGCGCGACGCCTTCTCCCTCTCCACGCGGGGCTGGCGGCCCGGAACGTGGAACGTGCTGGTGGGCCTGTGGCACGCGGGCGGCGACCAGTCCCGCGTCGATGTGCTCGGCACGGGCGGAGCACAGGTGTCCGAGGGCCGCGTGTACGTGGGGACGTTCACCGTTCCACGGAACGTCCGGGCCAATGAGTCTTCCGTGAACCCGTAGTCCGGGAGCCGACAGCGCGCCGAGACGCGCGGCGCTCCCGGGGTTATGAAGCGCGCATGCGAATCCTGCACACCATGTTGCGCGTTGGGGACCTGGAGAAGTCGCTCGACTTCTACACGCGGGTCATCGGAATGAAGCTGCTGCGCCGCCACGACTATCCCGACGGGAAGTTCACCCTGGCCTTCGTGGGCTTTGGCCCCGAAGACACCCACCCCGCGCTGGAGCTGACACACAACTGGGGCGTGGAGAAGTACGAGCTGGGCACGGCTTATGGCCACGTGGCGCTGGGCGTGCCGGACATCCGCGCGACGTGCGACGCGATTCGACAGGCGGGTGGCAAGGTGGTGCGCGAGCCCGGGCCGATGAAGCACGGCACCACCGTCATCGCCTTCGTCGAGGACCCGGACGGCTACCGCGTGGAGCTCATCCAGAAGGACACCTAGTCCCGTCGCCAGTTCGTCACCCGCACCGTGGCCGCGTGCGCCGTTCACCCGTGACGCGCCACGGGTGCGCTCCGCCCCTCCCCCCGGGCGCCTGGGTGACAACGAAGCCTGCGTCGCCCGTCGCGGGCCATTAAGGTGGCCCCGTGAGCCCCAGCCCTTCCTTCCTCCCCAGCCACGAGCCCCCCAGCCGACCGCGCGACAGCGCCCTGCTCTTCCTCTCGCGCGGCATGGAGCTGCTCATCATCGAGCGGGAGGGCGCCATCAGCCTGCCCACCGGCTCCACGCTCCCCGAGTTCGCCTCGGCGGCCCACTACCTGGGCGTGCTGGACGGAGTGGACTGCTACGCCGCGCCCCTGCCTCGGGACTTCGCGCCGCCAGAGGGCACCACCCTCGTGCCCGCACGCTCGCTCTACAAGCGACTGGACGAGGTGCGCTTCGCCATCGCCGGCCGCGCGCTCGCCATCGCCGAGTGGGACATCCAGCACCGCTTCTGCGGGCGCTGTGGCCAGCCCACGCAGCTGGTCTCCGGTGAGCGCGCCCGCCGCTGCACGGTGGACAACACGCCCTTCTACCCGCGCATCTCCCCTGCGATGATTGTGCTCGTCACCAAGGGCGACACCATGTTGCTCGCGCGCAACTCCACCCTGCCGGAGCCCATGTTCAGCACGCTCGCGGGCTTCGTGGACGCGGGTGAGTCACTGGAGGAGTGCGTCGCGCGCGAGGTGAAGGAAGAGGTCAACATCGAGGTGAAGAACATCCGCTACTTCGGCTCGCAGCCCTGGCCCTTCGGGCGCTCGCTCATGGTGGGCTTCACCGCCGAGTACGCGGGGGGCGACATCCAGGTGGACGGCAAGGAGATCGCCGAGGCCCACTGGTTCCACCCCGACGAGCTGCCCCGCGTCCCGCCGCGCCTGAGCATCGCCCGGCACCTCATCGACGCCTTCATCGAGCGCGTGAAGGGCCCGACGCCCAGAGGCTGACAGCGACCGGGGGTGCCAATAAGCAGGCCCTGGCGCCATCGGCTAGCGTCCCTTCTTCCTTCGCGGGAGGGACCTGGATGAATCGCTTCGCACTGCGGGACCGCACAGACGGCCTCGATGCCCGGACGCAGCACGAGGACATCGTTCGCATCCTCGCCACCCAGGAGTTCCCCTGGGACATCACCCAGGCGCTCAGCTTCGCGCTGTTCCGCACCTACGCGGTGCCGAGCATCGGGATACTGCTGCACGAGACGGGGGAGTTCACCGAGCGCACCCAGAAGCGCTACGACGACACCGTGCTCATCCTCGACGCCATCCTCGAGCACGGCATCGCCAGCCCCACGGGCCACAGCGCCTTCCGCCGGATGAACCAGATGCACGGCGCCTATGACATCTCCAACGAGGACATGCGCTACGTGCTCTCCACCTTCGTGGTGACCCCCGTGCGATGGGTGGGCGAGTTCGGCTGGCGGCCCTTCACTCCGCACGAGGCGGAGGCGTGGACCCACTATTACCGCGCGGTGGGCCGCCACATGGGCATCCAGGACATTCCGGAGACCCACGCGGACTTCGTCGCGCTCATGGACGGCTATGAGGCGAAGCACTTCGCCTTCGATGCGCGCAGCCAGGCGGTGGCCGACTCCACGCTGGAGCTGCTCACCACCTTCCCGCCGTCCCACCTGGCGCCCAAGAAGCTCGTGAAGCTGTTCGCTCGCACGTTGATGGAGGACGCGCTGCTGGACGCGTTCCACTACGCGCGCCCCTCCGCGCTCACCCGGAAGGTGTTCCGCACCGCGCTCAAGCTGCGCGGGAAGTTCGTGCGCTACGCCCTGCCTCCGCGAGAGGTGCCCAGGTTCGGCCGCGAGAACTCCAGCGTGCGCACCTACCCGAAGGGCCACGTCGTCGAGCAGCTCGGCACCTTCCCCAAGACCTGCCCCGTGCACCACCACCACCGCCCGGCCACGGCTTCGGAGGAAGAAGGACACGCCCCACGGGCCCAGGGGACGGGCGGCTCCTGAGCCCGGACGGCCGCAAGTGCTCCAGATTCCACGGACTTCGCCTCGCCCGGGCCGCTTCCCGAGGCGACGTCCAGGGTCCGGGAATCCCGGGCCACTCCCGGGACGTTGGCTCCGGATTGGGGTGACGGCTTGACCTCCCGGGCTGACTGGGGTTGAAGCGCCGCTCCCTTCGCCTCACGAAGAAGCCATGCCCGCCGCGCGTCCCCACATCGAGCCCCGCCTCGTTCCCACCGCTGACTCCGTGGTGGTGAAGGAGATCTACCTCTCTCTCCAGGGCGAGTCCTCGCACGCCGGCCTGCTGTGCGCCTTCATCCGCCTCACCGGCTGTCACCTGCGCTGCACCTACTGCGACAGCGAGTTCTCCTTCCACGGCGGCGCGCGTCGGAAGAACGCGGACGTCATCGAGGAAATCAAGGCGCTGCGCACCCCGCGCGTGGAAATCACCGGCGGCGAGCCCCTGCTCCAGCCCGGCGTCTACCCGCTGATGCAGTCGCTGCTCGACGAGGGTTTCACGGTGCTGCTGGAGACCAGCGGCGCCATCGACGTGCGGCTGGTGCCTCCGGCCGTGCACAAAATCGTCGACATGAAGACGCCGTCCTCGGGCGAAGCCGCGCGCAATGATTTGCGCAACTTCGCGTCGATGAACGCGAACGACGAGCTGAAGTTCGTCATCGGCTCGCGCGAGGACTACGACTGGTCCAAGGCCCTCATCGCCGAGCACCGGCTGGCCGAGAAGCCCTTCGCGCTGCTGTTCTCCACCGTGTTCGAAAAGCTCCACCCGCGCGAGCTGGCGGAGTGGACCATCGAGGACCGGCTCTCCGTCCGCTTCCAGCTCCAGATGCACAAGTACCTCTGGGAGCCGAACGCGCGCGGCGTCTGAAGCACGCCCGCGTCAGACGCCAGGCGCCGCGAAGTACAGCCAGCCCCAGAACAGCAGCCACGCGGACAGGAACCCCAGGGTCACCCAGCCGAGCACGGACGCGACCCGCGCGGGAACCTGTCCCTTCGCGGGGCTCTCCCCCCGGCGGATGCGCCCCGCCTCCCGCATC
>NZ_VIFM01000337.1 GCF_006636215.1 Myxococcus llanfairpwllgwyngyllgogerychwyrndrobwllllantysiliogogogochensis | reverse complement strand
GGGCGCGCGCGGTTCCGGGGCGCGGTTACACAAGGATGAGAGGGCCAACGCAGGGTCGGCCCCCTACCGAGGGATTTCATGCAGGGCCACGACCACGACCACGACGACATCAAGGACAAGGACGAGGTGCTCGCCCGCTACATGGCCCAGCATGGCCTGAAGAGCACGCGGCAGCGCAGCCTCATCATCGACACCTTCTTCGCCGTTGGCGGCCACCTGTCGGTGGAAGAGCTGTGGAACAAGGTGCGGTCCCAGGACGCGAAGGTCTCCGTCGCGACGGTGTACCGGACCATGAAGCTGCTCAACGAGTGCGGCCTGGCCCACGCCCGCAACTTCGGCGACGGCCAGACGCGCTACGAGGCCGCGGCGGGACGCGACCACCACGACCACCTCATCTGTACCCGGTGCGGCACGATCATCGAGTTCGAGAATGATCGCATCGAGACGCTCCAGGACGCGGTGGCCAGGAAGCACGGCTTCGCGGTGACGTCGCACAAGATGGAGCTGTACGGCCTGTGTCGGGACTGTCAGCGCGGGGCCCCCCTGCCCACGGAAGCGTGAGATGAGCGCCGCCGCGCGAGCCCTGGCCTGCATCGCCCTGCTGCTGTCACTGGCGGGGTGTCGTGGCTCGCGGCCGGTGGATGCCGGACCGGCCTTCCTCCAGTCGCTGGCCCTGCCGTCGGTGGGCCCCACCCGCCACGACGTGCGCAAGCTGCAGGGCAAGGTCGTCCTGGTCTCCTTCTTCGCGACCTGGTGCTTCCCGTGCCTGGCGGAGATGCCAACGTTGGAGGCGCTCCAGCGCGACTATGGCGCGCAGGGACTGCAGGTCGTGTCGGTGGGGATGGACCTGGAAGGCACGAAGGTGCTCCAACCCTTCGCCGAGCACTACGCGCCCCGCTACCCGGTGCTGGTGGCCTCGGAGTGGATGATCGAGGGCCGCAGCCCGTTTGGCCCCATCAAGGGGCTGCCCACCACCGTCCTGCTGGACCGGCGGGGCCGCGCGGTGGCTGGCTGGCAGGGCGTGGAAGGCCACGGCGACGTGGCGAAGGCGATTGAAAAGCTGCTGAAGCAGGACTGAGCGCGCAAAGTCGACGGGTGCTACAGGTCTGGAGCGGATTTCTTGCGGGGGCGAGGCTCGCTGGTACCGTCGACGGCGTTCATGACGGCTCGCGGAAAGCTCCTGGTGGTGGCGGTGGGTGTGGCGGGGGCCTTGAGCCTGCTGTCAGTGGCGGATGCCAAGGGCTTCCGCCGTTACCTCTCCTTGAAACAGGACGTGGGTGCGCTCCAGCAGCGCAACACCTCCCTGTCCGAGCAGAACGAGGCGCTGCGCCAGGAGATCGCCGCCCTGCGCAAGGACCCCGCCGCGCTGGAGCGGGCCGTCCGTGAAGAGCTCGGCTACGTGAAGCCGGGCGAGCTCGTCTTTCATCTGGAGTCACCATGACGTCGCTGAGCGCGTTTCCGTCGCCCGGAAGGTTGCTGCGTCATGTCGTGCGGCTGCTTCCCACCGTGGCGGGGCTGTCCACGTTCCTCCACCTGGCGCGCGGCGGCTTCCGAGGCCTGCACACGCTGGGCTGGACGGAGGCCGGGCTGGTGCTGTTCCTGCTGGTGGGCATCGCCGTGGCGGCGTGGCGCCGGGCCATGCGCGGCTCGGTGGGCGCGGTCATCGACCTGCGTGATGACCTGGAGCTGGGCGGCGGGCTGGTCGCCGCGGGCTTCATCGTCGTGGCCATTGGCGGCGGGGAGCTGTTCCCCATCGTCTATCTCTTGATGGCGTTCCTGGTCGCCTTCCTGCCGCGCAACGCGGGGCTGACGCTGCTGGGCGTGGCGCTGGTGTTCGACGCGCTGGTGACGCTGGGCGGCCCGGTGCCCAACGCGGCGAGCTTCGCGACGCACTCGGCGTTCCTCGTGCTCTTCGCCGGCCTGTACCACCTGGTGCTGGCCTCGCGCATCGCCGTGGCCCGCCGCGCGGAGAACGACGCGGTGCAGAAGCGCATCCGCGAGGTGGAGGAGCGCGCGCGCACCTTCCGCCTGGTGAGCTCCGGCACGGCGGACAGCTTCAGCGGCATGAGCTCCGACGAGAAGTGGCTCGTCGCCTCGGTGAAGGAGATTGAAGGCGCGGTGCACGCGGCGCTGGAGATCGCCGAGACGGGCCTGCGCACCCACACCTGCGCGGCCTTCCTCCTGGCCTCCGATGACCGCAGCCTCAAGCTCTACGACTGCCGCTCCGGCTCCGAGCGCGTGCAGCGCGAGCGCTTCGGCGCGGGCGAGGGCATCATCGGCGGCGTGCTCAAGCGCCGCGCGCCGGTGCGGATGAACTCCGCCCAGGGCCTCAAGGGCGTGACGTACTACGAGGGCGGCGGCCCCAATGTGCAGGCCCTGCTGGCGGTGCCCATCATCGAGGGCAGCGGCCTGGTGCGCGGCGTGCTCGTGGCGGACCGCCTGAGCCATGAGCCGTTCAGCGACCAGGACGAGAAGCTCCTGAGCACCATCGCTGGTGAGGTGCTGCGCTCCATCGAGGTCGAGCGGGTGATGAGCTACATCCGCAAGACGCGCGACGAGAAGGACCGGTTCTTCAAGGCCATCGAAGAGCTGAACCGCGCGGGCAGCCCGGAGCAGGTCTTCGTGGCGGTGCTGGAGAGCACCCGGCAGTTGGCGAGCCTGGACTTCTGCGCGGTGACGCTGGTGTCGGAAGTGGACGGCAAGCGGATGCACCGCGTGGCGCGGATGACGGGCGTGACGGCGCACGGCAAGGCGCTGGAGGGGCGCTCCTTCGCGGACAACAACGGGCTGGTCGCCAACGTGGTGCGCTACGGCGCGCCGCTGCCGGGACGAGACCTCAAGGCCATGGACAGGCAGGTCATCTTCGACGACGAGACGCAGATTCGCGGCCTGGGCGCGCTGAAGATCTTCCCGCTGGTGGCGGGGGACCGCATCCTGGGCACGCTGGTGGCGGGCTCGCGCAAGAAGGCGAACTTCGAGCAGGACGTGCTGCGGATGATCGAGGTCATCGCCATTCAAGCCGCGCAGGCCGTGCTCCGCGCGCAGCTCTACGAGCAGATGGAGCGGATGGCGACGACGGACGGCCTCACGGGCCTGTTCAACCACCGCACCTTCCAGGCGAAGGCGGACGAGATTCTCGCGCAGGCGCGGCGCTACCAGCGCAAGTGCTCCGTCGTCCTCACGGACGTGGACCACTTCAAGAGCGTCAACGACACCTATGGCCACCCGACGGGCGACCAGGTGCTCAAGGGCGTGGCGCGCATCATCAAGTCCATGGCGCGCGACACGGACGTGGTGGCGCGCTACGGCGGCGAGGAGTTCGTCATCATCATGCCGGAGACGGACGCGAAGGGTGCGTTCACCATCTCCGAGCGGATTCGCGAGGCGGTGAAGGCGGAGGTCTTCCAGACGGAGATGGGGCCGCTGCGCATCACCATGTCGCTGGGCATCGCCACCTTCCCCGACCACGGGATGGAGAAGCAGCAGCTCATCGACCTGGCGGACCAGTGCCTCTACCACTCCAAGCGCAACGGCCGGAACCAGTCCGTCACCGTGGCGCAGATGCAGGGTGGCCGGAAGCTCCAGGCCGTGGAGGCCTCGTAGTCTCCCGGCTCGGAGAGCCCCTGTCTTCGGGACTCCCCGAGCCGAGTGGAACCCGACGGGTCCGACGGCCTAGAGCGACTGGAGGAACCTCACCAGCGCGGCGCGGTCCGAGGCGTTCATCGCGACGAAGGCGTTCTTCGAGGCGTTGCCCTCGCCTCCGTGCCAGAGGATGGCCTCGGTGAGGCTGCGCGCGCGACCGTCATGCAGGTACGCCTCGCCGCCGCTGACGCCCGCCGTCAGGCCGATGCCCCACAAGGGGGGCGTGCGCCACTCGGAGCCGGAGGCGATTCCTTCGGGCAGGTTGTCGGCCAGGCCCGTGCCCATGTCGTGCAGGAGCAGGTCGGTGTACGGGCGGATGGTCTGTCCGCGCAGCTCCGCGTTCGGGTGCCAGGCGCTGGTGGTGAGCGAAGCCGCGTGGCACTTCGCGCAGCCCGCGTTCGCGAAGAGCGTCTCTCCGCGCAGCGCCGTGGCATCGCGCAAGTCGCGCCGCGCGGGCACGCCGAGCAGCGCCACGTAGCGCACCATCTTGTCCAGGTCCGCGTTGTTCAGCTCCTGGCTTGCGCCCGCGCACCCCTGCTGCGACGGACCGCAGTCACCCGTGGGGAACACGGCGTTGGTGACGCCGATATCCCGGTTGAGGGCCTCGGCCACCTGGTGCTTCAGCCGGGCGATGCCGGCCTTCCACCCGAAGCGGCCCAGCCGCGTCTGGCCCGTCTCCGGGTCGACGACGGCCTGCATGCGGCCGGAGATGCCGTCCCCGTTGCTGTCATTCGGGTCGGCGAGCCCCGCGACGGCCGTCTCCGGAACGGCCTCCAACAAGCCCAACCCCACGAGCTGCGGCGTGATTCGCGCCGAGTGGTTCGTGGGGATGACGTTGAGGAAGGTGTAGTTGGGCCTGCGCAGCTCGTAGCCCGAGCCGTCCGCGAACAGACCGGTGCTCGTCGTCCAACTGGCGATGCGCACGTCCGCCTCGGGCGTGCCGCTGGTGCTGCGCGGCTGGAGGCGGAAGCCCAGGAACGGGTCCGCCGTCACCGTGGAGCCATTCACCCGGCCCACCTTGACGACGTAGTTGCCCAGGGTGGTGTTGACCGCGGGCGGGAGGCCTCGGCCGTTCTGCACGTGGCAGGAGATGCACGAGCGGGAGATGTAGTGGGGCCCCAGCTTGTTCACCTGCGACGACATGACGGGGTTGCCTGGCTCCGAGTGGCTGCCATCGCTGAAGTCGGTGTGGTGCAGGCGGCGGCCCTCGACGAAGGGCTGCGCGTTCACCGGCGCCATGTTCAGCGCCATCTGCAGGAACCGGTTCCTCGGCTCGTTGGAGTAGGGGTAGTTCAGCGTCGTGCGTCCCCCTGACCAGCCCGCCGCGGGGAGGGCGAAGGAGTCGAGGATGGCGCCCTGGCCCTCGAACGGGACGATTCCCGCGCTGCCCACGAGGTAGAGCAGGGCGCGGCCGTAGTAGTTGAACCGACCTTCCACCGGTTGCCGAAGGAAGACGCCAGCCTCGATTTCCATGCGGTCTCCCACGCGGATGGCCCGGCCCTCCTTGGCGTTGAAGTTCACGCTCGCGGTGTAGAGGAAGTCGTTCACCCGCTCGAAGGTGCCGTTGTGGAAGTACTCCGCCACGGTGTTGAGGCCGCGGAAGAAGGCGCGGAAGTTCGTGCCGTCGTGCGGATATACCGTGTGCAGATTCACCTTGATTTGACTGCCGCCCTTGGCCACCTCGTCGATGATTTCGAGCCAGAAGGTGCGGTTCTCGAAGTAGCGCGCCAGGTAGTGGTCATAGGCCTGGTACTGAGACTCGCGCGCGTGCCTGTCGCGGACGCGGTCTCCCACGCGGGTGATGAGCGCGGTCGACGTGTCCTGCGTCGTCGCGGGTTCCAGCGCGGTACCGCTGTTGAAGAGGGGAATGATGTTCCCCACGTCGGGCGGGGGCCCGGCGTCGGGGGTGCCCGTACCGGCATCCGGAGTCCCGGTGCCGGCGTCGGGTTGCGAGGTGCCCGAGTGCGTGTAGCGTGCCCACGCCGTGTCAAAGGCGCAGTTACAGGCCACGTCCCAATACGTGAACGAGTAGTCGACGAAGTCACCGGTGTTGAGACCGCTCACCGTGAACTCGTTGCGGCCGTTGGTGACGGCCATCCTCACGTTGAGCTGCAAACCGTTGTTCACCTTGTAGTGGATGTCTGCCCACGACGTGGTGTCGATGAAGAAGATGGCGGACGAGCCAGACGGCTGAGCGCCAGAGGTGGCGGCGCTCGCGGAACTGGCCGCGCATGCCGCCATCAACAATGCCACGGCCACTCCTGTTGCTCTCTTACTCATGCGTGTTCTCCAGGGGGATCCTCCGCATGGTGGCTTCGGCTTTCTCCACCATCCGAAGGAAGTGGAGTGTTAGGCCGAGAAGCCAAGAATTCCTATGATGTTCGGAAAATTTATCTACTAGGGTTATTTTCCGGACATCCCCGACAGCTCGGACTTGCGTCCTGATGCGTTGCGTTGAGGGGCGACTGGGGCAGGATGCGCGCCGCTCATGCCCCCCGTACCCCTGGCGGTGACGACCAGCACCAAGGTGGATGCCGCGCAGCTCCAGGAGGCGAGAGCCGTCGCGGCGCGGTGGGGGCTGCCGTTCCTTCCGCGTCGTGCGAAGGAGGGCATCGCCCCCTGGCTTGGGACGAAGGTGGAGGCGCTGCTGGTGGTGGGCGGAGATGGGGTGACGCTGTGGGAGCCGGAGGGTTCCTTCGGGTTCCATGCGGGCATGGCGCACCTGCGACTCATGCGCCTGCGCGCGGGGGAGCCCGACACGTTCGTCCGGGTGGCTGAGCTCGGGGCTGGAGACTCGGTGCTGGATTGCACGCTGGGCCTTGCGCAGGACGCGCTGGTGGCCTCGCTGGCGGTGGGCCCCTCCGGACGCGTCGTCGGACTGGAGAAGAGCCTCGCGCTGTGCGCGGTGGCGGGGGAGGGGCTGCGTCGCTACGAGCGGGGGGCCGACGCGTGCGCCGTCGAGGTGGTCCATACGGACGCGCGCGAGTACCTCAGGACGCTGCCGTCCGCGTCTTTCGACGTGGTGTTCTTCGACCCGATGTTCGCGAAGCCGAAGAAGGCACAGCCCGCCTTCGAGGTGCTGCGCCGCTTCGCGGAGCATGCGCCCCTCACGGCGGAGACACTCGAAGAAGCCAGGCGCGTGGCACGCCGGTGGGTGGTGGTGAAGGGCGCGCGCTACACCGATGACCTGCGAAAGCTCGGGCTCACACCGGAGCCGCTCTCCCGCTTCTCAGACGTCGCCTGGGGGCGCGTGGCCGCCCATGCCCCGGCGAAGTCGTCCTCGTGAATCGCGACGGTGCACATCGCGGTGACTGGGATGGGTTGGAACCGTCGGCGGGACAGGGGCGTCTGCAGGGAGCCCCTTCTTTCCCCCGGACTCCTCCGTGATGCGTCATCGCTGGCTGTTCGCAATGAGCCTCCTGGCCATCGCCGCGCCTGGCCCGCAATCACCGGAGCCCAGGGCCGTGGCCGCCGTGACGAACGCTCGTGCCCGGATGCCCGGCATCGAGCGTACCTACAACCTCTTCTATTACGACGAGCGAGGGGCCCGCGGTCCGGGGGAGGATATCGCGCGACCGGCTCGGATCAGCTCCCTGCAGGGTGAGCTGCGCGTCGCGGTGGTGGGCCTTCGGGAAGGGGAAGTCGACCTGCGAGTCACCGTCCGCGCGCAGGCGTACTTCGAGTCGAGTCGTGGCTCGGGTCTGCATTCCGAGTCCTCCATCACGCAACTTCAGGCCACCGTCTACGTGCTGCTCGATGCGCGAGGCGCGGCGCTCGTGACGTACTTCGAGCCTGGGTTGGAGCCCTGGAAGCGGGACATCCTGCGGTCGATTGTCGCGGCCTCACAGTTCGTGAGGCCAGAGGTCCAGGGGGAGAAGGGGGAGACCTGGCGGACGCAGGAGCTGGATGTCACCGGGGCGTATGCGGCCCGCTATCAGCACCATCCCAGTGTTCACCCGTATCGCAAGTACCAACGGACGAAGGAGCACTACCTCCGACTCTCCAGGCCGGACGGACTGCATCCCCTCGCGGCCTCCGTGCAGGTCTCCCTGAACGCCCGGACCGACTTCTACCTGGGTGAGGACACCTGGCCCGAGCTGGTCGAGGCGCGTGAGTACCGGGCGATGACGTCGACCGTGGGGGAGGTGCCGCCCTCCGCACAGAAGCTCTCGATGACTCTGTCGCGAGTGACGTCGCGTCGCGCTCCCGAGCTCATCGGCGCGCTGGAGCTTCAACGTCCCCGCCTGGACGCCGTGCCCCTGTCCACCCGGGTGCTTGTCCCAGGTGGATGACACCGGGGCACGCGGGCGGAATCAGGAGTCAGCGCCACGCGAGTGGCCCTTCCCTGGCGCGGACCAAGGAAGGGGAGGGCGCCGTCAGTCCTTGCCAGCACCCTTGGGCGGACCCTCGCCACCCATGGGGGAGAGCCGCGCGGACAGCGCTCCGGCCTGCTCATGCGGCATCTGATCTCGCGGTGAGCGGTAGTACTGCATGGGCGAGTGGTGCAGGAAGTTGGAGACGCGGCTCGTGTAGAGGCACGCGTACTGCTCCACCTGGTAGCCGAAGCGGCTGTTCTCGTTGCCCTCCTTGAACAGCAGGCCCCAGTACGGGTTGAAGCCCTCCTCGACGTCTTCCTCCAGCGTGTCCGCGATGCCCGTCGCGTCCTTCAGCGCGCGACGCATCTTGTCCAGCTCCGACTTCAGCTGACGGCGCTGCTCCTCCACGGACTCGCGCTCGGAGGGCGTCAGCGGCTCGCGCTCCAGCCGCCGCTCCAGCAGGTTCAGCAGCGTCTTGTGGTGGTTGACCTCGTCATCCAGGCGCTCGCGGAGGATCTCCATCTGGGTGAGGGTGCCAATCTCCTCGCGCCGCGTGGCGGTGTAGGTGATCTCATCCTCGATCTCCTGCACCACCATGCACGTGCGCCACAGCGACGACTTCTTCGACTTCAGGATGTCGCCGTAGATGTGGTCGCCGACGTACAGGATGTTCTCACCCCGGTAGCCCGTGAGCTCCTCGAAGCGCGCCAGGTTGCCGCCCGAGTACGCCTTCCCCCGGTCCAACGACGTGGCCTCGCCCACGGGGCGGCCTTCCTCCGTCGACGTGTCCAGCTCCAGGAACGGCCGCGCGTCCGTGAAGAAGCCCGGCTTGCCCGCGGCCGTCACGACGACGTCGAAGTAGTTTCGCCAGCTCGGATACTCCGGCAGCTGCCCGTCCAGCAGGTACTTCATCACCGCGTCCGTGTAGTCCCACGCGGAGTTCGTCAGGAGGAACAGCCGCTTGCCGCCCGAGCGCAGCTTGTGCAACGCGGGCCCCAGCTCCGGGTCCAGGAACACGTACCGGCCCAGGTCCTTGCGAACCTCGCGCTTGAGCGAGTTGTCCCGGTGCACCGCGTCGATGGCCTCGCGGATGTCGTCGTAGAGCTTGCCGTAGTCCACGCTCTGGCCCAGCGACTCCAGCAGTTCGATGATGCCCGCGAACAGGCACGTCTCCGGCAGCGCGAACAGCGTGTCGTTCCAGGCGAACTGGGGGTTGCGCAGCCGCACGCGCTTGTTGCGGTACAGCTCTCGCGACACCTCCGGCTTCAGCGGACGCAGCCCGTGGTACGCGCGGCCCACATGGCCGAACCGGTCCATCTTGAGGATGTTCCCGTTCAGGCGATCCACCGCGAGCCCACGCATCACGAAGTGATGGTCGTAGAGCAGGTGCCCCACCAGCGGAGGGTAGTGGTACTCGCTGATGAGCTTGGCCAGCGTCATGTCGAACGACAGCTGCTCCAGCCGGCGCATGTGGTAGATGGCCAGCGTGTAGTCCATGTCGAAGCCGATGAGCTCCAGGCCAGACATGCGCAGGTTGCGGTTGACGAAGACCTCCCGCGCCCTTGGAACGGTGTCCCTGGGGGCTCGCGGGGTGGAGAGCAGCCGCGCCAGCGTCTCATCCTCGAGGAGCTGCTGGGCGTGCTGAGCCGCCGCCTCCGAGCGCGCGCGGTTGAGAGGTGAACGGAAGCTCCCGTGAAGCGGGTCCGGGGAGGGCCCGCCCGGGATGGGACGGAAGGGGGACAGGGTTGGAGCCACGGGACGTCCACACATAACACGCGTGCTGGTTCGCGGCTCGGTCCTTGAGGGCACTGGACGGGCGTGGCACGCTCAAAGGCCGCGATGCGTTCGCCTGTCCGACGTCAGCCCTCGGAGACCGCCGAGGAACTCCATGCGCGCCTGTCCACCCGGGTCGCCGCGCTCGAGGACCGGGTGCGCCGTCTGGAGGCCCGGCTGCGCGCGGCATCGCCTCGGCCCGTCGCCACCCCTCGGAGCACCTCCGGGCGAGCGGCCGAGCCCTCTAAACCGGAGTCCCGGCGAGCGCGCCCGCGCTGCCCCGGCTGTACCTTGGAGCTCCCCCCAGGCCGACGCGGCGAGTCGTGCGTCTGGTGCGGCTTCGTCTTTTCCGCAGTGACTCGCCGTCGCCCGGCGCGAAAGAAGCGATGAGCGCCACGTATCGTCTGACGGGTCGAATCGAGTCCGGAGAGCTGGCGGAGCTATACGAGGCCGTCCAGGCTCCGTCGGGCGAGGTGGTGGTGAAGCTCTTCCACCCCAAGACGTCGGACCCCGCCTACGCGCTGGACCTGGCGGAGACGACGCGGCTGCTTCAGTCCGTGCGCCACCCGGGCATCCTCCATGTCGTGGACATGGGCGTCGTGCGTCAGCGGCTCGCCGTGGTCCGCCAGGACGTGGATGGCGCCCTGTTGGGGACCGCCCTCCAGCGCCTGCACACCAAGGAGGTCCTCCTCCCCTCGGCGGTGGCGCTCTACATCGTCATCCAGTTGCTGGACGCCGTGCAGCACGCGCATGACGCGGGCGTCATCCACGGAGCGCTCACGCCCGGCAACGTGGTGCTGGGCCGGGCTGGCACGCCCGCGGTCTGCGACTTCGGCGCGATGCGCGCGCTCCTGGCCGTGCCCCAGCTGCGCAAGTCCTTCGCGGGGCGGGGCCGCGGCACCTACCGCGCGCCCGAAGTCACCCGGGGAGAGGCCGCCACGGAGGCGTCCGACGTGTACTCGCTGGGCGCCATCGCCTACGAGCTGCTCACGCAGCGCGAGCCGGTGATTCCCGGCAGCGGCGGTGTCTCCACGCGCCGCAGCGAGGGGCTGCCTCCGCCCAGCCGGTTGGATCGCCGCATCAACGCGCGGTTGGATCCGCTCGTGCTTCGCGCGCTGGAGCCCACCGCCGCGCGGCGCTTCCGCTCGTGCGCGGAGTTTTCGAACGCGCTGCGCAACTTCCTTTCGGCCAGCGGAGGCATGCCGGGCGCGGACGACGTGCGCCGCTTCGTCACCGAGCTGTTCCCCAACGAGGTCAGCATCGCGAGCCTCACGGCCCCGCCGTTCAAGGAGCCCTTCTCCCTGGAGCCCATCTCCGGCGCGGAGATGGACGACCTGGGCGCCGAGGAGCCCGAAGCCTCCATCGTCCAGCGCGCCCCCTACACCCGCGCGCTCTCGGAGACGGAGGCCCGCGCGGAGACCCTGGAGTCCGTGCCCGGCTTCGAGGAATACCGTCCCGAGGACTACGAGCCGGACATCGCCGCCGCGCCTGGCCCGAGCGCTCCGGAGCCCGAGTCGCGCCTGCCCGACGGGGATTGGACGGAGGGGACGCAGGCCCCCGGTATCGAGCAGGGCTGGGATGCGCCTCCGGGCGCCGCGCCCCCCAAGCCGCGTCGGCAGCTGGGGGCGAAGGGTGGGGGAGC
>NZ_VIFM01000336.1 GCF_006636215.1 Myxococcus llanfairpwllgwyngyllgogerychwyrndrobwllllantysiliogogogochensis | reverse complement strand
GCCCCCGGCCCCTCCGGCCGACAGTGCTCCTCCCGCGCGCGCACAGGGCACCTCGCGTCCCGCGAGCCCTCCAGAATCCCCCCGAGGCGGCAAGGCCATCGACCTCATGAGCGGCAAGCCCATGGACCTCGATGCCGCGTCCGTCCCCGAGACGCGCGTCATCTCCTGGGAAGCCCCGCCGGGACGCATGGACCCTGTGCGCCGCGTCCTCCGTGGCTCTCGCCCCGAGGGCACCTCGGCCGGTCCCGCGCCGGGCCGCACCTTCATCTCGAAGCCCCCCGCGCAATCCGAACGTCCCTCCGTGGGCGCCGCCGAGACGCGCGAGAACCCCATTGTCGTCCCCGAGCCCGCTCCACCAGCCGACACCGAGCCCGAGGTCTTCCGCCAGCTCCGCGAGCGCCCCCTCGACACCGTCTCCTACGCGAACCTCGCCGACTTCTTCGACACCCGAGGCGACGCCCCGCGCGCCGCCCTCATGCGCGAAATCGTCGAGGCCCTCGCCGGCCGCGACGTCCCCGTGTCTCGACTCCAGCGGCCCGCCCTCACCGCCGACGAGCGCGCGGGCCTGCGTCACCCCGGACTGCGGACCTCCTCGGGTGAACTGCTCGCGTGCTCGGGCATCGCCCTCTGTCGCCTCTTCCCCGCCCAGGGCCGCGCCGCCGACGCCTCCGAACCCCTGCGCGCCGTCGCCGGCCCGGGTGCTCCCGCCGTCCTCGACGCCCTGCACACCTCCGCGCGAGTGCTCGCGGTGAACCTGCCGGAGCTCGTGCTCGCCGAGGACGATGGTCCGCCCTTCACCGCCGTCCACACCGACAAGCCTCGCCTGCTCGTGGGCCGCGCCGTGATTCGCCAGGCCCTGCCCGCCGCCGAGCTGCGCTTCCACGCGGGCCGCGCCCTGCTGTCGCTGTCACCCGACCTGCTCGCCCTGCGCGCACTCAAGGGCGCCCAGCTCCTGCGCGCCCTGGCCCTGCTGTCCACCGTCCTCAAAAACCCGAAGGACTCCAGCGCGGACGCCCGGCTCGTGCGCGAAACGCTGTCCCCGCGCGCCCTGGAGCGCACCCTCGAGCTCCTGGATTCCGGCACCCGGGACTTCAACGCCTCGTCCCTCGCGGACGCCGCGCGAGACTCCGCCAACCGCGCGGGCCTGGTGGCCTGCGGTGGTGTGGGGCCGGCGGTGACGGTGATTCGCTCCCGTCGCTCGCAGGACTCGGAGCTGGTGGAGCTGCTGCGCTTCGCCGCGTCCGAGCGCTACCTCTCCCTGCGCGCTCCCCGCTGAAGCTCAGTTCATCTGCATGCGGATGGTGAGCGCCAGCATGCGGCTCTTCTCGCCACCCATCTCGTACCGGTACGCCAGGTCCAGACCGCCGCCCGTCTCGGTCATGAAGCCCAGGCCCGTGCTCAGCCGCGACGTGCGCGTGAAGCCGTCATACGAATAGCCCGCACGCAGCGGAACCTGCATCCCGAGGATGTACTCCAGGCCACCGCTGTACGTGAGCGTCGTCTTGTCGTTCGTCTCGAAGTCCGCGCGCACGTCACCGGCCACCGTCAACATCCCCGAGTTGATGCCGAGATGACCCGTGTAGTACCGCGTCAGCTCCACGTTGTTGGTGTTGATGAGGTTGTGCCCGGACACCCCGGCCACCAGCGACTGGGACAGCCGGAACAGCAGGCCCGTGTCAACTGTCACCGAGTTGGCATATCGGTCCATGCCACTCATCCGGAGGTAGCGCGCCGCGGCACCAATCAGGATGCCCGGGGTCAATGGAAACCCCACGCCCAGCGAGCTGAGATGGGCGGTGGTGCGAGCGCCGCCGCGTCCCAGGCTGACCCAGTGGTAATCCATGCCCATGGCCAGCTTGCTGGTGGCGCCGTCGATGACGGAGACGCCGAGCACGCCCTCCTTGATGCGGTGGTCCCAGGCCGCTGTCCCCTCGACGCGGTAGGCCGGATACAGGGCCATGGCGGCGGGGTTGCCCAGGATGGCCTCCGTGCCCAGGCCGAGGGCGCGGTAGGCGCCGCCCATGCCATAGGCGCGTGCGCTCATGACGTCCCTCAGGTCCTCCGAGGGCTGGGCCAGGGCGGCGGTGGAGACACACACGGCGAACAGCAGCACGACGGGGCGGAGCGACATGGGGCCATCATCCTAACCAGCTTGATGGGGTGGGTGGGCGCCAATAGATTCCCTGGCCCCATGTCCGCCAACGCACCGAAGGCAGAGCCCCTTATCCGTAAGTGTGTCATCCCGGCAGCCGGGCTGGGCACGCGCTTTCTTCCCGCCACGAAGTCCGTGCCCAAGGAGATGTTGCCCATCGTCGACACGCCCACCCTCCAGTACATCGTGGAGGAGGCGGTGTCCGCCGGCATCGAGGATGTCGTCCTCATCAATGGTCGCGGCAAGGGCGCCATCGAGGACCACTTCGACATCGCCTTCGAACTGGAGACCACGCTGCGCGCCCGGGGCAAGACGGCGGACGCGGACAAGCTGCGCGCCATCGCCGACCTGGTCCGGGTCGTCAGCATCCGCCAGAAGGAGCCCAAGGGCCTGGGCCACGCGGTGCTTTGCGCCAAGAGCGCCATCGGCAACGAGCCCTTCGGCGTGCTGCTGGGCGACGACATGATTGACGCCGAGGAGCCGGGCATCCGCCAGCTCGCTCGCGTGTTCCGCCAGCACAACCAGGCCGTCATCGCGCTGATGGAAGTGCCCGATGACGAGACGCACATGTACGGCATCGCCGCCGGCACGGACCTGGGTGACGGCGTCATCCGCATCGACCGCGTGGTGGAGAAGCCGAAGAAGGGCACCGCGCCCTCCAACCTCGCCGTCATCGGCCGCTATGTGCTGCCCCCGGAAATCTTCCCCATCCTGGAGAAGCAGACGCCGGGCGTGGGCGGGGAAATCCAGCTCACCGACGGCCTGGCCACGCTCCAGCAGTCGCACGGTCTGTTGGGGTACAAATTCAAGGGTCAGCGCTATGACGCGGGCGACAAGGTGGGATACCTGAAGGCGAACATCGCCTACGCCCTCAAGCGCCCCGAGCTGCGGGGCGGGTTGCTCGAGTACATGCGTGAGGTCGTGAAGACGGAGAAGCCGTGAAGCGCATCGTCGCACTCGTCGCAGTCCTGCTGTCCTTCACCGCTGCCGCCTACGTGCTGCCGGGAGGCTCCATCCTCCGGCGCATGGTGGGGGAGCGGGACGAACTGAAGCTCTCCGGGCTGCGAGTGGAAGGCTCGCTGAGCTTCAGTGGCCCCGGGGTGAAGGAGGCGGGCTCGGCGCTGGGCACCGCGACGGACCGTCCCGACGTACAGGGCGACGGCGTGCTGTACCTGCGCATGCCGGGCCGCTGCCGCTTCGAGGCCTCGGTGCCGGACGGCAACGCGCGCACCGCCGTGGTGCAGGTGGCGGGGCGTCGCCGACTGGAGGGCAATGACATCCCGTCGCTCTCCGTGCTCGTCGCGCAGGTGTGCCCGCTCTTCGCCGCGGGCGGTGGGCCGGTGCAGCAGCTCAAGGAGTCGGTGCAGCAGTACCTCCAGGGGCTGGGTGTCGACACGTCCCGCACGGGCCTGGCGCGCTTCAGTGGAGAGGTCGCGTACGTGCTCGGCGACCAGGCCGAGGGACGTCCCCAGTTCTGGGTGTACAAGGACTCCTTCCGCCCCGCGCGGCTGCGATACACGGACTCCGCCAAGGTCGCGTGGGACGTGCGCTTCCTGGACTACAACTCGCCCGCGGTGGGTGAGGCGATGCCGCGCAGCATCGAGGTGTGGCGCGGTGACCAGCGCGTCGTGCGCTTCACCGCGCTGAAGGGCGACACCCGGGCCACGGTGCCCGACAAGCTCTTCACGCCGTAGTCACACCGGAACACCGCCGACACTTCCGCCGGGGCGTTGACGCGTCACGGCGGTGGAGCGGCGGTGTTCACGGCGCGGACCTTCCTTCCTCATTCGCTTGCGACGTCAGGGGGCGCGATGAAGAGTCGCGCCGCCCGGCCGGGGCCTTCGCGGCCCTGGACGCCGACAGAGGGAGAATGCACATGAAGGTCTACGGCCATCCGATGAGCATCTGTACGCGCAAGGTCCTCACCACGTTGCTGGAGAAGGGTCATGAGGCGCAGTTCGTCCTCGTGGACCTGGGCAAGGGCGAACAGAAGCACCCCGCGCACCTGGCGCGCCATCCCTTCGGTGTCGTGCCCGCCTTCGAGGACGACGACGGCTTCGTCCTCTACGAGTCGCGCGCCATCATCCGCTATCTGGACCGCAAGCTGCCGGGGGCCTCGCTCACGCCATCCCAGCCGCATGCCTATGGGCTGATGGAGCAGTTCATCGGCGTGGAGCAGAGCTACTTCAGCCCCGCCGCCTTCAAGGTCATCTGGGAGCGCGTCTTCAAGCCGCACATGGGTGGCGGCGCGGCGGATGAGGCCCGGGTGCAGGAGGGCCGCGCGGGCGTGGACAAGGTGTTCGGCATCCTCGAGCCGATGCTGGCGAAGCAGCCCTATCTCGCGGGAGACAGCTTCTCGCTCGCGGACGTGTCGTGGATGCCGGAGCTGGAGTTCCTGGTCGCGGCCGGTGAGCAGGGACTGTTCGACAAGCACCCGAGCGTGGCCGCGTGGTGGAAGCGCATCGGCGGCCGGCCCTCGTGGAAGAAGGTCGCCCACGGATAGTCCTCGTCCGTGTTGGCGAGGGACAAGCCCGCACGCGCTCGTCGTGCGCGGGCCCGTGCTCCGACGGCCTACGCCGTGCGCGCCGTCTCCTCGGGCCCCATGCCGGAGCGCGCCTCCGGGGGACGCCACATGAACCACTGGGGCGGTCCTCCGTCGAAGCACGGCTCGGTGCGCTGCAGGTCGAAGCCGAAGCCCAGGTACCAGTCGCGGTTGGCCGCCTTGGCCGTCTCCAGGAAGCACGGCGCGCGCGTCTCCTCGGCCAGCGCCAGGCCCGCGCGCATCAAGCGCACGCCCAGCCCGCGTCCCTGATGCGCCGGGTCCACGGCGATGGTGGCCAGATACCAGTGGGTGGGCGTGTGCGGGTGGTAGCGCTCCAGCCTCGCCAGCGCCTGGAGCGCCAGCCGCGCGCGTCCCGGAAAGTGACGCAGGCCCGCCCAGACGGTGGGCAGGAAGCCCGCCTGTCTGCCGAGTGACAGGGGAAAAGCCCCCGGCCGCAGCCACGCGGCCACGCCCGTCAGCCGTCCGTCCTCGACGGTGGCATGCACCACGCCATGCTCCAGACAGTCGCGCACCGTGGCGACGTAGAAGGCCGAGGCCACCCGCGCTCGCTTCTCCGAGGGGCCCGGAAACAGCTCCGCGAGGAAGGGGTAGTCATCGAAGGCCCGTGCGCACAGCGGCCCCACCTGCTCCAGCAACTCCGGCCCGAGGTTCTGGACGCTCACCGTCATGATGGAGCAACTGTAGACCGACCCTGGGCATGCCCGCCCGTGTCGCGGACAATGACCCGCGCGAGTCGCGCCTCGCTGAACTCCGACCGAGGTCCTGCCGTCGGGCGCGCGCCGTCGAGCCGATGCCCATGTCTTCCTCCGACTCCCACTCCCGCGTCGCCATCCTCCCCGCCACGCTGGAGGACGGCGCACGGTTCGCCGCGCTCGAACGGGCCTCTGGTGAGCTGTTCCGTCAGCTCGACGACCTGGCCTGGATTGCCGACGACGACGTCATGGAGGAGGCCGACCACCGCCCGTTCATCCTGGCGCGCACGGTGTGGGTGGCCCGGGACGCGGAAGCGGGCGTCGTGGGCTTCCTCACCGCGCAGGCGGTGGGCTCCGCGCTGCATGTCTGGCAGATGGCGGTGCACCCCTCTCATCAGCGGCGGGGCCTGGGCCGCGCGTTGCTCCGGTCCGCCGCCGCGCATGCCCGCGAGGCGGGTCTGTCCACCGTCACCCTGACCACGTTCCGCGACGTGCCCTGGAACGAGCACTTCTATGTCGGGCTCGGGTTCACCCGCATTCCGGACGACGCACTGGATGACCGGCTCAAGGAAGTGTTGGAGCACGAAGCGAGGGCGGGCCTGCCGCGAGAGCGGCGCTGTGCGCTGTGGCTCGACCCGCGAGTGATGGTGGACTGAGGACTCGTGCGCCGCGCTGTCTGGACGCCTAGGTGCTCGCCTGCTCGGCGGCGCGAGGTCGCGGGGACTCGTTCTATGGTGGCCCGTGAGATGTGCGTTCGAACGTGGCAAGGGCGAGGACGGGCCATCCGGTGCTTGGGCGGAAGTAGAAGTCGGATGGGATTGATGTACGGCCTCCTGCTCGCGCTCGTGCTGGGCGGACCCGGAATCGCGTCCGCCGAGCCTCCTGCCCGGATGACGACGCTCCGGGATTTCCACCACACCGCGTGGACGCAGAAGGATGGAGCCCCCTCCGGAATCTGGGCCATGGCCCAGACGGTCGACGGCTGGCTGTGGCTGGGGACGGCGTCGGGCCTGTACCGCTTCGACGGTGTCCGGTTCGAACGTCAGGACGTGTTGCCCGTGGACAGCACCGCGTCGCGCTCCATCAGCGTGCTGCAAGCCACCACGAATGGGGACCTCTGGGTCGCCTACTCCTTCGGCGGCGCCAGTGTCCGCAAGGCGTCCGGGGAGATTCTCCATTTCTTCCCGGGAGGTTTGCCCCAGGGCTCGCCCGTGGAGTCCTTCGAGGAGGATGGGGACGGGCGTCCGTGGGCCATCACCCCTCAGGGGCTCTACGTCTTCGAGCAGGGCGCGTGGTCACCCGGGGACCTCGGCTGGGGGCTGGCCCGGATTTATTGGAACGCGCTCACGCGGGACCGGAGCGGCGGACTGTGGGTGACGGGCGACGGTGGCACGTACGTGCTTCGTCCGGGGGCTCGCCGCTTCGAGCGGGTGGAGACGCCTGGGCTCACCCTGTGGGGAATGTGGCTGGTTCATGACGGCACCTTCTGGAAGGCCGACGACCAGGGGTTCAGTCCCCTGCGCGGCCCGGGTCTGCCCGAGCCCTCGGGCTCCGCTCCCGTCAGTCCCTTCCAGGGGGCGACCTCCCAGGACACGCTGTTCGACCGGGACGGCGCCATGTGGCTGTGTGGCTGCGTCAATGCCGGCATCTGTCGCGACGCGAAGCCCTCCGCGGTTGGCAAACCGTTCCAGCGCCGGGTGGTGACGGGCGATGTCTTCGGCGCGAGAGACGGGCTCTCGTCCGACGCGGCGATGACGCTGCTCGAGGACCGCGAGGGCAACATCTGGGTGGGTTCCCAGTTGGGGCTGGACCGCTTCCGCCGGAACGATGTGACGGCTGTCCGCTTCCCCACCCACGTCAACTACTTCGCGCTCATCGCCGACCGCGACGGCGGGATGTGGACGGGCAGCGCGACGCGCCTGAAGACCCTGGACAAGTGGTGGCGGCTGGACGCCGAGCCGGTCCTGGTTCCCGGCATCGAAGGTGAAATCACCGCGACCGCGCTGGACACGGACGGCAGCCTCCTCCTGGGCGGCTCCGAGGGCTTCTGGCGCTTCAACCTGGGCCGCATCGAGTCCCTGTCCCGCCCCGAGAAGGAGCATGAGCAGCGCATCCAGGCCATCGTGCGCGACGCGGCGGGGAAGCTGTGGGTGTCGTTCCGTGCCTCGACGGTGTACCGGCTGGACGGCGACACGTGGACTCCGAAGGGCGGCATCGCGGCGCTCCCTGATTTGCCGCCTGCTCGCGCGGTGCTCGATGGCCAGGGGCGTGTCTGGTTCGGCTACAGCGCCAACCAGCTCGCCATCATGGAGGGCCCGAGGGTCCGCACGTTCACGGAAGCGCACGGCCTGCGCACGGGCACGGTGACCGCCATCCTCCCGGGGGAGACCACGCTGGTGGGCGGCGCGTTGGGGCTGGCCGCGTTCGATGGTGAGCGGTTCCAGCCGTTGCAGGCGACCCGGCCGGAGGCGCTGACGGGCATCACCGGCTTGCTGGAGACGAAGGACGGCACGCTGTGGCTCAACGGCCATGCGGGCGGCGTGCGCATCGCGGCGGAAGACCTGCGGCGGGCGCTGAAGGACTCGGCGTATCCGATGCCCGTCGAGCTCTTCGACATGAACGACGGCATGCCGGGCGGCGCGCAGCAGGTCCGTCCACTGCCCACCCTGGTGGAGGGTGGAGACGGCAGGCTCTGGTTCGCCGCCGCCAACGGATTGGGCTGGATTGACCCGAGCCACATCCAGCGCAACTCCGTGGCGCCTCCCGTCGTGATTCGCTCGGTGGCGACGGGGGATGCGACGTACGCGTCGGCGCCCACGCTCCATCTGCCGCCGCGCACGCGGGAGCTGCGCATCGCCTACAGCGCGTTGGCGTTGGGGATGCCGGAGCGCGTGGTGTTCCGCTATCGGCTCCACGGCGTGGATGACGGCTGGAAGGACGCGGGTCAGCGACGCGAGGCCACCTATACGAACCTGGGCCCCGGCCCGTATCGCTTCCAGGTGATGGCGGCCAACGAGGACGGCGTCTGGAACGAGCAGGGCGCCACGCTCGACTTCGAAATCGAGCCGACCTTCTTCCAGACGGGTGCGTTCATCGCGCTGTGTGTCCTGGGCACCCTGGTGGCCCTGTGGCTCCTGTATGCCTTGCGGCTGTGGCAGGTGACGCGGCGGCTGCGGATGCGACTGGAGGAACGGCACGCGGAGCGCGAGCGCATCGCCCGGGAGCTGCACGACACGCTGTTGCAAGGCATCCAGGCGCTCGTGCTCAACGTCCACGTGGTGACGTCGCGGTTGCCGGCGGGAGAGATGCGCCTTGGGCTCCAGAGCGCGTTGGACCGGGCGGACGACATGCTGACGGAGGGACGCGACAGGGTCAGCGCGTTGCGCGACACCCGTCAGGGCCAGGACGACCTGGCCGCGGCCTTCACGTCGCTGATGCGTGACTTCGACGAACGGGAAGGGCCCCAACTGCGCATGGTGGTCAAGGGCGCCGCGCGCACGCTGGAACCGCTGGTCGCCGATGAACTCTACCGCATCGGCCGCGAGGCCATTGGCAACGCCTTCGTGCATTCCCGCGCGCGCGAGGTGGAGGTCAGCCTGCTGTTCGAGCCCCCGGAGTTGCGGCTGTGCGTGCGCGATGACGGCAGTGGCATCGACTCCGCCACCCTGGACCAGGGTGGCCGGGCGGGCCACTGGGGCTTGCGCGGCATGAGGGAGCGGGCCGCGAAGGTGGGCGGTCGGCTGGACATCGTCAGCCGCGAAGGTGCCGGCACGGAAATCGTCGTCGCGGTGCGCGCGGACCGTGCCTACCTGCGCCACCCGCTGGAGGGCTGGCGTCGCCTGTTGCGCCCGTGGTCGGGCCGTCGCTGACGGACTTCGTTCGGAAGCGGTGCTTTGCGTTCGTCCTTCGCACGCCCGGGCGGGTGGCGTGCGAGCAGGCCTCCCCAGGGAGTGGCGCCGTGGCCTCGCGAGCCCCACGCACGGAGCCGTGGACCTGGGGGCCGGGCCATGTCAGACAGCCCTGGCACTGTGGTTCCCGGTAGCAGGACGGACGGGGCAGGGGCGGTGGTTGAAGGGAGTGCCATGGAGCAGCGACCCTTGTGGGAAGAGCCGACGGAGAGCGCGGCGGAGGCACCCTCCACCACGGGTTCCATGGCGGTGCGTACCTCGGGTGCGAGGCGTCGCCGGGAACTGTCCCAACCGGAACAGGCCGCTACAGTGCCGCCCGCAGTGAGCGAGAGTCCTCCCGTCCTGGCGTCCGTCGCCGTTGCTCGCCCCGTCCGGGGTGAATTCACGTACTCCGTGCCGGAGGCGCTCACGGGCCAGCTCGCGCCCGGGCAGCGCGTGCTGGTGCCCTTCGGCCGAGGCACCGCGCTGGGCTTCTACCTGGGGCCCGCGAACAAGCCCCTGGGGGAGAAGGTCCGGCTCAAGCCCATCCAGCGCGTGCTGGAGGACTCGCCCTCGTTGCCGAAGGACCTCATCGCGCTGTTGCGCTTCGCGGCCGAGCACTACCGCTATCCGCTGGGCGAGGTCATCCGCGGCGCCCTGCCTCCCGGGCTGTCGAAGCCCCTGGACGAGAAGGAAGCGAAGCCGGACGTGCAGCAGTTCGCGGTGGCGCTCGTGAGCGAGGTGCCGCCGGCGCTCGCTCGCGCGCATGCGCAGTCAGCGGTGCTCGCGTATCTGCTGGCCGTGGGGGGCAGTGCTCCGTTGGAGGAGGTGAGCCACGCCATCCCGGGCGCACGAGAACTCTTGAAGAGCCTGGCCAAGAAGGGGCTGGCTCGCATCGACGAGAAGAAGCTGGAGGCGGGGGTGAAGGAAGGCCTGATTCAGGGCCGGCCGGACCGCCTCACGCTGGAGCAGGACGCGGCGGGTGTCGAGCTGCGTGGGGCCCTGGACACAGGGGTGTTCCAGCCGTTCCTGCTCCACGGCGTCACGGGCAGCGGGAAGACGGAGGTGTACCTGCGCGCGGCGGAGCATGCGCTGTCGCTGGGCAAGGGCAGCCTCATCCTCGTGCCGGAAATCGCGCTGACGCCGCAGTTGGTGGGGCGCTTCCGCAGCCGCTTCGGCGCGGAGGTGGCGGTGCTGCACTCGGCGCTGAAGGACCGGGAGCGGCTGTTCCACTGGCAGGCGCTGCGCCGGGGCGACGTGAAGATTGCCGTCGGCGTGCGTTCGGCGGTGTTCGCTCCGGTGGAGAACCTGGGGCTCATCGTCGTGGACGAGGAGCATGACCCGTCCTTCAAGCAGGACGACAGCCTTCGCTACCAGGCGCGCGACCTGGCGGTGGTGCGCGGCAAGCAGGCCGGGGCGGTGGTGGTGCTGGGCTCGGCCACGCCGGCGCTGGAGACGCTGGAGAACGTGAAGCGCGGGCGCTACCGGCTCCTGGAGCTCAAGCGCCGCGTGGATGACCGGCCCATGCCCACCATCGAGCTGGTGGACCTGCGTCAGGAGCGGCCCCGCGAGGGCATGGTGACGGAGGAGGCGCCCATCCTGAGTCCGCCGCTGCTGGCGGCGATGGAGGAGACGCTGGGGCGAGGGCAGCAGGTCATCCTCTTCCTGAACCGCCGGGGGCACAGCACGGTGCTCCTGTGCGAGGTGTGTGGGCTGTCGCTCAAGTGCAGCGCGTGCGACGTGTGCCTCACGCATCACCGCTCCCAGAACCGGGTGGTGTGCCACTACTGCGGGCTGGCGATGCCGGTGCCGGAGCGGTGCCTGGAGTGCACGGGCCCCATGCTGAAGCTGGGCATCGGCACCGAGCGGGTGGAGGCGGAGGTGCTGGAGCGCATGCCCACGGCGCGGGTGGCGCGGTTGGACAGGGACTCGGCGACGAGCGCGGAGCGGCTGACGGAGATGCTCGCGTCGTTCGCCCGGCGGGAGCTGGACGTGCTGGTGGGCACGCAGATGGTGGCCAAGGGGCACGACTTCCCGGGCGTGACGCTGGTGTGTGTCGTCATGGCGGATACGTCCCTGGCGATTCCCGACTTTCGAGCCTCCGAGCGGACCTTCCACCTGTTGACCCAGGTGTCGGGGAGGGCGGGGC
>NZ_VIFM01000335.1 GCF_006636215.1 Myxococcus llanfairpwllgwyngyllgogerychwyrndrobwllllantysiliogogogochensis | reverse complement strand
GCCCATCTGCGTCCACATCCCCCCGCTGCCCGAGGCGCCCACCCTCACCCTGCCCGGCGGCGCCACCTTGCAGCATCACCAGCTCCTGCAGGCCGTCCAGCCGGCTCTCGCGCCGCTCACGCCCCTCTTCGACATCATCGGCGCGGTGCTGGCCCTCGTTGAAGTCGTGAAGGCGATACCTGACGCGCTGGGGCCTCCGCCGGACCCGACAGCCATCGCCGCGGCCCTGCCGAAGCTGGCCGAGAAGGTGTCCAAGCTGCTCCGCCTCGTCCCCCAGCTCTCGGTGCCATTCACCGTGGTGGGCGTCATCGACATCGTCCTGGGCGAGCTTGGCCATGCCCGTGGCCAGCTCCTCCACCTGCAGCTGCGCCTGTCGAGTGTGTCACGGGCCCGACTGCGCGCCGCCCAGCTTGCAGACGCGGGACTCCTCGCGGTGGCCGGCTGCGCGGAGGCCAACGTCGCCCAGGAGGCCGTCAACGTCGGCAAGGCCCTGGCCGCCCTCTCCCAGCTCATGGCCCTCCTCAACGTCCTCCTCGGCCTGGTGGGAGGCCCCCAGGTGCCGGATTTCTCCAGCCTTGAGGGCAGCGCGCTGGAAGAAGCCGTTGCGCCCCTCGACGCCATAGTCCGCACGCTGCAGCAGGTGCGCGCGGCCATCCCGGTTCCGTGAGGAGGACGTCATGAGTCGAGAGCCCCAGAACCTCCTCGCCCCATTCCGCAGAGACAGGAAGCGCGACTTTGCCTCTGGCTCTGGAGCCGAGCTGCTCGCCTCGAAGGTGCGGCAGGTACTACTGACGGAGGGCGCCACGCCCCACTCCACCGGCGAGCTGCCCTGGCGCACCAGCTTCGGCGCGGGCCTCTCGCGCCTTCGCCACCAGCGCAACGATACGGTGCTGGCGGAACTGGCGCGCGTGTACGTCCGTGACGCGCTCGCGCGCTGGCTACCTGGCGTTCAGCTCGTGCAGGTCCGCGTCGAGCAGGACGCAGCCGCACTGACGCTTCGTGTACGCGTGCGCGAGGGTGACACGACAGCAGACTTGGAGGCGCCACTTCCTGGCTGAGTGGCGTTCCAATCCCACGCATACAAGTGGACTTCGCCGCGCACGCAAGGGCTGTATGGCTCACCTCAATCGGAGCGCCTCACCCAATGAGCCGACAATTGAAACACATGGATGGCAAGGACTTCACCCTGCACTGGTGGGAAGCCGGCGGCCACATCTGCTTTTACAACGCACGAGGCGAAGTCAGGCGGCTCCCCATCCGACAACTCCAAGAGGAAGCAGTGAAGATTGCCTGCCAGCATCCCTCCGGCATTCGCCTCATGCCCCTGGCGCGCGAGGTCCACAACCAGCACGCCGCGTCGGCGGTCCGGGCGCGAGCCCCAATGACGGGCTTCGGGCCCGAGGCGCACGGCGTCCGAATCCACGCAACCGTGCGCCGGGGCCCGCTGGCTCCGGGCTCGATTCGGCACAGCCCCTGAGGTGGAGTGTGCCGTGGAGCACGTTACATCCCTAGTTCGCGCTTCCGCTTCTCCCACGCGTCCTTCGCCCACGACGGCGCGGGAGGGATGTTGAGCGGGGTCGGCGGCGCGTCGACCGGGACCAGACCGCTCGACTGGTTGACGACCGTGAACTTGAAGTCCTTCTCGTCGCCCATGTCGGCCAGCAGTTGCTTGAACTCCGAGTTGGGAACCGAGACGCAGCCCGCGCTCCCCACACCGCTCTTCGCCCAGAAGTCGTCGCCCTCGTGCGCGGCGTGAATCTGGACGTTCCAGCCTCCATCCTTCTTGCTCCCGGTCGAGGTCGAGAACGAGCCATCGTGCTTGGTATCGCGGTCGACCGCGAACGGGCTGTTCTCAACCTGGCCGAAACCCCACCAAGGCTTCTCCCCCACCGCCTTGAAGAGGCCCACCTTCTCGCCACCCACCTCGGGTGAACTCTTGTCGAACTCGTACTGATACTGCCCCTCGGGGATGCGGGCGGGGTCCCCTCGCCCGTCGCCGTCCACGTCGTTCGCGTGGTCTTCGATCCATGCGCTCGGCTCGGTGTTGGCGTGGTAGGTCTTGACGTGCTTGTTGCCGTCCTTGTCCTTCCACAGCATGACCATCGTGTCGTCGTAGCTCCCCTTGCCGTAGTTGGCGTCGTAGGCGGTGGGGGAGCGGAAGGCGAGCAGGTTGCGCTTGTCCGTGCCGCTGTCGAAGTCACCCTTCTGCTCGATGATCGACTTGTAATAGTCGTACTTCTGCGCCTCGGTCATCGGGCCGGTGGGGCCAATGGCGCCGGTCGGATCGGGCTTGATGTTCGTCGGCGACTTCGGCTTCTGGGACTCGAAGCTGCTCGGGGAGCCGCCCAGGGTCTGGATGGGGGAGGGCTTGGACGCGTCCGGCTGGCAACGCGGCGTGGGCAACTTCTCCTCGGTCTTCGGCTGGTTGATGAACCGCTTGATGGAGGTAGCGCTTCCTATGCTCATGGCCTGCTCCTGCGTGAGGGACGGGCCCACACCAAGGCAAGACACATACCAACGCCAAGGTCGCGAAAAGACGAGCGACCCGCTCCCTGGGTTGTAGGCCGCACCCTACAAAACGCGTCGGACCTGCAGTCCGGGTCCTTCAGCCCCCACGAACTCCGCCCGCGCTCACGCGGGCACGGGCGCGTCGCTGTCGAACAGCACCTCCGTCTCCGCGCGCTCGGTCCTCCGGAGGGTCCGCGCCCCCTGCCCGCCCACCACCGGCATCTCCTGCTCCAGGAACCGGAACAGCTCCATCGCCACCGCGTGCGGCACGTCCCACATCACGAAGTGCCGCGCGTCCGGCACCTGCGCCCACCGCGCGCCGGGGATGTCCCACGCCAGCCGCTCGCCATATCGCGTCGGCAACAACCCGTCCTCCTCGCCCCATAGCAGCAGCGTCGGCACGCTCACGTGTCCCAGCCTCGGCGCCAGTTCCCGCGTCTGGTTGGTGTTCAGCGCCACCGCGTCGCGAACCAGCGATACCAACCCCACCACCGTCACGTACGGCGCAAGCAACCCCTCCACCAGCCCGTCCGGCGGCGCCGTCTCGAAGCCCTTCCACCGCAACGCCAGCCGCAAGAGCCGCCCCACCCGCTCCGTCGCCAGCCGCCGCATCACTGCCGGCATCCCCAGCAACGACATCAGGCTCAGCGGCCACGCGTCGCAACAGATGCTGTCCACCAGACACAGCCTAGGCCGAGCACCAGAGCACCAACCCTGCGTGCATAGCGCAAGGCCGGCCCGAGGCGCTGTCCCCATGTCCCCTGAAGAAGTGGGCCAAAGGCCTTTGTCTCCCGGTGGAGGCCTTCGCCGACGTGCCACTTCTTCCAGCGTCCACCGACTACACCCACCGCGACTTCGACGCCCTGCGCGCGCGCCTCATGGCGCTCGTGAAGAGCGTCTTCCTGGACTGGACGGACTTCGACGTCGCCAGCTTCGGCAACGTCCTGCTGGAGATGCACGCCTTCATCGGCGACGTCCTCGGCTTCTACCAGGACAACCTCGCCCGTGAGTCGCGCCTCTCCACGGCCACCCAGCGCCGCAACGTCATCGCCCTGGCGCGCATGCTGGGCTACCGGCTTCATGGTGCCCAGGCGGCCACGGCCGAGGTGGAGCTGCGCGTCGCCCAGCCTCCCGCAGCCCCTGTCACCTTCCCCGCCGGCATTGTCGTCCGCACGCAGGAGGTGACAGAGGCCGTCCGCTTCCAGCTCCTCTCGTCCGTCACCATTCCGGCCGGCGCCAACCCGCCGCGCGTCCTCGCTGTGGCTGAGCACTCGAAGACGCACACCCAGCTCTTCGATTCCCGCGGCCTCGCCGACTTCGAGGCGCACCTGGACTTCGCCCCCTACCTCGACGGCTCCGCCCGCGTGTCCACCGCCCAGGGCGCCTTCATCGAGGTGGACACCTTCCTCAACTCCCGCGCCTCCGACGCCCACTTCCTCGTCTCGGTGGACCAGGGAGACAGGGCCACCGTCCGCTTCGGAAACGGCACCAGCGGCCTGCCGCCCGCTGGCACCGTGGCGGTCGTGTACAAGACGGGCGGCGGCGCGGCCGGCAACGTGGACGCGGGCCGCCTCGTCGTGTTGGAGGGCAGCTTTCGGGACGCTCACGGCCACGCGGTGCAGGTGGCTGTCAGCAACGCCGCCCCTGCCTCCGGCGGCGCAGACAGGCAGACGGTGGCCTCCGCGAAGCTGCTCGCCCCTGAGAGCCTCCGGGCCCTCACGCGCACCGTCTCCCGCGAGGACTTCGAAATCAACGCCCGGCGCCTGCCCGGAGTGGCCCGCGCCCTCATGCTGACGTCCAACGAAGACGCCACCATCGCGGAGAACGCAGGCATCCTCTACGTGGTGCCCAAGGGCGGCGGAGTCCCTACGCCCGCGCTCAAGGCCCAGGTGCTGCGGCAAGTCACCGAAGTCTATCCCTGCACCCTCACCTTCCAGGTCAGCGTCCAGGAGCCGGTGTACCGGCGCGTGGACGTGTCCACCCGCCTCTTCCTGCGCCAGGGCGCTTCCGCCCAGGACGTCGCCATGCGCGTCCGCCAGGCGCTCGCCGCCCACTTCCGCGTCAGCGAGCAGGACGGCACGCCCAACCCGCGCATCGACTTCGGCTTCAACTACCGGGACGCCCAGGGCTTCCCGGCCGGAGAGGTGGCCTGGTCGGACGTCTTCAACGTCATTCGCGATGCCTCCGGAGTGCGGAAGCTGGGTGACGCTCGAATGGACCTGACACTCAACGGCCTGCCTGCGGACGTGAAGCTGACAGTGAGGGAGCTGCCGGTACTGGGGAGCGTCACGCTCCAGGACGGGGACACCGGAGGGCTCCTCTGACATGCCTCTCCTCAACCCCAGTTTCGAGGACACGGGCGCTCGGCCCGGCGAGGCTGCCCACTGGACACTGACGACGGTGACGCGCCTCGAGGTCCTCGCGGGCTTCGGTGCACCGGAGGAGGCGTGCGAGGACTTCGAGCGCTGGTACGTGTGGCGCGCCGCCCTCTCCGACGTCTCCGTCGCCCTCGCCTTCTTCGGCCAGCGCGACGGCTTCGAGGACTTCTCCCGAGGCTGGGGCAACGACGGCTTCCTCTTCGAGCTGCCGCCCGCGCAGCTCGTCCCGCACCGCTTCGAAGGGAACGTCGTCGAGACGTGGGGCCAGGAGCCCTTCCTCGCGGACTGGGCGGACGTCACCTCCGTGTCGGGCCTCTTCAGCGACTCGCCGCGGGAGGACTTCGAGCAGCGCTGGCACACCAACGAGACCTACGCCTGGCGCTGGGAGGACGTAACGGCGCGCGGGGCCCTCTTCAACACGACGCAGCCCACCGAGGACTTCGGCACCGGGTGGCCTCTGGCCGCCACACAGTGAGGACACCATGGCACTCGCAGACTGGACTTACCTTAACGGAGGACTGGACATCGCCACCGTGGACAGGGGCGTGACGGCGGGCATTGCCCGTCCCCCGGGCGGCGGCAACTTCCTCTTCGCCTTCAACTCCCTCACTGCCGCGCAGGGCGCAGTGGGTCTCTTCGCCAACCTCCCCGACTTCGCCCCCATGTCCAAGGGAGGCAGCATCCGCGGCTGCCTCCAGCGCGGGCCTGGCGGCGGCCCCACCAGCTTCTCCCCCTTCCTCTTCCTCTGCGGGCAGGGCACCTCCGTCAACGACAGCGCCTACCTCCTCGGCCTCTCCGACGACGAGCCGCACCGGGTGGTGCTGCGCAAGGGCGCGGTGGCCACGGGCCTGCCCGGCGCGGATGGGCCCGGCGTCCTGCTGAAGTCCTCGGCCAGCTTCACCCAGGGCACCTGGCTACACCTGCGGCTGGACGTCGTCGTCAACGCCAACGGCGACGTCGTCCTCAAGGCCCTCCGGAACGACCTGGCCGCGCACCCGCTCGGTACGCCTCCCGACTGGCAGCCCGTGCCGGGCATGGCCGACTTCATCGACGACGCTCTCGGCATCAACTCCGGCAGCCAGCCCCTCACCTCCGGCCGGGGCGGCTTCGGCTTCGCGGTGAAGGACGTCACGCGCCGCGCCTATTTCGACTCGCTCGAGTTGTCCCGGCAGGCGTGAAGCCCATGGCCCTCACCGCCTTCACCAGTCGCCTCGGCCTGGGTCAGGGACGCATCCGGCCCCAGCAGGCCACGCCCGCCTCGGGCGAGTACCTCTTCGTCCTCGGCGACGAGGAGCCTGGACGCCGCTTCGAGCTGGCCCCTTGGGACTTCGCCGAGGTGGCGCAAGCGGTAGACGTCACCGGCGTGGACCTGGTCCGCACAGTCTTGCGACTCCGTGTGCCTCCAGGTGCCCCGGCGGGCCTGGCCTGGGAGGCGTCCCTCGTCGTCGACGGTGTGAAGTACGCCCGCTGCCTCGGGCGCCCCGGCCGCGAGCGCCTCGTCGGGGACATGGCCGCCAACGTCTCGAAGCTCTCCGGCGTCCACGCGGTAGGCGTCCGCCTGGAGCTCGTTTCCCCGTGAGGTGTCGCCATGGCCACGGTTGAGCTGCCCACCCTCTACGTCGACACCGTCTCCCTCTTCGCCGAGACGCGCCGCCCCCTCCTCCTCAACCGCGCTCCGGGCCCAGGGGAGGAGGACGTCCCCGTCGACTCCGTACTGGAACTGGAGCTGGTGGACGTCGGCGTGGACGGCATCGCCCGGGCGGCCACACGCGTCTGGGTGGGTGGAGTCCTCGCCTTCGAGGGCGGCGCCAGCGCAGAGGTGACACCCGCCTTCGCGGGGCCTCTGGCGGAGGTGACGCAGACGGCGGACACGTTGCGCATGGTGCTGCACCCGGCGGTGCCGCTGGCCAGCCAGGCCTCCGTCTCCGTGCGCGTCGTCTCGGCCACGGCAGGCGGCGCGCACCTCCTCGACGAGACGTACACCTTCGCCGTGGAGGACAGGACGGCCCCCCGTCTCGTGGGCGCCCAGGCCCTGGCGCCGAAGTCGGTGCGCCTCGCCTTCGACGAGTCCGTCCGGGTGCCGCCCTCGGCGCGCTTCACCTTCACGCCTCGCGGCGCGCCCGCAGTCCCAGTCGCTTCCCTCGAGGCCGCGGCGGAAGGCCCCCTCGTCCACCTCGTCCTCGACACGGAACTGACGCCGGACGTGGTGTACGAAGTGCGCGTGGAGGGCGTGACGGACGCGCGCGGCAACCCGGTGCTCGCCCCCTACCACCGCGCCACCTTTCCTGGCTTCCGGCCAGCCCGGCCGCCCTCCCGGAGCTTCCAGCTCTGGGACATGCTGCCCCGCCACAACCGCCGCGACGATGTGACGGGCGACCTGCACCGCTTCATCTCCTGCCTCCAGGAGGTGACGGACCTGCTCCTCTCTGACTTGGACGCCTTCCCCGACATCTTCGACCTGGAGCGCGCGCCGGAGGACTTCCTCGACGCAATCCTCCAGGACTTGGGCAACCCCTTCGCCTTCGAGCTGGACGTCCTCGCCCGGCGCCGCCTGGCCGCCATCCTCGTGGACATGTACCAGCAGAAGGGCACCGCGCTGGGCCTGCGCAACGCCATCCGCTTCTTCCTCGGAATTGAGGTGAGGGCCATCTCCCCCTTCGCCTCGGACACCCTTGTGCTGGGCGAGTCCGAGCTGGGCGTGGACTGGGTGCTGGGACCCTCGGAGCGCTTCGCCCGCTACGCCTTCAACGTCGAGGTGGAGCGTCTCCTCTCGCCCGCGGAGCGCCTGCGCCTGCGCACCCTCGTCGAGTACCTCAAGCCCGCGCACACCCACTTCGTGGACTTGGTGGAGCCCCTCCCGCCTATTCTCCCGGAGCACTGGGAGCTGGGACTCAGCGAGTTGGGCGAGACGACGACGCTGCACTGATTGGCATCCATCTGGTGCCACGGTGGGCGGCACTCTGCACCGGGGGGTTGTCGTCAGGAAATGGCACCCGCATACCCTGTAGGCACCATGACCGCACAAATCAGCGACACCCTCATCTTCAGAGAACAAGAGTTCGTCCTCGCCGCCGCCAGCGGCGAGGGCCTCTTCGAGCCTCCACAGCACGGCCTCGCCCCTGAGATGATTTCGACGGCATGCTATCGCGGCTATTGGTGCACCTACGAGGTCATCGCCGAGTCGCTGCGCCTCCAGCAACTCCACATTGGGTTACCGCCCCCGGCGGCAATAGCAGCTCGGCACGGAAAGGGGCCGTCCCTGTTCGAGCAGCTCCCCGTCTACTCTGAGCAGTTCCACTGCATTGCCTACCGCAATCTGTCTGCCCCCGTCCCTTTCACCGGAGGGCTCCTCCTCGCGGCCGACTTCGTCCGGGAGCTCTATGTGCACATGGGCTTTCACCCTGCGTGGAAGTTCCGCAGGGTGTACGAACTGCTCTTCGAGGGCGGAACACTGGTGCAGACCCGGGATTGCTCATCGGAGATGGCTCGCCTCCGGGAGAAGATTGGCACCACCTCTCTTAGCCCACGCACCCCTCATGACAGAGAGGAGGTGAAGCGGTGGATAGCCGAGTGCTTCAATCGCCAGTACGGGCGCTGAGCCGCAAGGCTCCTGGCGGTCGAGCCGGGGAGGACAGCGGCATTGAGCAGATGCCCAGCGCGTAGCCGCATGGATACGAGCTAGAACGAACCTCCTTCGCCGTCGTACTTGCGATGTCCCCGATTTCTCGCGCCATGCCTTTGCCTTCCTCTGGAGGGCGCAGGCATGAGCAACCGGCTGGACTTTCACTTCAGGCAGAAGGTGACGGAGGCCGAGCTGGACTTGGCCTTCGCGCAGTTGGAGCAGGCGGACCGAAACCTCGCCTCGGACTTGGGCGTCCACGGCGTCATCTCCGGGGCAGTGCCCGCGCCGCACTCCCCCGTGCCCAACCTCTCCGTCGACCTGACGGCCCCGGGCCGCGCGTACGACAACCTCGGCCAGCGCATCTTCGTCGGCACTGGGCAAACGGTGGACTGCGCGGTGGACTTGTCGGGCATTCCCACCGACGTCTCCACCTCCGGCAGCGAGCGGTGGCTGGGCATCTTCCTGCGCTTCACCCGCCTGCTGTCGGAGCCGCGCACGGACGGCAACTCCCAGCAGGTGTACTTCCGCCGCGACGAGTCCTTCGAGTTGGTGGTGCGCCAGGCGCCGGAGGGCCCCGTCGGCCAGGCGCCCAAGCCCGCCCTCCAGCCCGACGAGCTGCTGCTGTGTGACGCCCGGCGGCGCCCCGGGCAGACGCAGATTCTCGCCGCGGACTTGGACACCTCTCGCCGGCAGTCCTTCATCTTCGCCCGGGGCACCTCGGTGGCCGTGGAGAGCGGCACCTGGGACGTCCTGAGCCCCAGCACGGAGACGGTGCAGGCGACACTGGACGAGGTGGACGCCGAGTTGGCCGGGCACTTCTCCGGCGCCGCCCGGCGACACGGGGCTGGTGCCGTGGACTACGCGCCCCACGGCTTCATCACCTCCACCACCGTGCAGGAGGCCGTGGACGAAGTCGCGGACAAGCTCTCCTCGGCCGCTGCTGGCACACCGGGCGCCTCCCGCGTGGGTGCGGACGCGGTGCCCGGCACGCCCAACCTCCTGCCGGCAGGCACCGTGGACGCGCAGCTCTCCTCGCTGCTGGGCTTCGTCAACGCCCACCAGGGCGCGGCCACGGGGGCCCACCACGCCAGCGCCATCGGCGCTTCGCCGCATGGCTACGTCAGCAGCACCAGCGTGCAGGCTCAACTCCAGGAGGTCGTCACCCGCCTCGGAGAGACGACGGCCGGAAGCCCCGGTGCGTCTCGCGTCGGAGGAGACGCGCTGGCCGGGACGCCCCACGCCCTCCCCGCCAGCAGCCTGCGGCAGCAGGTGGCCGCGCTGCTGGGCCTCCTCAACGGGCACGTCACCCAGGGAGCGGGGGCTCACGCGGCCTCCGCCGTCTCCGTCGCGGACACGGGCGACCTCCTCACGGCTGGCACCGTGGAAGCCGCCCTCGCCGAAGTCCTCGGGGCCTTTAGCGGCGGGCACTTCCGCGGCAACGAGACGTCGGCGGGCCAGCACAAGGCCATCCTCCAGCCCGTCCTGGGCACCGGTCGCGTCCTTCTCCTCGACACCCAGGGCGCGGGCGGCGCAGCCGCGCGGCTGCGTCTCTACGCCGACAGCGACTCGGTGTGGTTCACCGTCAACGCCGCCTGGAATGGGAGTGACTGGGCCCGGGACACCACCGGCGCTGCTGCGGGCGGCTTCCGCCTCTCGCGCAATGAGGCGGAGTTCCTCCACGACGCGAGCGTCACTGCCACCTTCTCCGCATGGACGCGCACCTGGCGCCTGCCCATGAATAGCGCTTCCAACAACACCTCCTTCGAATTGACGGGCAGCGTGCGCGAGGTGGGCCGGCTCGGCCTCCAGTACAGCAACAGCGACACCGTCGCTCACGACAGCCTGTCCGGCGGCGGCTCGGTGACGTTCCGCAGTCGCTTTCCCACCGCGCCCTCCTCCATCACCCTAAGCCCCTACGCCACCAGCGGAAGCTTCGTCGGCAACCCCACCGTCATGGTGCCGGACAGAGACGGCTTCGCCTTCTACAGCCACCAGAACCTCCAACCTCTCGCCGCGACGTACTGGTTCGGCTCGTACACCGCTGTCTCGTGAGGACGCTCCCCATGGCCATTCACGAAGTCACCGCCGAAGACGTGCTTCAGCGCTGCGCCCGGTGCGGCAGCGGCAATCGCCTCTCCCTCGACGCCCTCGAAGTGGGCGTCGCCCGCCGGGAGGACGTAGACGACGGCCTCGTCCAACTGCCGCCCTGTCCCGCCTGCCGCTCCACCGAGTTCCTCTTCCGCACGGCCGAGAGCGAGCCGGAGCATCCGGCGCCAGGAAGCTTCGGCCACCTGCACCGACTCCTCGTCGGCCACCTCCACGCAGAGCTCGTCCAGCGCGGGCGCCTGCACACGGTGCTCAAGCCCAAGGGGGCCGGTGCCGGCAAGGTGGTGGTGCGGCCCCTGTCGCAGGAGGATCGCGAGCGCTGGTTTCCGCAGGGCCTCCGAATCGCGGTGCCGCCCGACGAGCAGCCCCGCGCCCCGGAGGAGTCCTGTCGATAGACATACACTGCCAACGAAACCGAGCCCTCCCGCGCCCACCGCGCCCCGAGCGGCCCGAATCCCTCTCTCCTCGACTTGCTATGTCTCGGAGACAGAGCATGTATGTCTTCGCGCGCACCCCACTGCGCGCCAGGGAGACACCTATGGTTATCGGCAGCTCCACCACCTACATCGGCGACGAGATTCCCGGCCTCAAGGGACAGCAGGTCCGTATCTTCGCGGTGCTACACGGCGGGCTCAGCCCGGATGCGGACCCCGACGATGCCGGCTTCTACGTCCGGCTCAACGAGACATTGGAGCGCCTCGGTGGTGTCACGGAGGTTGACTGCCTCGACATCGCCCCCATTCTCCCGGGCGGCAAGAGCAGCTTCGTCCATTACGACGCGCGCCCCATGGACCTGGAGTGCTTCGCGCACCTCCGCAACCCCAGCGCACAATGACTTGCCATACGCGCGCAAC
>NZ_VIFM01000334.1 GCF_006636215.1 Myxococcus llanfairpwllgwyngyllgogerychwyrndrobwllllantysiliogogogochensis | reverse complement strand
GTGGTGGAGGCGGTGGGGGAGGGCGTCACGGACTTCGAGCCCGGGGACGCGGTGGTGCTCAGCTACTACTCCTGCCGGGCGTGTGGCACGTGCGAGCGCGGGCATCCCGCCTACTGCGAGCACGGGTACGCGGGGAACTTCTCCGGCGCGCGGCCGGATGGCTCCTTTCCCATGCGATGGCGCGGGGCGCCCATCCGCTCCGGCTTCTTCCACCAGTCGTCGTTCGCCACTCGGGTGCTGGCGCACCGGCACAACGCGGTGAAGGTGGACCGGGCGGCGCCGCTCGAATTGCTCGCGCCGCTGGGGTGTGGATTCCAGACAGGTGCCGGGGCGGTGCTGGAGGCGTTCCGGCTCCAGTCCGGACAGGCGCTCGCCGTCTTCGGCGTGGGCGCGGTGGGGCTCGCGGCGGTCATGGCGGCGCGTGTCGCCGGCGCGGCGAGCATCCTCGCGGTGGACCTGGACGCGGGCCGACTGGAGCTGGCGCGCGAGCTGGGCGCCACCGACACGTTCCTGGCGACGGAGCCCGAGCTGACGAAGACGATGCTCAAGCGCACCCGGGGCGGGGTGGACTTCGCGCTGGAGTGCGTGGGCATGCCTCAGGTGTTGCGCCAGGCCTTCGACGTGACACGGCCCCTGGGCACGTGTGGCCTGCTGGGGCTTCCCAGCCCCGAGGCGTCGGAGGTGACGCTGTCGATGACCCGCCTCCTCTACGGCAAGCGGCTGGTGGGCATCATCGAAGGGGACGCGGACCCGAAGACCTTCATCCCCCGGATGGTCGCGCTGCACGCGGAGGGGCGCTTCCCGCTGGAGAAGCTGAGCCGCTCCTACGACTTCGAGGCCATCAACGACGCGGTACACGACATGGAAGTGCGCACGGCCATCAAGCCCGTGCTGCGAATGCACGGAGGAAACACGCGATGACCTTCGACGAAGCGGTGAATGCGGGGCGGCTGGACGCGCAAGAGGCGCTCGCGTTGTTCGACAGCCTGCCCACGGTGGAGCTCGGGTTCATGCGAGGCACCTGGAAGGGCAGTGAGCTCCATACGGGGCACCCGATGGATGGGATGCTCGGTGCGACGGGCTGGTACGGCAAGCGGTTCGTCGACGAGGAGAGCGTGCACCCGCTGCTGTTCTACACGGAGGACCGCGCGTCGGTGTTCCCGGTCGACCCGAGGAAGTGGCCGTCGCCGACGATTCGCGGCCTCGTGGGTCCGCACCGGGCGGCGGTGGAGACCGAGAAGTTCAAGGCGCGCCTGCGCCTGACGGTGTACCGGGGCAAGGTCAGCGCGACGATGATCTACGACGACTGGCCCACGAATGACGTGTTCCGACAGGTCGATGCGAACACGCTGCTGGGGGTGATGGACGCCCGGGGGATGGCGGCGCAGTACTTCTTCGTGCTGCGCCGGGATGGCGCGTAGGGCACCCTGGATTGTTTCCCGCGTGGAAACAGTCCTCTGCCCGGTGCCCCATTTTTCGCGGACGCCCAGGTCTCTACTGTTCCTCTTGTCAGCAACGCACACCGCGGCAGACGCGGTGAACCCAAGAGGGAGTACGCCATGAGCGCCACCGTCCAGAAGACCCAGACCCAGCCCGACACCATCGTCCTCGTCCACGGCATGTGGATGACGCCCAGGAGCTGGCAGGGGTGGATTGACCGCTTCACGAAGGCCGGCTACCGCGTCATCGCCCCGTCGTGGCCCGGCCTGGAGGTCGGCGTGGAGGCGCTCCAGAAGGACCCGACGCCGCTGGAGAATCTGCGCGTGAAGCAGATTGTCGACCACTACGAGCGCATCATCCGCGCGCTGCCCACCCCGCCCATCCTCATGGGCCACTCGTACGGCGGCGCCTTCGTGCAGATGCTGTTGGACAGGGGCGTGGGCGCCGCGGGCGTCGCCATCCACTCCGCGCCGGTGAAGGGCGTCTACACGCTGCCGTTCACCACCATCAAGTCGACTGCGTCCACGCTGCTCAACCCCGCCAATGTGAACCGCCCCGCGCCGATGACGCCCGAGCAGTTCCACTACGCCTTCACCAACACGCTGACGCAGGAGGAGTCGGACGAGGTGTACCGCACGCAGTACGTGCCGGGCTCGGGCCGCGCGCTGTTCCAGGGCGCTCTCGCCAACCTGACGCCGCACTCCGAAGTCACCGTGAATCTGAAGAACGACGAGCGCGCGCCGCTGCTGTTCCTCTCGGGTGACTCGGACATCATCCTCCCGGCGAAAATCCAGCGGGAGAACGTGAAGCGCTACGCGAAGTCGAAGGCGGTGACGGAGTACGTGGAACTCAAGGGCCGCTCGCACTACACCGTGGCGCAGCCGGGCTGGGAGGCCGTCGCGGACCTCGCCCTCAACTGGGCCGCCCAGCACGCCACCGTCCGGAGCTGAGCATGGCGCGGCCCCAGCGCCCCGGTCCTCGCCGAGCAGAGGGCCGGGACGCGCGAGCGGCCCGCCAGGATGAAGGCAGCAATGACAGACGGTGGCCTGGCTAGGACGCCTTGGAGACCGCCAGGACGAACCGCGCGTAGCCGAGTTCCGCCGCGTTCTTCATCAATTCGAGCGAGGCCCAGGCCACGATGTCTCCGAAGGGCTTGCCCTGCAGCGGCCAGCGCGTGCGCTCCGTCGAGCGCAGGTCTTCGTCGCCGAGTCGTTCGATGTGGGCCCGCCATTCTCCGTGCAGTCGATGGACCCACTCGCGCACGCCGTCGGCGGTGCCGGGCCAGTACACGGCCTCTTTGGTCAGGGTCGCATCCGCGAACGAGTGGTTGAGCACCATCGACCACCAGAAGCCCAGATGCCACGTCAACCAGGCGACGCTCGCGGGCCCCAAGTCATAGCCCTCGTGTTCGGGCCAGTCCGCGCGCCAGTGTCCGTCCGCGCCTTGTTGAACGTGAAGGCCCACCCGGCCCGGGCGGCGCAGGCACTCCTCCGTGGTCAATCCCTCGAGATGGTACTGGGTGAGCGCCCAGGCGATGTCGAGCTGCCCGAGGAGGGTGTCTCTGACGGGATGGGTCATGGACCCCACGCTAGAGGGCGCCCCCAGGCGCCGTCCATGGCGCGTGGCGCGCGTCAAGTCACCCACGTTCCGGGACGTCACGTGCCCCTGCTCGTGGAGCCGAGCGCCCAGCCATGCCCGCGAAGCCCGCGCGGCCTGCGGCGCAGGGCCCCTCCCGCGGTTAGACTGCCGCCAATGAACTCCAGTCCATCCAGCCGCTCGGCCATCGTCGTGGCGGAGCTGGGGCCGACGAACACTGGAAAGACCCACCGGGCCATCGAGCGCATGCTCGAGCACGACACGGGGATGATGGGGTTGCCGCTTCGCCTGCTCGCCCGCGAGGTCTACGACCGGGTGACCGCCCGGGTGGGCGAGGGGCGGGTGGCCCTGATGACAGGGGAGGAGAAGCGGCTGCCTCCGCGCCCCGACTACTGGATTTGCACCGTCGAGGCGATGCCTCTGGACCGCACGGTCGACTTCCTCGCGGTGGACGAAATCCAGCTCGCCGCCCACCGTGAGCGCGGGCACGTCTTCACGGACCGTCTGCTGCATGCGCGAGGGCGCAAGGAGACCTGGTTCCTGGGCGCGGACACGATGCGGCCGATGCTCCAGTCGCTCATCCCCCACGCCTCGGTGAAGCGCGCCACGCGCCTGTCCCAGTTGCGCTACTCCGGGCGGCGCTCCCTGAAGAGCCTGCCTCCGCGCTCGGCCGTGGTCGCGTTCTCCGCGGACCGGGTGTACGAGCTGGCCGAGTCGCTTCGGCGCCTGCGCGGCGGGGTCGCCGTGGTGCTGGGGGCGCTGTCGCCCCGGACGCGCAATGCCCAGGTGGCGATGTATCAGTCCGGCGAGGTTCAGTACCTCGTGGCCACGGATGCCATCGGCATGGGGTTGAACCTGGACCTCAACCACGTGGCCTTCGCGGCGCTGTCCAAGTACGACGGCGCCGAGCAGCGAGACCTCTTCTCGGATGAGCTGGCGCAGATCGCCGGCCGCGCGGGCCGTCACCTCAACGACGGCAGCTTTGGCACCCTGAACACGCTGTCCGAGCTGTCCCCCCGGGTGGTCTCCTCCATCGAGTCACACCAGTTCCCCGCCGTGCGCAGCCTCATCTGGCGCAACGCCGAGCTGGACTTCGCGAGCCCGGAGGCGCTGCTGGACTCGTTGACCCGGGCACCCCGCCACAACGCCTTCATCCGGGTGGAGCGCGCGGATGACTTCGATGCGCTGAAGGACCTCTCCCAGGTCCCCGCCGTCCGGGACCTGGTGACGGACCGCGCGGGCGTCGAGCTCTTGTGGCAGGTCTGCCAGATTCCCGACTTCCGCAAGGGCCTCTTCGGCCAGCACGTCGGGCTGCTGCGGGAGACGTTCCTCCAACTCGCCGAGGGCGATGGGACGTTGGACGCGACGTGGCTCGGCAAGCAGGTGTCACCGCTCGACGACGTCTCGGGGGACCTCCACACGTTGATGGACCGGCTCGCCGCCATCCGCATCTGGACGTACATCAGTCATCGCTCGTCATGGTTGCATGACGCCGAGCAGTGGCAGGAGCGCACGCGCCACATCGAGGATGCGCTGGGGGATGCCCTGCATGAGCGACTCGTCGAGCGCTTCGTGCAGCGGGCCGCGCGCAGGAGCGCACGGCGCTTCGTGAGGGCCACGGCGCCTGTCGCCGGGAGCGGCTCCGACAGTCCCTTCGCCAAGCTGGGGCTCCTCCTGGGTGAGGTGGCGGGGGCGGACGGCCCGGCGCTGACGGAGGAGCAGTTCGTCCAGCGCGTCGTTGATGCGACGCATGAGGCCTTCGAGGTGGATGCGTTGGGAAGCATCTCGTTCGAGGGGCAGCCGCTGGCGCGACTGGTGCGCGGCACGGACCGGCGCTCGCCGCAGTTGGCCCTGGCGGAGCCGGAGGTCTGGACGGGCGGCGCGCGGCGGCGGCTCGAGCGGCGGCTGAACGCCCTGGCGAGGGACCTGGTCACCGAGGCGATGGGAGGTTTTCCCGCCGAGTCCCTCACCGGCGCGGGGCGTTCCGCGGTGACGCGGGGACTCTCCTACCGCCTGGCGGAAGGGGTGGGAGTGATTACCCAGGGCGAGGCCCGGGAGCAGTGGGGGCTGATGGACGGGGAGTCGCGAGAGCGCTTGAGGACGCTGGGCGTCCGCGAGGGGCGACGCTACTTCTACGTGGCCAACGCCCTGTCGCCTCCGGCGATGGAGCGGCGCTGCATGCTGACGGCGCTGTTTCTCCAGAAGCCCGCACCCAAGGGGGTGCCGAGTGAAGTTTCGCTCGAGGCGTCTGTGTTCGGCGCGAGGGAGGCGCGAGCCTTCGGGTACGAGGTGCTGGGCTCCGTGGCGTTGCGAATCGATGTCGTCGAGCGGCTCGCTGAGGCGCTGCGTCATCCGTCCGGCGCGCGGCAGGCGCAGACGCTCATGCAGGAGCTGAGGCTGGAGGCCGGCGCGCGCGCGGTGGTGCTCCGGGAATTGGGGGGGCCGTCGGGGAGCGCCGCGATGAAGCGCCGCCGCCGTCGCCGTCGAGGGAGCCAGAACTCCCCCGCAGTGAAACAGGCTGCGGGCTTGCATCCCTCCTCCCGGGAGAGCGGCACGGGTGCGCGGGGAGCCCCGGGCGGACCCAAGCCGGAGTGAGGGCTGGCGACGGGTGCTGTTCATTGAGGCTGTTGGATTGAATTGAGCTGGGATTGCGGGACCTGTCCTCGGACGAAGGTACGATGCCCGTGTTGAGTCGTGCGGGTGGCGCTTGGGGGATGGGTTGAATCATCGCAATCACTTCCCGCAAATGCATATCGCTCGCATAAGTCAGACAAGTTCACCCGCGAGCGAGGGAGTCCCATGTCCAGCCAGATCAGTCGTCGTGCGCAGTCAATCCCTTGCTTCCTTGTTCTCACATTCGGAGTCGTCCTCTTCGCCAGTCCAGCGAGCGCGCAGCTCGTGGCCCTGGAGTGCCCTGGCACCATCGCGGCGACGTACAATCCAGGCATCAAGCTCGAAGCCCAGGCCATCTCCGCGACGGCGATGGGAAGCTTCGGGCCCTGCGTCGGTGTGCCGCTGACCTTGCCCTCCGGTACCTTCACCGCCACTGGCGGCGGCACCTTGAGCTGTGTGACGGGAGATTCAACCTTCGATGCGGTCATCAACTGGAATGACAACTCCACGAGCAACGCGTCCGTCACCGCCACCATCGACGTACGCCCCGGGGGCGCGGTCGTCGTCTATACGGGGACGCTGAGCAGTGGGAAGTTCAGCGGCGCGACCATTGTCATCACCGTGGCCCTCCTCACGACGGACCTCGACAATTGTCTCACCGCGCAAGGCGTGACATTCACCAGTGGCGCGGGCACCATCACCTTCGCCAAGGTCCTGTGACGGCTCGCCCCGGCACGGGTCCAAGCCCGTGCCGGGGCGGCATGCGCCTGACGTGAGGGGCTCAGCGCAGCGCTGGCAGCACCCGCGCGGCGAAGGCGTCGATGAACGGCTCCTGCCAGCGATTGACGTTGTGCAGGTAGAGGTGACTGAACCCGAGCGCCACGTCCTGGGAGAGCCAGTCCACGTGGCGCTGGAGGCTGGAGGCCACTCGCACGTGGCCCTCCAAATCCCTGGGCTGCACCGTGCGCGCAAGCTCCTCGAACTGGGAGGGGCGGCGCAGGTCCGTGAGCACGGAGCTGGCGAAGATGTTCGGAGCCCACTGCTCCATGGCGCCCTGGAGCGCGGCCTGCTCGTCCTCGGCCCACGACAGCTGCACCTTGAGGAACATGGGCTTGCCCTCGCCGCCTCCGCGATGAAAGGCCTCCACCATCTTCCGCAGCTCCTCGGGAGGCTTGCTCACGGTGATGAGGCCATCCGCCCAGCTCCCCACCCACTCCGCCGTCTGGGGAGTGATGGCCGCGCCCACCAGCAGGGGCGCCTGGGCCGGGCGTGAGTAGAGCTTCGCCTCCTCCACCCGGACGAGTCCTCGGTGCGTCACCGTCTCTCCCTGGAAGAGGGCGCGCATCACGTCCACGCACTCGCGCAGCCGGGCGTTGCGCACATCCTTCGGCAGCCAGGGCTCTCCCGTCACGCCTTCGTTGACGAGCTGCCCGCTGCCCAGCGCCGCCCAGGCGCGCCCTGGAAACATTTCCGCGAGGGTTCCCAGGGCCTGCGCGATGATGGCGGGGTGGTAGCGCTGCCCCGGCGCGTTCACCACGCCCACGCTCGTCAGCCGCGTGGTCGCCAGGGCCGCGCCCATCCAGCTCCAGGCAAAGCCGCTGTGTCCCTGGGCGTTGCTCCACGGGTGGAAGTGGTCGGAGTTGAGCGCGGCCGTGAAGCCCGCGGCGTCCGCGCGATGCACCAGCCGGAGCAGCTCGCTGGGAGGAAACTGCTCGTGGGAGGCGTGGTAGCCGAGCGTGAGCATGCGCGCGCACGGTGGTGTCGCCTTCTTGGTTTCGCGAGTCCACCTGATGACCAAGTGTGCGCTGTCGCACGCATGTGTCACGTCGTGGCGGCGCCTCTGCCTCGGCATCCCCACCCTGCACGCAGGGAGACGGATGATTCAGGACCTCTGGTACAAGAACGCGGTCATCTACTGCCTGGACGTCGAGACGTTCATGGACGGAAACGGCGACGGCGTGGGCGACTTCATCGGCCTCCAGCGTCGCCTGGACTATCTGGCCGGCCTGGGTGTCACCTGTCTGTGGTTGATGCCCTTCCACCCGACGCCCAACCGCGACAACGGCTACGACATCACCGACCACTATGGCGTGGACCCCCGGCTGGGGACCCCCGGTGACTTCGTGGAGTTCACGCACCAGGCGAAGCAGCGCGGGATGCGCGTCATCATCGACCTGGTCGTCAACCACACCAGCGACAGGCACCCGTGGTTCCTGGACGCGTGCAAGGGCCGCGACAGCCGCTTCCATGACTTCTACGTGTGGTCCGACAAGAAGCCCCGCGACGCGCATGAGGGCATGGTCTTCCCCGGCTCGCAGAGCACCACCTGGACGCAGGTCCCCGCGGTGAAGCGCTGGTACTTCCACCGCTTCTTTCCCTTCCAGCCGGAGCTCAACGTCGCCAACCCCGCCGTGCGCGAGGAGCTGCTCAAGGTGATGGGCTTCTGGCTGGAGCTGGGCGTGTCCGGCTTCCGCGTGGACGCGGTTCCCTTCCTCGTGGAGCTCAAGGGGACGAAGGACCACGGGAACAAGGACCCGTACGCGCTGCTCAGCCGGATGAGGGAGTTCCTCTCGTGGCGCAGCGGGGATGCCATTCTCCTGGCGGAAGCCAATGTCACCATGGACGAGGTGATGAACTTCTACGGCAAGGAGGGAGACCGGATGCAGATGGTCTTCAACTTCGCCGCCAACCAGAACTTCTTCCTCTCGCTGGTGACGGAGGACGCGACGCCGCTGGTGGAGGCGCTGCGCTCCGCGCCCCGGCTGCCCCACCTGGCGCAGTGGGCGAACTTCCTGCGCAACCACGACGAGCTGGACCTGGGGCGGCTGCCAGCGGCGGCGCGCAAGCGCGTCTTCGCGGAGCTGGGCCCGGAGCCGAGGATGCAGTTGTATGGGCGGGGGCTGCGCAGGCGGCTTGCCCCCATGCTCGCGGCGGACCGTCGCCGGCTGGAGCTGTCGTTCAGCCTGATGCTCTCGCTGCCGGGCACTCCGGTGCTCTGGTACGGAGACGAGCTGGGCATGGGCGAGGACCTGTCCCTGCACGAGCGGCAGAGCGTGCGAACGCCCATGCAGTGGTCCAACGAGCCCCATGGGGGCTTCACCCGGGCGCCGGAGCCCTTCCGCCCGGTGGTGGCCAGGGCGCCCTTTGGTTTCCCCCAGGTGAATGTCGAGCAACAGCGCAGGGACCCGTCCTCGCTGCTCAACTGGATGGAGCGCATGGTGCGCATGCGCAAGGAGTGCCCGGAGTTGGGCTGGGGCGCGTGGAAGCTCCTGCGTGTGAGGCCTCCGCACGTCCTCGCGCTGCGCTACGACTGGAAGGGCGAGACGCTGGTGATGCTGCACAACCTGTCTGGCAAGGCGTGCGAGGTGGGCTTCTCGCCCGGTGGGCCTCCGGCGCGGCTGGTGCATCTCCTGTCGGAGGCGCACTCCGCGCCGGGCAAGGCAGGGCGGCATCGGGTGACGCTGGAGGGGTACGGCTACCGGTGGTTCCGGATGGAGCCCCGCGACGTGCCCGCCGCCACGGCTTGAGCGCTCGCGGCGCGTACCTGCCTGGGACGGCGCCGCGCTAGGCTGCCACCCATGCTGACGGGTGGTGGGTCGAGGATTCTCGCGGGAGTCGGAGTCGTGGGCGCGGTGGGCTTCCTCCTCGCGATGGACACGGGGCGTCCCGAGGTCCGGCTGATGACGAAGGCGGTGCCCATGCTCTGCCTGCTCCTGTGGCAGTGGCCCCCTCGGGAGCGTTATGCCCGCTGGGTCTTCGCGGGCCTGGGGCTGTCGCTGCTCGGCGACGTGTTGCTGGACCTGGGGCCGGAGTTCTTCCTGCCCGGCCTGGGCGCCTTCCTGTTGGCCCACGTGAGCTACACCGCCGCGTACCTCACCGTGACGCGCGGACTCCAGTGGGTGAGGGCGCTGCCCTTCCTGCTCCTGGCCGTGAGCGCCAGCGTGTTCCTGTGGCCCGGCCTGGGGGACATGGCGCTCCCCGTGTCAGTCTATGTCGCCGTCATCTGCACGATGACCTGGCGCGCGGCGGCGATGCTGGGCACGCCCGGCCTGTCACGCCTGGAGCAGCGGGCCGCGTTCGCCGGAGCGCTGCTGTTCGCCGTCAGTGACGGACTGCTCGCCATCAGGCTCTTCGTGCAGCCCGTGCCCGGCGCTGGTTACGCCATCATGTTGCTGTACTGGGCCGCGCAGCTCAGCATCGCCGTCTCAGCTCGCGGGCCGCGCGCCCACCCCGCGAGCGCCGGGCACTCCCTGGCTTGAGGGGGCCCGCGCGGTGGCGGGCGCCCCTTGCCGCACCTGTCAGTGGCGGGTTTCCTTGGGCGCGCTGAATGAGCGCAGGAACTCGATGAGCAGCCGCGCGCCGTAGCCCGTTGCCCCCTTGGAGCGCCACGCCTTGTCACTGTCGATTCGCGACGTCCCCGCCATGTCGATGTGCGCCCAGGGAATGCCGTCGACGAACTCCTCCAGGAACAGGCCCGCGGTGATTTGACCCGCGTTCACCCCGCCGATGTTCTTGAGGTCCGCGACCTCTGAATCGAGCTCGCCCCGCAGGCGCTTGTCGAGCGGGAACTGCCACACCGTCTCATCGGACTTCTCGGCCGCCGCGCGCACCTGGTCGACGATGCCCTGATGGTTGCCCATGACCCCGGCGTTGTCGTTGCCCAGGGCCCGCTCACAGGCTCCGGTGAGCGTGGCGATGTCGAGGATGGCGTCGGGGGCTGGCTTCTCTTCGGTCGCCAGGACCAGGCCGTCCATCATCACGAGCCGGCCCTCGGCGTCGGTGTTCAGGACCTCGATGGTCTTCCCGCCCCGGGCCGTCAGGACGTCGCCGAGCCGCATCGCCTTGCCTCCCGGCATGTTGTCCGTGCACATGAGATACCCGGTGACGGAGGCCTTGACGCCGAGCGCGGACAAGGTGGACATGGCGGCGAGGATGGCGGCCGCGCCGGACATGTCTGTCTTCATCGCGGCGTGGACCAGGTCGTTGGGCTTCAGGCCGAGTCCGCCCGAGTCATACATGATGCCCTTGCCAATCAACGACACGCGGCCGAGGGGCTCGAGGGCCTTGCCTCGCTCGTCTTTCGGCCGATACGAGAGCTTGATGAGGCGCGGAGGCTCCGCGCTCCCGGCATTCACCCCGAGCATGCCGCCGCAGCCCATCTTCGCGAGGGCCTTCTCGTCGAAGACCTCGATGTCCAGCCCCGACGCGGCCGCCACCACGCGGGCAATCTCCTCCACGCGGCGCGCGGTGAGGAGCGTGGCCGGCGCGTTGGCGAGGTCTCGGGCCAGCTCGGTGGCCCGGGCCGTGATTCGGCCACGCTCGACGCCGCGCTTCACCTCTTCGAGGGGCAGCGACGACGACAGCAGGGTAAGGGCCTCCAGGGGCGGCTCCTGCTGGGAGGTGCGCTTGAGCGGGCGATAGCGATAGCGCGCCAGGAGGACTCCCTCGACGACCGCCTGCGCGGCGACGTCGGGCGCGATGCCGCCGAGGTCCGGCAGCGTGAAGCCGAGGTGGACGTAGTGGCCCGCCGCCCGTGCGAAGGCCGCCGCGGCATCGCGCAGGGACGCGAGGTCACTGTCTGCCTTTTCTCCGATGCCGACGACGACGAGCGCCGAACCCTCCGCGCGTGGAATGACGAGGGACTGGCCGACCTTGCCCGTAAAGCCAGCCGCCTTGAGCTGGGCCCGGCTGAGCCCCAGCTCACGGGGGACCTCCCCGTCGACTCCGACAGGGATGCCTAGCACTACTGCGTCAGGGGCCCGATGGGTGGACGGGGAGGCCGAGCAGGAGACGTGAGTCGCGGTGGGGGTTGGTGCGGTGGCAGGTGGGGCAGCGCGGCAACCAAGAGGCAATCACTCGCGCCA
>NZ_VIFM01000333.1 GCF_006636215.1 Myxococcus llanfairpwllgwyngyllgogerychwyrndrobwllllantysiliogogogochensis | reverse complement strand
ATAAGAGACAGCCCCCTCAACCGGTGCTCACCCTCCGTCTCCCCCGCCGTGTCCCACGCATACGTGTACGGAGCCTCCAGCACCGCGAGCACCTCTCCGTCCCGGAGCAACTCCACACGGTCCGGACGGTGCCCCGTCACCTCCAGGCCGAGGTCCAAGACCCCCCTCGTGTAGGCCGTCGCCTCGGGCGTGCGGATGCGCACCTCGCCCTGGACGGGAGTGATGCCCGGCACGTCGATACAGGCCGGCGCGGACAGGAGAACGGCTACCACCCAGGGCGGCAGGACAGGTCTTGGAGTGCTCATCGTGTGGTGTCAGTGCAGGCCGCGTTCCGTTGCCCACCAGACAGTCGCATGCCCATAACAGCCCTCTCCCGCTTCCTCCAAACCACCCCAACCCCTTGCTTTCAGGCCCGGACCCACCGGCGCGGAGTCGTTCCACTTCGGGTGCAATCCCCATGGCGCCGTCCCGGCGCTGGACTCCCGTCCGTGCTCCGGAACCGCTCTGCCGCCCGCTCTCCGGGGGAGCCCCCTGGGGCACGAGGCACTCGCCACCTTCATCCCCATCTTCGCTCAGGGCCAGGAGCCGCCAGCGCGCCGGCTCGCCCAACGGAGGCCAGGGAACATGAAACGGGCATGGAAGAACCGCGTCGTCGTCATCACCGGAGCGTCCAGCGGCATCGGCCGCGCCACCGCGCTCGCCCTCGCGAAGAAGGGCGCCCACCTCGTGCTCGCCGCCCGCCGCGAGGAGCCGCTCGAGGACCTCTCCCGTGAGTGCGTCTCCCTCGGCGTCCGCGCCGTCGCCGTCCCCACCGATGTCTCGGATTCCGCCTCCGTGCAGGCGCTCGCCCAGGAAGCCGTGCGAGCCTTCGGCCGCTTCGACGCGTGGATCAACAACGCCGGCGTCTACCTCATGGGCAGCCTGGAGGAGACCCCCGACGACGCCTTCCGCCAGCTCATGGAGACCAACTTCTTCGGCACCGTCAGCGGCACCCGCGCCGCCGTGACGCAGTTCCGCCGCCAGGGCCACGGCACCCTCGTCAATGTCTCCTCATCCTTCGGCTCCGTCACCGCCCCCTATGTCAGCGCCTACGTCGCCTCCAAACACGCCGTGCGAGGCTTCACCTCCTCCGTCCGCCAGGAACTCCTCGATACCGGCATCCACGTCTGCACCGTGATGCCCGCCGCCATCGACACGCCCCTGTGGCACCACACGGCCAACTACACCGGCTGGCGCGTGCGCCCCGTGGAGCCCGTCTACACCCCCGAACGCGTCGCCCGAGCCATCCTCCGCGTCCTGCGCCAACCCCGCGCCGAAGTCCTCGTCGGCCCCGCCGCCCGCGCCTTCGCCGCCATGCACGGCCTGATGCCGCGGACCTTCGAGCGCACCATGCACGGCGCCACCGAGGCCCTTCACTTCGAGGACGAACGTCAGGGCGCCACCCCCGGCAGCCTGTTCCACCCCATGTCCGAGGGCACCGCCACGTCCGGCGGCTATCACTCCCGGAGCAAGCAAGCCCTGCGCCGCCTGCTCTTCGCCGGGGGACTGGTCGCCACGGCCGCTCTCTTGGGGAGGAGGGAGGCTCGGGGGCGGCTTGGCGCGCGCGTCGCCCACGCACTAGGGGTGTGAGACTCACATTGTCGTCACGGGCCCGGTCCATCGCGGGCCCGTGACCGGGCCATGACACGGCCCGGGGAAAGTCCCGCCGCCATGACCGACATCGCTGTCCTCGTCAATCTGCGTGCACGCCGGGGCTCCGAGGGAGTCGGCGGCCTGGTGCAGCGTTTCCTCCCCAAGGCCCGACTGGCGCTCACCCGCTCGCTCGAAGAGGCCCGGCACTGGATTTCCGAGTTGCGTCCCAACCCGCCCTCGCTCCTGCTGGCCGGAGGCGGTGACGGCACCATCACCGGTCTGCTCAACGAACTGCGCGCGGCGGGTGTGGCCCTGCCGGCCATCGGCGTGCTCCCCATGGGCACTGGCAACGCCTGGGCGCGCGTCACGGGCGCCCCCCGTCCCGCCGTGGCGCTCAAGCAGATCGCCGCCATGCGCGAAGTCCTGCCGCCCACGCGTCCCTTCTCCCTGGTGCGCGTGGAGGGCAAGGTGGCCCCCTTCGCCGGTACGGGCTGGGACGCGGAGATGATTCAGGACTTCAAGGATCAGCTCTCCGCCGCGGGTCCGCTGCGCAGCCAGCAGGCGGGTCTGCGCGGCTACCTCACCGCGATGTTCACCCGGACGGTGCCTCGGCACATGTTCGGCTCCGGCACCCCCCGGGTGTCCGTCTACAACGTGGGCGAGCCCGCCCTCACCGTGGACGCTCGCGGCAACGTGATTCCGGTGCCCAACAGTGAGAAGGGCGCGCTCCTGTACGAAGGGCCCGCGGGCGTGGCCGGAGCCGCCACGACACCCGAGTGGGGCTTCGGCTTCAAGGCCTTCCCCTTCGCCCAGACGGTGCCGCACCGGCTCTCCGTGCGCGTCTACAGCGCCGGCGTGCTGGAGGCCACGCGCAACATGTTCAAGCTGTGGCGCGGCGAGCACCCGCTGCCGCACATGCATGACTGGTTCGTCCAGCGCCTGCGCATGGACTTCGACCGCGACGTGCCCTTCCAGATGGGCGGGGACGTCATCGGCATGCGGCGCTCGGTGGAGTTCGACCTGGCCGAGGAGAGCGTCCAGCTCGTCGACTGGCGCAAGCTGTCCCGCATGGTCCACGTGTAGCCCAGCGCGCTCTCGTTGACTCGGGTGTGCTCCGGACACTATGCCGGTGCGCCGTGAGCTACACCTACGAGTACCCGAGACCTTCGTTGACGGTGGACTGCGTCGTCTTCGGCCTGGACGACGATGACCTGAAGGTGCTGCTCATCCAGCGCGGGGTGGAGCCCTTCGAGGGCCGCTGGGCGCTGCCGGGCGGCTTCGTGAAGCTGGACGAGTCGCTCGAGGCCGCCGCGCGGCGCGAGCTGGAGGAGGAGTCCGGCCTGCGCCCCGGGCACCTGGAGCAGCTCTTCACCTTCGGCGAGCCGGACAGGGACCCTCGGGGCCGGGTCATCACCGTGGCGTACTTCGCGCTGGTGAAGCTCAGTGCCCACGCGCTGCGCGCCGCCACCGATGCCCGCGAGGCCGCGTGGTTCTCCGTCTGGGATACGCCCAAGCTGGCGTTCGACCACGCGGACATCCTCAACACCGCGCTGCAGCGCCTCAAGGGCAAGGTGCGCTACCAGCCCATCGGCTTCGAGCTCCTGCCGCCCAAGTTCACCCTCACCCAGCTCCAGCGCCTGTACGAGGTCGTGCTGGAGCGCGAGCTCGACAAGCGCAACTTCCGCAAGAAAATCCTGGCCATGGACCTGCTGGAGGAGCTGGACGAGGTGGAGCAGGACGTCTCCCACCGCGCCGCGCGCCTCTACCGGTTCGACCACAAGAAGTACCGCCAGCTCGAGAAGGCCGGCTTCAACTTCGAACTCTGACGCCCCGCTGTCCACCCGCGCACGGAGGCCCTGTCCTCCCGTCCGGCCTCCCATTGCATTGACACAGTGTCGTTCGGACACTATGTTGGTGTCGTAGGTACACGAACCCGGAGCGAGGCTCCGCGGGACAGCGCCACCAGAGGAGAGGCGCGGCCCGTGGAGTCCCTCTTCGGGGAGCGTGGGAGGCCGCCGCTCCCGGGGAGCCCGGGGGACAGGGCGCGTCACCTTGTCGCACCTTCGCCGTGCCGAGCCCGTTCGCGGGCCACGGGAGAGCCATGTCCTCGCTTCCCTTCGATGTCGCCGCCGCCTCCGTGCAGGGCCGGGAGCATGCGAGGGCGGGGCGCAACAACCAGGATGCCTGGTGCGTGCGCGCCAGCGAGCACGGGCTGGTGGCGGTGGTGGCGGACGGTTGTGGCAGCCAGCCGTGCAGTGAGCTGGGCGCGCAGCTCGGCGTGCGGCGGGTGGCGCAGGCGGCGCTGGTGCGATTGGCGGAGGACGGGCGTGTGGATGAAGCCGGGTTCCTTCCCGGGCTGCGAGAGGACGTGCTGTGTCTGTTGAGTGAGCTCCGGCGGGAGCTCGGTCGCGACACACTGGGGGACTTCCTCTTCACGGTGGTGGGCGCGGTGCTGACGCCCTCTCACACGCTCGTCTTCTCCGCGGGAGATGGGGTGTGGTGCCTCAACGGCGAGGTGCGGGTGCTGGGGCCCTTCGCGAACAATGCACCGCCCTATCTCGCCTATGCCTTGTCGAGTGGAGCGCAGACGCCGCTCGTCGCGCAGGCCCTGGTGCCGACGCAAGACGTGCGGGTGTTGATGCTCGGGACGGATGGCGTCTCGGACCTGGCGAAGCTGGCGCAGACGCGCCTTCCCGCGAGCGACGAGCAGGTGGGGGAGCTGTCGCGGTTCTGGACGGAGGACCGCTACTTCACGAACCCGGATGCACTGCGGCGCCGGCTGGCGATGCTCAACCGAGAGCACGTGCGCGCCGACTTCGAGGCACGGCGCCTGGAGCGCGCGCCGGGTCTGCTCGCGGACGACACGACGATGGTGGTGCTCCGTCGCCGCATGGGGAGGGCGTGAAGCCATGGACCTCTGGCTCGAAGGCAAGAAGGTGCGGCTCAATCCCGCGAAGGCGCTGGGCAAGGGCGGCGAGGCGGATGTGTTCGACCTGGGCAAGGGGCGTGCGCTCAAGGTGTTCAAGCAGCCCGAGCATCCAGACTACACGGGGCTCGCCGTCGAACAGGCCGCCGCTCGCGCTCGCCTGGACGAGCATCAACGCAAGCTGCGCGCCTTTCCCACGGGCCTGCCGGGGAGGGTGGTGACGCCGCAGGCGCTCGCCACGGATTCCACGGGACAGAGGGTGCTGGGCTACGCCATGCGCAAGCTGGACGGCGTGGAGTCCCTGCGTCGCTTCGGCGAACCCACGTTCCGCCGCGTCGGCGCCACGTCCGCTCGCGCGGTCGAAGTGCTGTGTGGGCTGCATCGGACGCTCGCCGGGGTGCATGCCTCGGGCGTGGTGGTGGGCGACTTCAACGATTTGAACGTGCTGGTGACGGGGCACGCGGACGCGCACCTCATCGACGCGGACAGCTTCCAGTTCGGAGGCTTCCTGTGCTCGGTGTTCACCGAGCGCTTCCTCGACCCGGTGCGCCTGGGCGGCGCGACGAGCCTCATCCCCACGAGGCCCGCGTCGGAGGCGAGTGATTGGTATGGCTTCACCGTGGCCGCGATGCAGTCGCTCCTGTGCGTGGGGCCTCACGGCGGCGTGTACCGGGCGAAGTCCCCGGCGGCGCGGGCGACTGCGGCGGGGCGGCTGCTCCAGCGCATCACCGTCTTCCATCCGGAAGTGCAGTACCCGAAGCCCGCGCTCCCGCTGCGCACGCTGCCGGATGACGTGCTCCACCACCTGCACCGCGTCTTCGTGGAGGACCTGCGCTGCGTCTTCCCGCTGCCGTTGCTGGAGGGCCTGCGTTTCACCGCGTGCGCGTCGTGCGGCGTCGAACATGCGCGGAGCGCCTGCCCCACGTGTCAGCCCCACGCGGTGGCCGCGAGCACACCCGTCACCTCGACGCGCGGTCAAGTGACGGCGACGCACCTGTTCTCCACGCGCGGCGTCCTGGTGCACGCGAGCGTGGAGGAGGGAGTCCCACGCTGGCTGTACCACGCGGACGGAGCCTATCGGCGCGAGGACGGACGTGTGGCGTTGCGCGGACCGCTGGACCCCTCCCTGCGCTGGTCGCTGCAAGGGGACGCGACGCTGGTGGGGCGTGACGGCGTGGTGGCGGTGCTCGTCCCGGAGCGCGCGCCCGAGCGACTGAGCGTGGACGCCCCCGAGGGACGCCCGGCCTTCGCCGCCAATGCGAGACATCGCTACTGGGCGGTGGGCGGCGGACTGTGGCGCGACGGCGCGCATGGCCAGGAGCGCATCGGCGACGTGCTGGAGGGACAGACGCGTTTGTTCGTGGGGCCCCGCTTCGGCCTGGGGTTCCACCGCGCGGGGGGGCTGAGGGGCGCGTTCGTCTTCGATGTGGAGCGTCTGGGATTGCGAGACGGACTCGTGTTGCCGTGGCCCTCGGGACAGCTCGTGGACGCGGATTGTGTCTTCGACGGGGCGCTCGCGTGGCTGTTCCTCGCGGAGGAAGCGGCGGGGCGCACACGGCACCATTGCGTGGCGGTGGGCTCGGACGGCGTGGTGCGCGCGAGCGGCGTGGCGGAGGCGGGGGATGGCTCGTGGCTGGGCGGCGCGTTCCGGAGCGGACGGTGCGCGGTGGGGGAGGCGCTGTTCTGCGCGACGGACGCGGGCCTCACCCGCGTGGAGCCACGGCAAGGCCGGCTGGAGGCCGTGCGCGAGTTTCCGGATGCCGAGCCTTTCGTGGACTCGGGTTGTCAGCTCCTGCTGACTCGGCAGGGGTTGTTGGTGGTGGGCAGGCAGGACCTCACCACGCTGCGGATGGCGTGAGCGGACACATTGAGTTCTTCACATGGGGGTAGCGCGATGAAGAAGCACCTGAAGGAACTTCCGATGCCTGGCTTCTACCGGGCGGACCACGCGGGCCAGTACAGCTACGGCCCGGATGCGGGAAGGCTTCAACTGGAGGCGGGAGCGTGGCGGGGCGCGCATGGAGTCACTTCGGCGGCGGCGGATGGGTTCAACCTGCACCTGTTGCTCATCGACGTGCAGAAGGACTTCTGCTTCCCGGAGGGCTCGCTCTACGTCGCGGGGCGCAGCGGACGCGGCGCGGTGGACGACAGCCGCCGAATCGCGGAGTTCATCTACAAGAACCTGGGCACGCTGACGAACGTCACGGCGACGCTGGACACCCACTTCGCGTACCAGATTTTCTTCCCGTCCTTCTGGGTGGACCAGGATGACAAGCCACTCACGCCGTACCGCGAGGTGACGCGCGAGCACATCGAGCGCGGGCAGGCTCGGCCCAACCCCGCGATGGCGAAGTGGCTGTGCGGCGGCAACTACCCCTGGCTGCTCAAGCAGGTGAAGTACTACTGCGAGGAGTTGGAGCGCGCGGGGAAGTACACGCTGTACCTGTGGCCGCCGCACTGCCTCCTGGGAGGCGACGGACACGCGCTGGCCGGCGTGGTGCAGGAGGCGCGGCTGTTCCACTCGTACGCGCGCGGCATGCAGTCCTGGGCGGAGGTGAAGGGCGGCAACCCGTTGACGGAGAACTACTCCGTGCTGCGGCCGGAGGTGATGGGCCGGCATGACGGCCAGCCGCTGGCACAGCGCAACACCCAGTTCCTCAAGACGCTGCTGACGGCGGACGCGGTGGTGATTGGCGGCCAGGCCGCGAGCCACTGCGTGAAGAGCTCCATCGACGACCTGCTCGGAGAAATCGTCGCGCAGGACGCGGCGCTGGCTCGCAAGGTGTATCTGTTGACCGACTGCATGTCCGCGGTGACGGTGCCCGACGGCAAGGGTGGCTTCGCGGCGGACTTCACCCCGCAGGCGGACGCGGCCCTGAAGCGCTTCGCGGACGCGGGCATGCACCTGGTGAAGTCCACGGACCCGCTGGCGAGCTGGCCGGACCTGCGCATCGGCTGAGCTGTCTTTTCATCACGCATATCAAGACCCGACCTTGCTCCGAAGAGAGCGGGCGGGCGGAGCCCTGCCCTCGGACCGGGGGAGAAAGTGAGCTGGACATGAGCAGCACGAGCAAATCGACGTGGGGTGGCCAGACGGCGGTGACGAAGCTCTTCGAGGATGCGCACGCGGAAGGGGTGTTGAGCCCCGCGGGATTGCAGGCGCTGTCGGTGGTGGACCTGGGCGCGCAAATCCAGGCGGGGCTCGGCGTGCGGGTGGAAGACGTGCAGGCCAGCGAGGTGGTACTGGTGACGGTGATGCCAGACGACTCGGGGAGCATCTCCACGAGCGGACACACGAAGACGGTGTGCGACGGGCACAACCTGGTGCTCGACTCACTGCTGGCGAGCAAGCAGAAGGACGGCGTCCTCTTCCACACGCGGTACCTGAATGGCCACGTGCTCAATCCGTACCGGCCGCTGGAGGACGTGGTGCGGATGCACTCGAAGAACTACAGCGCGGACCAGGGCACGCCGCTGTACGACCAGGCGGTGGTGCTGCTGGGCACGGTGCTGGCGAAGTCCCAGGAGTTCAGCGGCAACGGCGTGCCGGTGCGCACGGTGACGTTGCTGATTACCGACGGCGCGGACATGCACTCGAGCCGCGCCACAGCGAGGGACGTGGCGGCGGTGGTGAACGACCTGCGTCGCGCGGAGAACCACATCGTCGCGGCGATGGGCATCGATGACGGGAGCACGGACTTCCGGCGCGTGTTCCAGGAGATGGGCATCGAGGACCAATGGATTCTGACCCCGGGCGAGACGGCGCAGGAGATTCGCGCGGCCTTCCAGGTGTTCAGCCAGTCCGCGGTGCGCGTGAGCCAGGGGGCCGCGAGCTTCAGCCGCACGGCCCTGGGTGGCTTCGGCCGGTGAGGCGCTATTCGTCCTCTTCTTCGATGTCGCTGAAGACGAACTGGGGCGTGTCGGACAGGGCTTCGAGCACGGCGATGCCCGGCCCAGCATCCATGACTCCTACGGCGTTCGTGTCGAGGTAGATTTCAATGTACCGGGCGTGCTCCAGGTCCTTGACGAGCCTCCAGCGGATGCCGCTTGGGGGAAGCATGTCGCCCTTGCGGTAGCAGGCGACCTCGAAGGAGACGGGGGTGGAGAGCCGTGCCGGGTCGCCTCGGAATATCCGGGCGATGCGTCCTTCCACCACGGCCTCGCCCGGGGTGACGGGCGGGAGCTTGACGCGGTCTACCTCGAGCTGGACGTGCAGCTTCGCATGCAGGGCGCTGCTGACATCGCGACGGGCATAGTCGTCAGGAGAGAGGGCCATGTCCAAAGCCTACCCTGACAAGGCCCGGAGAGGGTTTGCTCCCCGGGCCTGCTGACTCCTTGCGTGACTCAGTGAACGCGGGCGGGCGGCAGGTTGGACGGCACCAGGCCCACGGACTTGAGGCCCGCCGTCGGCGCGCACACCAGCGCCTTCAGGTCATCGGCGCGCCGCGTCAGGTCATCGAACGTGCGCACCGACTTCGTCACCGGGTCCGTCACCGTGGTGCCTCGCAGGTAGGGTGACAGCGCCGCCGTCGTCCCTCGCGTTCGAGGGGCCACATGGACGAACTCCGTCTGCGTCTCGCCCGCGTGGCAGCCGCTGCACGTGTTGAGGGAGAACTTGTGGCGCACCTCGTTCGCCACGTTCGGCGCGCGCCAGAAGAAGTCCAGCGGCACCAGCGAGTGGGCCGCCAGGAACGGGAAGCCTCCCATGCTGTCGGGCACCACATGCCGCTCCGCGAGCACGTCCGCGCTGTTCTCCGTCAGGAAGGTGGCCAGCAGTTGCGTGTTCTCGAAGTGCAGCGCCGGCGTCAGCTTCATCGTCGTCGGCATCAGGCCCAGCGGCGAGAGGATGAACTCGCGCATCTCCCACGGCTCCGCGAGCTCGATTTCATTGGTGCGAATCTGGTTCAGCGCGCTGCCCTCGTGCCGACCCGTCATCACCCCTCGCTTCGAGAAGCGGTCCGTGAGCGCCTGGAGCTTCGCGTTGTAGCCCGCGTTTCCAACCTTCAGCGTTCCCAGCTCATGCCAGTCCGTGGCCCAGCGCTGGATGGACTCCGGCGTGGTTCCGGGCAGGGCGTACTCGAGGATGATGGTGAACTCGAGCGGCACACCGCTCGGGTCCACCACGCCGAAGATGAAGCGCCCCTCTCCCGCCTGGAGACCCTGCTCGCGCAGGTCGATGCGGTTGACGATGGCCAGCAGCCGGAACGGCGCCGAGTTGAAGTCCAGCGGCGCCGACGGCCCACCACTGCGCGCCTCCCACGGCCCCAGCACGCGCGTCTGCATCTCCGGACGCGGCGGAATCTCCAGCCCATTCACGTTCTGCTTCGCAAGCCACGTCTTCAGCCACGCGCGCACCATCGGCGACGGGTCCTGCCCACCGGCCAGCTCGCGCATCACCGTGCCGAAGTGCCACGGCCCACCGGGCGCCGTGCGCACCGGGTCCTCGACGACGGACAGCGCCGTAATCATCAGCTCGCTCGGCTTGTCGATGGTGCACTGGCTGGTGGGCTGGCACACCGTGCGCGACTCGCAGCCGTTGGCCGGCTTGCCGTCGCAGTCGTAGTAGCCCGGCGCGCAGGTGTGGCCACACGTCGCCGCCACGCAGACGCCGTCCGCATAGGGGCCGTCCTGGCAGGTGTTGCCACAGGTGCCGCAGTGGTTCGGGTTCGCCGTCAGGTCCACCTCGCACCCGTTGGAGGAGCGACCGTCACAGTCCGCGGTGCCCGGCGGGCAGCGGAGCTCGTACGCGGGCCCTTCCGCGCATGTGGACACGTTGCCCGAGGCGTCCTTCGCCGCGAGGAACACGCGGTGGCTGCCTCCGGCTCCGAAGGGCGCGGTCGCGGTGAAGCGTCCCTCCGCGTCCGCCTGCACCGTGCGCGCGGGCGTTCCCGTGCACGCGACGTCGATGAAGATGCCCACGGTGGCGTGGGGCTCGGCGGTGCCCGTGACGACGAGCTGGCGGCCGTCGTTCAGGTATTGCCACTTCACGTCCGTGACGCGGGGCGGGGCCGGCGGCGTGCCGTCGTTCTGGTACTCCAGGGGATTGGAGCAGGGAGACGGCGTGGAGTAGCCGCCCGAGTCCTTGGCTCGCGCGGACACCGTCACCTTCTCGTCCCTGGCCACGTTCACCTGGGCGAAGAAGAAGCCGGCGCCATCCGCGGTCAGCGTCTGCTCCGCGGTGCCCTGGCAGGTGGCGTTCCTGAAAATCTCGACGGTGACGCGCGGCTCCGCGCGGCCGTTGAAGACGGGCTGGAGGCTGCCGCCGGGTGAGCCCGGGCTGGTGCTGATCAGCACCGGCGCAATCCGTGGCGTGCCGTCGCCGTAGGGGTAGTCCACGGTGGGGCTGCAGGGCGAGCCATTGCCGACATCGTCATAGGCGCGCGCGGACCAGGTGGCTCCGGGCGTGGTCGGGACGTCGATGGGGACCTCGCAGTAGGCGTTGCTGCCCGTGACAGTGCTCGCGACTTCCTGGCCGTAGCAGCCTGGGCCCTCGTACACGCGCACCGTGGCGCCTGCCTCGGTATGGAGGCTGAGGTTGCGCGGCCTCCCGATTCCGGCCTGCGTCCATGCGGGCGCGGGTGTCTCCGGAGGCGTGCGGTCCACGCGGACGGTGTTGCCGAGGCGGACGTTGTTGTCCTCGCGGGTCTCCGTGGCGGCGCCGTCTGGATCCACCCTCGCGCTCAGGAAGTAGCTGCCCTCGGGCGCGGCCCGCGCGCTCACCGAGACGGAGACTTCCCGACATTCGCCGGAGCGGAGGGAGAGGCGGGTGCTGGTGGCCAGGAGGATTTCGCTCGTGCCGGGAGCGGCGGTGGCGGTGAGGAAGAAGGAGGCCTCCGTCGAGCCGGCGCCGCCGCCCTCGTTGCAGAGGCGCGCCCGGGCTCGCAGCTCGCCCGCGCCGAGGGCCGAAGGGCCGGAGACGGACTCCACCTGGAAGTCGGGACCGCCGGACTCGGTGGGGTCGGGCTGGGTG
>NZ_VIFM01000332.1 GCF_006636215.1 Myxococcus llanfairpwllgwyngyllgogerychwyrndrobwllllantysiliogogogochensis | reverse complement strand
CGCCCACCCCCGCCCGCCGACGCCAAGGTGCGCATCCGCGCCGTGGGCGACATGATGCTCGGCACCACCATCCCCGAAGACAACCTGCCACCCGATGGCGGCGGTAGCGTGATTGCGGGTGTGCTCCCCTTGATGCAGGACGCGGACCTCACCTTCGCGAACGTCGAGGGCCCCCTCTGCGACAACGGGAAGACCACCAAGTGCCGCTCGTCCGGCAACTGCTACGCGTTCCGCTCGCCCACCGCCTACGGCCAGTTCTTCAAGGACGCGGGCGTGGACCTGGCCTCCACCGCCAACAACCACTCGGGTGACTTCGGCGAGCTGTGCCGTCGTGAGACGGAGGCCACGCTCGATGCGCTCGGCATCGCCTGGAGCGGACCTCCGGGCTCCGTGGCGACCGTGGACCGCAACGGCCTGCGCATCGGCATGGTGGCCTTCCACACGTCGCCCTCGTGCAACCACCTCAACAACCTGGCCACGGCCACGGCGCTGGTGCGCGCGGCGGCGGCGGAACACGACATCGTCCTCGTCTCCTTCCACGGCGGCGCCGAGGGCGGCAAGGCGCTCCACGTCCCCAACGGCCGGGAGATGTTCTTCGGCGAGGACCGCGGTGACTTGCGCGCCTTCACCCACGCGGTGGTGGACGCCGGCGCGCACGTCGTCATCGGCCATGGGCCCCACGTCGTGCGCGGCCTGGAGTTCTACAAGGGCCGCCTCATCGCGTACTCGCTGGGCAACTTCGCCACCTACGGCCGCTTCAACCTCAAGGGTCCGCAGGGGCTCGGCATGGTGCTGGAGGTGGAGCTGAACAACGCGGGTGACTTCACCTCCGGCCGCGTCCTCGCCACGAAGCAGGTGGACAAGGGCATCGCCGTCCCCGACGAGAAGGGCGCCGTCATCCAACTGCTGAAGGACCTCACCGCCGTGGACTTCCCCGACTCCGGCGCCCGCATCTCCGACGACGGCACCCTCCGCCCCGCCGGCAAGGGCCCCGTCTCCTCACGCTGACGTCACCCGGGCGCGCGCTCGAATCCGCACGCGCGCACCGATGCCCCGACAATCACACACCCGCGCCCACGCAATTCCTCGCAGGGCTTTCATGAAATGCGTCGTATCAGGACATGCCTGAGCGACTGTGCCGTACGCCGCGCGCGTGAGCTGTGTCACAGCCCTGTCGAGCGAATCGTCCGTGTCGTCGTCATCCATCGCACGCTGAAGGCTGACTGCTGGGCCCACTGCGCCTCTCGTGATTGCGGCACCAAGCATGACGCGTCTCGTGGAAGCGCATCGCGGACGCGTGCGGTACAAGGATTTCGCCGTGCGCGCACTTCGACTGCCCCATCTCTCCTCGCTTCGCGCCTTCGAACACCCCGGCTATCTCGCTGTCTGGCTGGGCGCACTCATCTCCAACATCGGCACCTGGATGGAGACGGTGGCGATGGGCGTGTACGTCACGCAGGAGACGGGCCGCGCCGAGTGGACCGGCGGCATCGTCGCCCTCGCCTTCCTTCCCTCCGTCGTGCTGTCGCCCCTGGGCGGCGCGCTCGCGGACCGCTTCGACCGCCGCGCCTACGTGGCGCTGGGCACCGGCGTGCAGCTCGCGCTGGCCGCGGTGCTCACGGTGCTCGCCTTCACCGGCCACCTCAGCGTGCCCATCGTCGGCGTCGTCACGCTGCTCAACGGCTGCGCGAGCACGCTCACCAACCCGGCCTTCTCCGCGATGCTCGCGGAGCTCGTTCCGCCCCGTGACTTGCACAGCGCCATGAGCCTCAACTCGGCGCAGTTCAACCTGGGCCGCATCATGGGCCCGCTGCTCGCGGCGCTGGTGCTCCAGATGGGCGGCGCGCCGTGGGCGCTGTTCGTCAACACGCTGTCCTTCGTCGCGGTGCTCGTGGCGCTCTCCCGCGTGCGCATGCCCACGCGGGAAGCCGCTCGCACGAAGGAGAGTCTCTGGGCCGGCATCACCCGAGGCGTCTCCGTGGCGCGCGGGGACGAGGACATCTCCCTGGTGCTGTGGGGCACGCTGTTCGTCGCCGCGCTGGTGGCGCCCTTCATCGGACTGGTGCCCGTCTTCGCCATCAACGTCTTCGGTCAGGGCGCCGCCGCCACGTCGCTGCTCGTCGCCTGTCAGGGCGCGGGCGCGGTGGTGGCCGCCGTCGTCGTGGGCACGCTCGCGGACGCGCTCGGTCATCGCAAGCTCCTGGGCTTCGCCGCCATGTCCATTGGAGTGGTGTCCGCGCTCTACTGGATGTCGCCCACGCTGACGGTGGCCGCCGCGGCCATCTTCGTGCTCGGCGCCAACTACCTCACGCTGATGAGCGGCCTGCACGCCTTCGCCACCTCGCGCGTCCCCCGCGAACTCCAGGCGCGCGTGAGCAGCCTGTACAGCATGGTGCTCGGCGGCGGGTACGCGGTGGGTGTCTGGGCCCTGGGCGCGCTCGCCGACCGCGTGGGCGTGCGCTTCGTCACCATCAGCGCCAGCGTCCTGTTCTTCGCCATGGTGCTGACGCTGCGGTTGCTCAGCCCGCGCAGCTTCGAGCGCTCCCCCAACTGACCTCCCGCACCCGGGGTGCCCACGCCCTCCACGATGAGGGCGTGCCCCGGTCCACCTCCGGACATGAAGGCCGGTTCAGGTGTCGAAGGCCCTGCGTCCTCGCGCCCCACGCGCTACACACGGACGCTGTCGCCGCGAGACACCGACCCCTTGCGAGGAGCCCGCTTCATGTCCGTCCGTCCCTCCCTCCTGGCCCTGACCGCCCTGCTGCTGTCGGCCCCGCCCGCCCTCGCCCAGACGAAGGGCGCCGTCGAGCCGCTCGGCACCGCGCTGGAGGGGCTTCCCTCCGCCTTCCCCGTGCAGCAGCTGCCCCTGACGGTGGAGGGCCAGGACGTGCGCATGGCCTACCTCGACGTGAAGCCCGCCGCGCGCGCCAACGGGCGCACCGTGGTGCTGCTGCACGGCAAGAACTTCTTCGGCGCGTACTGGGAGGCCACCATCCGCGCCCTCACCGCCGCGGGCTATCGCGTCGTCGCGCCGGACCAGCTCGGTTTCGGCCGCTCGTCCAAGCCGGACATCCACTACAGCTTCCACACGCTCGCCTCGCTGACGAAGCAGTTGCTCGACACGTTGGGCGTGAAGCAGGCCGTCATCCTGGGCCACTCCATGGGCGGCATGGTGGCCACGCGCTTCGCCCTCATGTACCCGGAGACCACCGAGCGGCTCATCCTCGAGAACCCCATCGGCCTGGAGGACTACCGCGAGAAGGTCCCCTGGCAGCCGACGGAGGCGTACTACCGCGAGCAGCTCGCCGTGACGGAGGCGTCCACGCGCAAGTACCACCAGACGTACTACGTGAAGTGGAAGCCCGAGTATGACGTCTGGGTCCAGGTGCTCTACCGCCAGACGCTCAGCGGCGACTATCCCCGCCTGGCCCGCGTGGCCGCCGAGACGTCGCAGATGATTTACGAGCAGCCCGTGTCCCACGAGTTCCCGCTCGTGAAGCCGCGCACGCTCGTCGTCATCGGCCAGGAGGACCGCACCTTCATTGGCCGGGGCAAGGTGCCCGCCGACGTCGCCGCGACGCTCGGCCAGTATCCCCAGTTGGGGAAGAAGACCGCCCAGGCCATTCCCCAGGCCACCCTGGTGGAGCTGCCCGCCGTGGGCCACATCCCCCACTTCGAGGCCCCCGAGAAGTTCCACGCCGCCGTGCTCGACTTCCTCGCGAAGTAGGCCCGCCTCGCCCCTCCTCCGAGCCTGTGGGCAACTTGGGGACGCAGGACACACTCCCCGCATGGGCTCCCGGCTACCGGGTTCCGGACTAGAGTCCGTGAATCCGGGGCTTACGGCCCTGGTGCAGACCGGGGGGAGCACATGAAGAAGCTGCTCGGGCCGATGCTGTACGCGAGGAACCAGCCATCCGAGGACACGTGGTCGTTCTTCGTGAATCTGTACCTCTCTGACTCGGACCCGGCGAGGCCGCCTCCGTTGCGGCTTCGCTTCCAGGGTCTCGACGGCGTGGAGGTGGCGGGTGCTGTCTCCACTCCGCCGACGTCGGTCGCGGACTTCTCCTCGCTGAACAGCCCGGCCGCCGGTGTGTTGTGGCGGTGGGAGGTGACGCTCACGCGCGAGGCCACGCCCCGGCGGGTGACGTACCGCTTCGAGCCCGGGGAGGGCTGTGCCGCGCTGGAGCAGGTGGACTTCTCCTCGCGGGGCCATGCGGTGAAGCCCTGGGGGGAGGAGGACGTGAAGACGGTGGTGGTGCCCGCGAAGGGCGCCCTGCCTCGCGCGGCCTTCTTCTCCTGCAACGGCGCCAGCGACGCGAAGACGTGGGGCTCGGTGATGCGGATGAAGCGTCCCTTCGGCTGCTGGGCGGACATGTTGGCCCAACACGAGGAGCCCAGGGAGGGCGGCTTCGAGCTGCTGCTCGGCGGTGGAGACCAGGTGTACGCGGACTCGCTCCTGGACCACGAGCCGCTGGTGGAGTTCCGCAAGCGGGAGCTGGAGCAGAAGCTCAACCGGGACTTCGGGCCGCCTCCGGGGTTCCACGAGGAGATGGTGGCGCGCTACGTGGAGTTGTACTGCGAGCGGTGGAGCGGCTCGGCGGGAATCGCGCCCATGCTCGCGCGGGTGCCGGGCCTGTTCACCTGGGATGACCACGACATCTTCGACGGCTGGGGCTCGCACGAGTCGCTGCAGTCCTGCGAGTGGTTCGAGTCCATCTACAGCGCCGCCGCGCTCGCCTTCGAGGCCTTCCAGCTGGGCGAGCTGAAGACGGCGGAGAAGAAGCCCGCGAAGCGCAGGCCCTGTGACGCGCACTATCTCCAGACGCTGCATTTCGTGGGCACGGAGTGCGACGTGGACCTGGTGGCGTTGGACCTGCGCAGCGGGCGCACGTACCGCAAGCAGGTCAACGGGAAGATGGCGCACGAGGTGATGAGCGCCGGGCAATGGGACACGTTGGATGCGTGGCGACAGGAGCACGGGAGGGACGCGCGGAAGAAGTCGAGGCACGTCATCGTGCTGTCTTCCATTCCGTTGGTGCACCTGCGCTTCGGTCCCTCGGTGGAGACGCTGGGCGGCGACACGGCGCTGCACGACGACATGCTGGACCAGTGGGAGTCCGTCGCGCATCGAGGCGAGCGCATCCGGTTGATGGTGGACCTGCTCCAACTGGCGAAGGTGTCGCACTGCGCGGTGACGGTGGTGTCCGGGGACGTTCACGTGGGGGCGCGGGGGCTCATCCGCTCGCGCAATCCGGAGCACATCCCGGCGGGGCTCGCGGAGGCCGCGATTGAGCAGGTGACGTCCTCGGGCATCGTCCACCCGCCGCCCAACATCCTCCAGTTCATGGGCATGCGGCTGTTGTCGGAGGAGTCGGTGGATGACCTGCCGTCGTACATGCAGACGGAGATGCTCCCGGTGGGCAAGAGCCGCTATCTGCGCGAGCGCAATTGGTTGTCATTGAAGGTGGAGCCCGCGCGCTCGAAAGTCTCGCGTCCGAAGCTGTGGCTGCGCTGGGAGGCCGAGCACACCTCGCTCTCCATGCAGGTGGTGGTGGAGCCTCCGCCGCTCGTCTCGACGCAGACCTAGCGACCCGGGCCACCTCGCCCACCACCCAGGCGGGCGGGCCCCGCTGTCGTCGCACGGAGCTTGGTGCCCGTGGTCGTCGCTCCGACATTGAGCCCTGTGTGGAGTCGGCGTGGGGATGCACTCCGCGCCCTTCGACGAGGAGCGCGACATGGGCACGGGCAACAAGAAGAACGACCCCTCGAAGGGTGGCGGGGCCGGGGGCCACCACAAGCCGACCTTCGCGAAGGACCGCGTGGAGCGGGGTCTGGAGGCGGATGACACCCTGCCCCTCTACGCCGCGGACTCCATCCGCAGCACGCGGGAGCAGAAGTTCGCGCTCGACAGCGACGGCCCCGTCGGCGGCGACGTGCCCGACATCCGCAGCCCCATCGATGAGGCGGACGAGCTGGAGCGCGAGCGGCAGGGACGCGAACGGGCCCTGGAGCGTCAGGTCGAGGAGGAGGACTGACGCCCTCGCTGAAGAGGCCCGACGCGTCCTTCGTCGACGCGCCGGGCTCGTTGCTGGACTGACGACTACGGGCGCGCGCTCGCGCTGCCCGGCTGCGTGTCCGGCTCCACCGGCATCAGCTTGCCCAGGTTGAGCGGAGACACCTGCTCCTGGATGAGCAGCGGGTCTCCCACGAGGATGATTTGCAGCGTGGCCGGGTCCAGGTACTTCTCGGCCGCGCGCTGCACGTCGGCCGCCGTGGCGGTGCGCAGCCCCTCCACGGTGCGGTTGAACTCATCCAACGGCCGGCGCTTGCGGTACAGCTGCGACGCGCTGGAGCCCAGACCCTCCACCGACTCGAAGGCGCCGGGGAAGGCGCGGATGAGGCCCTCGCGCGCGGCCGCCAGCTCCTTCTCGGTGATGGGCTTCGACTTCAGGCCATTCAGCTCGCCCATCGTCTCGTTGAGCGCGGGGCCCGTCACGTCCGCGCGCACCGACGTATAGGCCGTGAGCGGACCGACGCCCAGGCGCGCATCCGTGCTCGCCCCCGCGCCGTAGCTGTAGCCCTTGGCCTCGCGCAGGTTCATGTTGAGCCGGCTGCCGAAGAAGCCGCCGAACACGGTGGTGGCCAGCTCCAGCGAGTACTCGTCCGGATTGCCCGCGGCGATGGCGGGACGGCCCAGCATCATCACCGTCTGGTCCAGGCCGGGCTTGGGCACCACGTACACCATCTGGCGCGCGGGAGTGGACGGCGCGGGCGGAGCGGCGGGCGGAGTCGCGGGCGCCTTCCATGCACCGAAGTGCTGCTTCGCGAAGGCCACGGCCTCGTCCAGCGAGATGTCACCCGTCAGCACGAGCGCCGCGGCGGCCGGGCCCACGTGCTTCTTGTAGAAGCCCTGGATGTCCTCCAGCGAGAGCGCCTGCACGGTGTCGGGCATGCCCGCGGACGTGTGCCCGTACGGGTGCGTGTTCCCGAAGACGGAGGACAGGAAGACAATCTGCCCCAGCGCGCTGGGCTGACCCAGCCGACGCACCAGGTCCGCGAGCTGCTGCTTCTTGCGCCGCTCGAAGGCCTTGGGAGCGAAGGTGGGCCGCAGGGTGACGTCCGCCAGCAGGGCCAGCGCGGCGTCCACGTTGCGCGTCAGCACGCGCACGCCCACCTGCGCGCCATCCGGAGACACCTCCTGGAAGGCGGACACGCCCAGGTCCGAGAAGGCGTTGTCCAACGCCACCGTGTCGCGGGTGCCCGCGCCCTCCAGCAGCATGCGGTACGTCAGGTCGGCGAGGCCCTTCTTGCCCACCGGGTCCTGCGCGCTGCCCGCCGCGAAGGTGACACCCGCGAAGACGAGCGGCAGCTCACGCCGGGTGCTCACCAGCACGGTGAGCCCGTTGTCGAGCGTCGCCTTCTGGAAGGTGGGCAGCACCAGCTCCGGAGGCTTGCCCGGCTGGGGCGGCGTCGCGCGGAAGGCCTCCGCGTCGGCGGGCGTCGCGGGGTTCGGGGATTGGGGCGCGGCGGTGCCCTGGGGCTCGCTGGAGGCGGGCTTCTGCTGGCTGGCGCAGCCGGCGAGCGAGACGGCAACGAGGGCGGTGATGAGGCGGCGCATCAGTGGCGCTCCTTCGGTTCGACGGGTGCCTGCTTCCGGGCGGGAGGCACGGCGTGGAGGATGACGCGGGCATCGGGGCGCAGCGTGTCGCGAGCGAACAGCTTCACGGACTCGGGCGTCACCGTCTCGTAGCGCGCCAGGTCCTGCGCCACGTAGCTGGGCTCACCGACGAAGTGGTTGTAGTTCTGCAGCACGTCCGCCTTGCCACCGAAGCCGCCGATGGACTGGAGGCCCGCCAGCGTGCGCGTGTCATAGCGGGTGCGGGCGCGCTGGATTTCCTCCGGGGTGATGCCGTTGCGGCGGATGTCTTCCAGCACCGCGTCCACTTCCTTGAGCAGCGCGTCCGTGGAGACGCCGGGCCGGGCCACCACGTCGAGCGTGAAGACCGACTGCGCGCCCTGGCTCTGCTGGGTGACGTTGACGCTCTGGGCCAGTTGCTTGTCCAACACGAGCCGGCGGTAGAGGCGGCTGGCCTTGCCGGTGCCGAGCGCCGTGGCCAGCACGTCCGCGGTGGCGTCCCCGTCCTCGAAGTACCCGGGCGACAGCCACTGGATGGACAGCAGGGGCAGCGTGGCCACGCGCTCCTCGTGGCGGATGACCACGGGCTGCGCGAGCTTCACCGAGGCGACCTCGGGCTTCGTCGGCTTGGGGTGGCTGGGCAGCGAGCCGAAGTACTTCTCGATGAGGGCCTTCGTCTTCGCCACGTCGAAGTCACCGACGACGGCGAGCGTGGCGTTGGACGGCGCGTACCACTTGCGGAAGAAGTCCTTCACGTCCTCCGGCGTGGCCGCGTCCAGGTCCTTCATCGAGCCGATGACGTCACCGTGGTACGGGTGCGGCAGGGGGAACAGCGCGTGCCAGGCCGCCTCGCGGGCGAGGCCATAGGGCGCCGTCTCGGTGCCCTGGCGGCGCTCGTTCTTCACCACCTCACGCTGGGTGGCGAGCTTCTCCGGGGAGAGCGCGTCGAGCAGGAAGCCCATGCGGTCGCTCTCCAGCCAGAGGGCGGTCTCCAGGTGGTGGGTGGGAACCGTTTCGAAGTAGTTGGTGCGGTCGAAGCTGGTGGTGCCGTTGAGGTCGGTGGCGCCCAGCTGTTCGAGCATGGAGATGTGCACGTCATCGGCCACGTTGCGCGAGCCCTGGAACATCATGTGCTCGAAGAGGTGGGCGAAGCCGGTGCGGCCGGGCTGCTCGTGGTAGGCGCCGACGTGGTACCAGACGTTGACGGAGACGACGGGCAGCTTGCGGTCGACGGAGAGGATGACCTCCAATCCGTTGGGCAGCGTGTACTTCTCGTAGGGGATGGCGACCGCTTCGCGACCGGGCTCCAGCGGCTTCGCCTCTTGTGCTGAGAGGGCGAGTGCCGGGAGCCCGAAGACGACGAGGGCTGCGGCGACGAGGGCCTTCATTCGGGACAAGGTTCCTCCGGGGCTTCCGTGCCAGGGACTCACCTCTCGCGCTTAGCACGCGTCCCTCGCCGGGTGGGCAAGGAATGACAAGCGGAATGGGCGGCGGGTGGCAACTGTTGAGGGCCGGCTCCGAGCGGGATGAGGTGTCCGTTGACTCGCGTCCCAAGCGCGCGGCGCTCCATGAGACACTGGAGCGCATGGTTTCCTTGGTCGGTGTCACGCCTCGCTGCGCTCTCCACCCGGAGGTGGAGGCGGGGGGGACGTGTCAGCGCTGCGGCGGCTTCGTCTGTGAGGAGTGCTCCACGTGGGTGATGGGCGTGCTGTATTGCGCGGCCTGCTCCCTCCGCCCGGAGGTGAACTACCTGGAGACCTTCCGGCTGAAGCTCTGGGGGCGGCGCGACACGAATGCGTGGCTGGTGGGAGTCGGGACGCTGGGGGTGCTCGCGGGCGTGCTGACGGCCTTGTTGCAAGGCGCCTGGCCCATGGCGCTGGTGCTGCTCGGCGCCGCGGTGGTGGGTGGGGCGTTCTACCTGGGACAGAGCTGGGCGAGGACGGCCCTGGTCTTCACGCCGGTGGTCGCGGGGGTGGCGGGCGCGGCGATGTTCGGCCCCGCGCTGCTCGTGGGTGGGTTCCTGCTTTTCGTCACCGCGTTGCAAATCTTCCTCGACACGAGGAACCGGCTCTTCTTCCGCGTGGACGTGTCGGAGAAGGAGCTGCGGCGGTTGTGGGATTTGCGGGTCAACAACCCGATGGCGAGACATGCGCTGTCGTTGGGGTTCACGACGTTCATCTTTCCGGTGCTGGGGCCCGTGGCGGTGGTCTTCGGTCTCATCGCCTTGCGGAAGGTGGATTCGCGAGCGCGGCCTCCCATTGGTAAGGGGTGGCAGGCGGTGGCGGGCATCCTGCTGGGAGTCGGGGGCACGGTGCTGTGGTTGCTGCTCTTCGGGCCGCTCGTGAAGGGCTTCCTGGAGCGGCTTCCCGCCTGAGTGCCGGCCCGCCGCCCCGGCGCGCGGCGGGGGCATGCTGTCTTCTGGGAGGGAGGTGTCCACGGTGAGTGGGTGGGAGTCAGCCACCACACCCGGACAGGGGAGGGCCACGACATGGCGAATGAAAACGAGGGACGACCAGAGGCAGGCGAGCGCCCGAGCACGTCGACGGAGGAGCTGCGAGCGAAGCGGCGCGAGTCGAGGACGTCGCGGACGTACACGCTCTTCTTGAGGGACCTGGAGGCGAAGGCGGGAGTCGACCGTCCGCTCGCGGAGCGGGCCGCGGAGTCGGTGCTCTGCACGCTGGAGCAGCGGTTGATGGGCCAGGAGGTGGAGCACCTGGAGGCGCAGCTGCCGCAGAAGGTGAGGGACTTGTTGCAGCGCTGCCCGCGACACGAGGGCCTGCCTCCCCGCAAGTTCAAGATGCTGGAGTTCCTCCAGATGGTCTCCGACGACCTGGACACGACGCCGAACGAAGCGGAGCGCCTCACGCGCGCCGTGTTCGCCACGGTGCGAGCGCACATCTCCGAGGGCGAGGCCGAGGATGTGATTGGCCAGCTCCCCGCGGACCTGCGCGCGCTGTGGGTTCCGGAGGCATGAGCCGCGCCCTACTCCGCGAGGAGTGATGAAGCCAGACGTCTCACGTCCTCGGAGTCATCGCGGGCGACCACGTCGCGCAAGAGCTCACCGGCCAGGTGCTCCACGGTGAGCAGTGTCCCCAGCATCCGCACCACCTCGGCGCGGACCTGGGGCTCGGGCTCCGCACGCAACACCTGCGCCACCGCGCGCAGGTGAGGACCGGCCACGCGCCGCGAAATCATCACCGCCGCCTGCACGCGCACCCGCGCCTCCGGGTCCTCCAGCAGCACCGTGTCCAACAACACATCCACGTCCGCACCCGCCATCGCCCCCAACGCCTCCGTGGCCACCACGCGAACCTCCGCCGAGCGGTGAGCCAGCGCCGCGCGCGCATACTCCAACCCTCGCGCCGAGCCCGTCCGCGCCAGCGCCCGCAAGCACGTCTCCACATCCAGCCGCTTCGCCTCGCAGCGCCCCATCAACCCATCGAGCACCCCGAGCGCCCGTCCAGGCTCCGAGCGCTCCAACCCCTTCGCCACCGAACCGAGCGCGAGCACCACCGCGCGCTTCAGCTCGCCTTCCTTCGTCGCTCCCACGGCCCGAGCCAGCGCTTGCGTCAACTCCGCCGACGGCCGCGCCACCTTCCCCGCCGCCGTGGCCACCAACGCCCGTGTCGTCACCCTCAGCCGTGATTCCCCCAGCAGCCGGGCCAGCTCCCGCTGTGCCTCCGGAGTCCCCGCGCTCCCCAGCGCGTCCAACACCTGCGCCACCCCGCTGCCTTGAGCCGCCGCCACCCGCCTCACGCGCCGCGCCGCCAGCACCGCCTTCGTGGGCAGCAATCGGAACAGCGCCGCCAGTCGCTCCCGGGCCTGGAGCAACTCATGCTCCCGCGTCTCCGTCTCCAGCACGCCGAGCAGGACCTCCAGCGTCGCATCCCCCACCAGCCGACGGTCCCCCTCCACCGT